>CAMPGR010000005.1 GCA_946885605.1 uncultured Pseudomonadota bacterium
CTCTTCCGATTTTGCGAAACAGAAACGCAAAACCTTGTGCGGCGGCGGCTCGCGATAGAACACGGATACCGGTATCGAGGCGATGCCGTATTCGCGGGTGAGCCGGATCGCGAGATCGGCGTCCTTCTCGTCGCTCACCGCATCGTAGCGCAGATTCTGGAAGAAAGTCCCGCGC
Organism: uncultured Pseudomonadota bacterium; assembly: GCA_946885605.1. The sequence continues at coordinate 176 of CAMPGR010000005.1, forward strand.
GAGGGGAGCGGAACGAAGCGCGAGCCCTGCACGCCTTCCAGAAAAAAATCGCGTTTCTTCTGATAGAAGGCGGCAAGCGAAAGATACGCATCCTTGTCCTTCATGTGCTCGGCGAGCGCATATTGCACCGGCCCGTTGGTGACGAACGCATTGAACTGGTGCACCTTGCGAAACTCGGTCATCAGCTCGCGCGGCGCGAGCACGTAGCCGGTCTTCCAGCCGGTCACATGATAAGTCTTCCCGAAAGACGAGACCACGAAGCTGCGCTCGGCGAGCCCCCGAAAGCGCGCAACACTCTGATGGCGGTGGCCATCGAACACGATGTGCTCGTAAACCTCGTCGCTCACGAGGACGATATCTGTGTCGCGCAACAGGCCTTCGAGCGCCCGCAGGTCCTCGGCGGAGAACACGCTCGCCGTGGGATTGTTCGGCGTGTTGAGGATCATCATGCGGGTTCGCAGCGTGATCGCGCGCTGCACCTCTTCCCAGTCGATGCTGTAATCGGGGAACTTCAACTGCACGTACACCGGCTTCCCGCCGGCGACTTCCACCGAAGGCGCATAGCTGTCGTATGCGGGCTCGAAGAGGATCACTTCGTCCCCGGGGCGTATCCACGACGCGATCGCGGTGAAGATGCCGTAGGTTGCGCCGGGGACGATCGTAACCTCGTGCTCGACATCGTAGCGCACGCCGTACAGCGCTTCCGCCTTTTCAGCGACCGCTTCGCGTAGCGCCGGGACGCCGGCCATCGGCGGATACTGGTTGACGCCCGAATTGAGGTACTTGGCGAGGAGCGCGCGCAGCTCGGGCGCGCAGTCGAAGTCGGGAAAGCCCTGGGACAGATTGATCGCGTTGTGCTCGGCGGCGAGCCGCGACATCACGGTGAATATCGTCGTGCCGACCTGCGGCAGCTTGGATGCGATGGGACGCGCGTAGGCAGGCATGGGCGGATTTCTCGTTCGCTCCGGGAGCGCGCGTTATTGTAGCAGCGCCTAATTTGCGGCGGTCCGGGGCGCTGGCTGCTGCGCCAGTCGCGTGAACTCCTCTACGTAGTCCTGGATGCGGCCGAGGGCGATCGCGCGCTGGTGCGGCGTCAGCATGCGCTCGAGCTCCACTACCATCTGCATGCGCTGTGCGGCCCACTCGCGCGAGCGCCGCTCGTATTCCGGAGCGCGGCCCTTGTCCCATTCGATGAGCCATGTGCGCAACCGCTCCGCAAACACTTTGGGATCATTGCCTCGCTGGGCGATGAGCGCGAGGAACTCGCGCTGCCGGCGCACGCGGTCTTCGTAGCGCAGCTTCTCGGTTATCGGCAATGCATTCGCCATGGCGATGATGCGCTGCTCCTGCTCGTGCGAGAGGTTGCCGACCCAGTCGCGCACCTGCTCGAGCGTGCGCCGTGCCCGTGCGCGCTTGATGTCCTCGTCGGCTCCGTTCAGCCGGTACTCGCGCGCGAAGCGCCGGTTGTCCTTGTCCCATTGCCGTCTCAACGCGTCGAGCTGCGCCGGCGTGATGGTGAAAAGCAGGGCTGCCGCGTCATCCGCCGCGCGCATGACGATACGCTCGTAGCGTTCCCTGATGCCGTCGACGAACCACTCGACGTCATCCGTGCGGAGCGGTCGCTCGAGTCGCTTACGAGTCTGTGCCAGGAAAGCCGCATAGCCCGGAAGCTCCTGGTATCGATGCCATTCGTGGAGCCGGTCGAAACGCCGCGCAAACTCGTCCTTCTGGGCTGCGTCGAGATCGAAATACTCGTTCGCTTTCCACGCCGCATACGTGTCGAGATGACCGTAGCCCAGGCGCATCATGCTGCAGCCTGCGAGGACGGCGAGGCACCCCGCGAGGAACACGAAGCGCGCCGCGATACGAAAAGACGGGGAATGTGTCATATGGGCGGTGAGTCGAGCGCCTGGGAGAGTCGAGCGGAAGCGCCCCGCCAAAGGACCGCATTTCACGGCTCGAGTTCCTGCAAAGAACAAACGGGGCCGCAGCCCCGTCTGTTTTGCGCGTGCAAGATCGGTTTACATCGCGGCAATTCCCGCTTTCGCGCATTGCTCGTCCTGGTCTCCGGTGACGCCGCTGATCCCGATGCCGCCGACGACCCGGCCGCCGACGAAAACCGGCAGGCCGCCCGGAGAAGCGATGACGCCGGGAAGGGTCATAACGGCCGGGCCGGCCTTGGCGATCGCGTCGGCGAACGCACGGGTCGGGCGCCGATACATGGCGGCCGCCCGCGCTTTGTCCAGGGCGATCTGCGAGCTTGCCGTCTGCGTGTCGTCGAGCCGCTCGAAGTAGATCAGCAGGCCGTGGTTGTCCACGACCGCTACGGCGACGTTCCACTGATTCTTCTGGCATTCGGCGAGCGCTCCGGCGGCCATCTTCTTCGCTGTGGCGAGGTTGACGGGCGCGCCGTACCCCGGCCGCTTGTCCTGCGCGAATGCCGCAGCCGCGAACACCATTGCAGCGGCGATTGAAAGGACGCGTGACATTCTCTTCATCGTTGACATGGGGCCTCCTTGGTGGGTGGTGGAAAGGCGGCCGTTACCTACGCACGGCCGGCTTGCCGCGCAAACGTCAAAGACGGGCGAGATATTCCACCATACGTCTGCGGGTCGCCGCATCCGGCAATCGCCCCATGCCCGCCTGCATGTTGTCCCGTGCATGCGCCGCGCGCCGGGTCGCGGGAATGACGCACGTCACGGCCGGGTGCCCCAGGACGTATTTGAGGAAAAACTGCGCCCAGCTCGTGCAGTCGAAATCGGCGACCCACGGCGGCAACGGCTTGCCCTTGACCCTGCCGAACAAGCTCGCCTGCGCAAAAGGCCGGTTGACGATGACCGCGGTCCCGCTCGCCGCGCATGCCGGCAGCAGGCGGTCTTCGGCCTCTCGTTCAGCCATCGAGTAGTTGAACTGCACGAAGTCGTATTCGCGCGTCTTCACCAGCCGCTCGAGATCCGGGTGAGCGCCTTCGTGATAGTGTGTGATGCCGATATAGCGGATGCGGCCCGCGGCCTTCCATTCGTGCAGAGTCCTCACGTGAGTCGCAAGGTCGAGGAGGTTGTGCACCTGCATGAGATCGATGCGTTGTGTGCGCAGCAGCCTGATGGAGTTCTCCATCTGCCGGATGCCGGCCTCGCGGCCACGGGTCCACACTTTGGTGGCGAGAAAGAGCTTCGGGTGCAGGTTGAGCTCGGCGGCGAGATCGCCCACGACGCGCTCGGCCTGGCCGTACATGGGCGAGGAATCGACCACCTTTCCGCCGTGTTCCACGAGCGTGCGCATGACTTCCTTCAAGTCGGCGAGCAGGGGTGAGTTCGGCGCTACGTCGAAGGTCTGCCAGGTGCCGAGCCCGACGACCGGCAAGGGCTCGCCGCTGCGTGGAATCGGGCGCTCGAGCATGCCGTTCCCTTTTTCACCGGCCGAGTGGGCAATGTGCGACATGGCGAGAATACCTCCGGCGAGGAGCTTCAGCGTCGTTCGGCGGGGCAGGACCGAGGGTCGTGCACCGTTCCGACGGCGGGAATCGTTGCAGAAGTTCATGCCCGGGAAAGCTTATCACGGCCTCGTGACCTCCGTTAGAATCGAACGTCTGACCTGACGTCCGAGGAATCCCGATGATCGCCGATGGCCTGGTTGCATTCGTGAAGCGCGCCTGCCCGACGTGCACGTTGATCGAGCCGCAGATGCAGCAGGTGGCGCAGAAGCTGCCGGATTTCAGCGTGGTGACGCAGGACGACCCTCGCTTCCCCTCCGGCGTGCAACGCGTCGTCGATGACCGCACACTCGAGCACTCGTGGCGCAACGCGATCGAAGCGACCCCGACCCTCGTCCGCTTTTCCGGCGGCCGAGAGGTCGAACGCATCGTCGGCTGGGATCGCGAAGGCTGGCGCCGGCTGACCGGCATCGCGAATCTGGGCGCAGATCTTCCGCCCTTTCGTCCCGGGTGAGGCTCGCTGACACTCGAGCCCGGGGTGGCCGAGAAACTCGAAGCACGCTTTCGCGGCGCCGCGCTGCTCGCCTCGCGCAAGATCGAGTACGGCGAGCACGACGATCCCGTGGAGATCTGCTACGCGCGTGGCTGGACCGACGGACTGCCGGTCACGCCATCCACTGACGAACGGATCGCGGGCATGCTGCAAGGCACCTCGCGCGCACCTGAAGAAGTGGTGGGGCGCATTCCCCCCAACCTCGCCGATTGCACTGTGGAGAAGGTGGCGATCAATGCAGTGCTCGCAGGCTGTCGTCCCGAGTACATGCCGGTGCTGCTCGCCGCCGTGGAGGCGGCGCTCGAGCCGGTCTTCACGCTGCACGGCCTGCTGGCCACGACCTACTTTTCCGCGCCGGTCATCATCGTGAACGGTCCCGTTGCGCGAACGATCGGCATGAACGCGGGCTTGAACGCGCTGGGGCAGGGCAATCGCGCGAACGCAACGATCGGCCGCGCGTTGAACCTCATCGTGCGCAACGTCGGCGGCGGCCGACCCGGAGAAGCGGACCGCGCCACGCTCGGCGCCCCGAGCAAATACACGTTCTGCTTCGCCGAAGACGAGTCCGACGAAACGTGGGAGCCGCTTTCGGTCGCGCGCGGTTTCCCGCGTGGCGCATCGACCGTGACGCTCTTCCAGGGGCATGGGGTGGAGGCGTTCGTCGATCAGAAATCGCGCACCCCGGAAGCGCTCACCCGCTCGCTCGCGATGTCGCTCGTTAAAATCGGGCATCCCAAGCTCGTGCAATCGGCGCGCGCGATACTGGTCCTTTCGCCCGAGCACTACGCGATCTATCGCGAAGCGGGCTGGGACAGAAAGCGCATCGAGCGCGCGCTGTACGAAGCGACCATACGCCCCGGCAGCGAACTTGTCGCGGGCGTAGATGGCGTCGGCGAAGGCATTGCGGTGAGCCGTGCGGAAGAGCGCGTGCCGAAATTCCACGAGGATGGCTTGATGATCGTGCGCGCCGGCGGCTCGGCGGGGCTGTTCTCCGCCATCCTTCCGGGATGGCTCGCCGGGCGCAAGCGCGATGAATTGCAACCCGTCACCAAGGAGGTGCGAGCATGACCACGGAACTCTGGCTCCGCGACCCGACCGCGGAAACGGCGCCGCTCGAGCGCGCGCGGGCGAAACCGCCGCAATCGCTCGACGGCCTCACGATCGCGCTCTTCGACATCGGCAAGACGAGGAGCGACGAATTTCTCGATCGCGTGGAGGCGCGCTTCGCCGAGCGGAATCTCAAGGTGAAGCGCTATGCGAAGCCGACCAACGCCAAGGTTGCGCCCGCGGAAGTGATCGATCGCGTGGCAAACGAAGCGGACGTCGTGCTGATCGCGCTCTCGGATTGAGGGTCCTGCACGTCGTGCAGTCTGCACGACTTGATGACGCTGGATGCGCGCGGCATACCCGGCATATCGGTCGTCACGGCGGAATTCCGCAACGCGCTGGAGGCGCAATCGAAAGCGCTCGGTTTCGAGCCGGCGGTGCTGTTCGTTCCGCATCCCATCCAGAACCGCACGCCGGACGAGTTGAAAAGAATCGCCGACGAGGCGATCGAGCCTGCGCTTAAAATGCTCGTCGCAAGCTGATATCGGACTTCCAGGGGAACATCGATGCTCAACGCGGCAATCATCGGCCTCGGCTGGTGGGGAAAGAATCTCGTCAACGCGGTGCAGGGCAAGAGCGATCGCATCCGTTTCGTCCACGGCGTGAGCAAGGAACCGGACACGGTGCGCGAGCTCGCGGCGACCCACGGGTTTCGGTTGACGACGGAGCTCGACGAAGCGCTGGCCGACCCGCAGGTGGAGGCGGTCGTGCTGGCGACCCCGCATTCGCTGCACGCCGACCAGATCGTGCGTGTCGCGGGCGCGGGCAAGCCGGTGTTCTGCGAGAAACCGCTTTCGCTGACACGCCCGGATGCCGAGCGCGCAGTGGCGGCGACGAAGCGCGCCGGCGTGGCGTTAGGCGTGGGACAGAACAAACGCTTCTGGCCTTCGACACGCGAACTGGTGAGGACCGTGCGCAGCGGAGTCCTGGGCAAGGTGCTCCACATCGAAGGACACTACAGCAACGAGAACTCGAGCAAGCATTTTTCCGAATGGCGCGCCGATCCTCGCGAGACACCCGGAGCTGGCATGACCGGCACCGGCATACATCTGCTCGATGTGTTCAGCGCGCTCGCGGGGCCGGCCTCCGAAGTGACCGCGCAATTCGTATCGACCAAGCCCTCACCTGATCCGCTCGACACCGTATCAGCGCTGTTCAAGTTCGCAAACGGGATGACGGGCACATTGGGCGCGGTGCGCGCAACGCCGATCTACTGGCGCGTGCACGTCTTCGGGAGCGAGGGTAACGCGGAGGCGCTCGGCGAGACCGATCTCGTGCTGCGCCTGAAGGGCAGGCAGACGGAAACGCAACGCTTCGAGCCGCTCGATTCCATTCGGGCCGAGCTCGAAGCGTTTGCCGATGCGGCGAGCGGCCGCGCGCCCTATCCGATCACGCCGGACGAGATGGTGACGACCGTCGCGACGTTCGAAGCCGTGACCCAGTCGATCGCGCGCGGCGCCGCAGTCCGTCTCCCGCTTTAGCTCACTGCGTCAGCCGAGCTGCACCGGCACGAAAATCCGCGCGTCGTTCCGCTGCACGAGCAGCGCCACGACGCCGCCGCTCTTCTCGACGGCCTCGCGCAATTGCTGCGGGTTCTGGATCGGTTTTCCGTTGACGCCCAGTATCACGTCGCCGGGCCGTATGCCGGCGCGTGCCGCCGGCCCTTGTGCGCTTTCGACCACGACACCGCCTTCGCTTTGAATCTGCTTGCTCTCCTGGGGGGTAAGCGGCCGCACGGCAACGCCCAGTTTGCCGCCCGATTCGCTGCCCGAGGGTTTTCCGGATGCGACGCGGTCTTCGGTCAGTTCCCCGATCGTGACCGGCAAGCGCACGGGCTTACCGTCGCGCCAGACTTCCACTTCGGTTCGGGTCCCCGGCTCCATTGCCGCCACGAGATTGGGCAACTCGTTGGAACGTTCGACTTGCTTCTTGCCCACTCTCAGAATGATATCGCCGGGCTGGATGCCGGCCTTATCGGCCGGTCCGCCTTTTTCGACCGAGCTCACGATCGCCCCCATCGGTTTGTCGAGACCGAAGCTCTTCGCGAGTGCGTGATTCACGTCCTGGATCGTAACCCCGAGGCGCCCGCGCGTCACTCTACCGTAACGCACGAGGTCGTCCCTGACTTCCATGGCGACATCGATCGGTATCGCGAACGAAAGCCCCATGTAGCCGCCGGTGCGGCTGTAGATCTGGGAATTGATGCCGATCACTTCACCGTCCACGTTCAAAAGCGGTCCGCCTGAGTTGCCGGGATTCACCGCCACATCGGTCTGGATGAACGGCACGTAGGTGCTGTCGGGGAGCGCGCGCGATTTTGCGCTCACGATGCCGGCCGTCACGCTGTTCTCGAAACCGAAAGGCGAGCCGATGGCAGCGACCCAATTACCGACCTTGACCTTCTCGGGATCCCCGACCTTCACCGCGGGCAAGCCCGAAGCTTCGATCTTCAGCGTGGCGATATCGCTGCGGGGATCGCTGCCCACGATCTTCGCCTTGAACTCGCGGCGATCGGTGAGCCGCACGGTCACCTCGGTCGCGCCTTGCACCACGTGCGCATTGGTGAGGATGTAGCCGTCTTCGCTGATGATGAAGCCCGAACCGAGACCCGTAGTGGGCGAGGGCTGTGGCATGTCGAAAGGGATGCCGAAACGCTTGAAGAACTCGAAGAAGGGGTCGTTTTCGAGACCCGGGGGTATGCCGGGCGCCTGGCTCGATCCGTTCTGCGGTGTGCGCACGGTCGTTACGTTCACAACGGCCGGTCCCACTCGTTCGACCAAAGCCGAAAAATCGGGAAGGGCGCGGGTCGGCGGCGCGGTCGCCGTGGCCTGTGCGGCCGGGCTTGCACTGGCCGGGATTACGGGAAGCGCGCTAACCGACCAGGCAGCGAGCGCAGCCGCCATAAGCCTCGCGTAAACGCGTGTCATGGATGTTCGCATCCTCTATCCTCCTGCGTGAGAAATGCCTCTATCGGAACGGGCTCCGGGGCAATTGCGTCCTTTGACCATCCCAAGGAAAAAAAAGTTGTCTGCACCCAGGAGGCGCGCTCGCAAGGCATGTTCATCCCGGCGTCACGGCGACATACACCCGCTTGTTGTCTCGTTGCACGAGGAGCGCCACGGCCCCGCTGGCACGGCCTATGGCCTCGCGCAACTGATCGGTGTCCCCGATCGCTTGCTCGTTGACCCGCACGATGACGTCGCCCGGCTGGATGCCCGCGCGCGCGGCGGGGCCTTCAGCGCTCTCGACCATGAGCCCGCCATCGGCCTGTGTGGCGTGCCGCTCTTCCGAAGTGAGCGGACGCACCGCAAGACCGGCCGCATCGCCGTTACGTTCCACTGCGGCCGGTTTACCAGGCGGCGTGATGCTGTCATCCGGCAGCTCGCCCACGGTCACGTCCAGCGTCTTGCGCTTGCCCTTGCGCCAGACTTCGACACTCGCCTTCGTGCCCGGGCGCGTTTCTGCGACGAGCGCCGGAAGGTCGTTGGGGCGGCCGACATCCTTGCCGGCGAACCTCAAGATGATGTCGCCCGGCTGCACGCCGGCTTGCGCGGCCGGTCCCTTGGGCTCGACGCCGTTCACGATGACGCCTGCCGGCTCCTCGAGACCGAAGCTTTGCGCGAGCGCCTGGTCGACATCCTGTATCCCGACGCCGAGCTTGCCGCGGCTCACCCGGCCGCGTTCCACCAGCGCCTTCTCGATTTTCTTCGCGACGTTGATCGGGATCGCGAACGAAAGACCCATGTACCCGCCGGTGCGGCTGTAGATCTGCGAGTTGATGCCGATCACTTCACCGCGCATGTTGAGGAGGGGACCGCCGGAACTTCCCGGGTTCACCGCCACATCGGTCTGAATGAAGGGCACATAGCTGCTGTCGGGGAGCGTGCGCGATTTGGCGCTTACGATGCCGGAAGTCACGCTGTTTTCCAAACCGAACGGCGAGCCGATTGCCGCGACCCATTCGCCGACCCTGATTGCGTCGGCATCCCCGATCTTCACCGTCGGCAGGTCGCGGGCGTCGATTTTGAGCACGGCGATGTCGCTGCGACGGTCAGCGCCGACGATCTTCGCCTTGAATTCGCGCCGGTCCGTCAGCTTGACGGTCACAACGTTCGCCTCCTGAACCACGTGTGCGTTGGTGAGAATGAGACCGTCGGCGGTGACGATCAACCCTGATCCCACCCCCTGCGTGGGCTCGCGGCGGCCTTCAGGCGCGCCGAAACGCCGGAAGAATTCGTGCAGCGGGTCGTCCTTCGGAATCCCGGCCCCGCCGTCCTGCATGTTCGCGGAGCTGTCGGTGATCGCGCGGATGTTGACGATTGCAGGGCCGATCTCGTCGACGAGCGCGGAGAAATCGGGAAGCGCCTGCGTGCGCGCCGGCGCTCCGGTGAGAGGAGCGGCGGCTGCAGGGGCCACAGGTGACTGGGTCTTCGGGGTTTTCGGCTCGCAGCCCGCAACGAGCGCGACGATCGCCGCGGCCGCGACCCAGGCGCAGCGTGGTTTCGCCGGTTGCATGTGCTTTCTCTCCTGAGACAGAACGAAGTCTGTCCAAAGACTAGGATGGCGATTCGACAGCACGCAGCGGTGCAAAGTTTGTGCCGAAATGGCCCGATACCCTGCGTGGAACAATCCGCGATGCGCGATGTCTTAGGCCCGCCACATGGATGCGCGGGAGCGGCCCTCGGTCGCAACGTCCCGTTCCACCGCTCACCACCCATCTGCAGCACGAGCGTGAGGAGATTTCACGATGAGGTCGCGCGTCGTAAAGCGCTGCGTGCGCTCCTGCGGCGATGCGAACGTATCGCCGGCTGGCGCGCGGCAGTGATCGTGTGACGACGAAGCGGCCCTCATGGCGCGGGCGATCGCAGCCGCGGTCGCGATTATGGCTCTTCGGCTACAATAGGGCCCGCAACGGCAACGCCCGCTCGCGGCAGGCCGGCCATATCGTCGAGGAGGAGATATGAACGTGAAGCGCGCATTTTCTTTTGCGGCAACCGCAGTGCTCGCCGCGGCATTATCGCCATCGCTCGTCCAGGCGCAAGCCTATCCCGCCAAGCCGATCCGTGTCATCGTCCCGTTCGGGGCTGGCGGCCCTGCGGACTTGTATGCTCGCTTTCTCGCGCAGCGCTTGCAGGAACCGCTGGGGCAATCGTTCGTCGTCGAGGATCGCCCCGGGGCCGGCTCCATCATCGGCACCGATGTGGTCGCGAAGTCGGCGCCGGACGGCTATACGCTGCTCGTCATGTCGAACACGCACACCGTCAACGAGTCGCTCGTGCCGAAGAAGCCCTTCACGCTGATGAAGGATTTCGTGCCGGTCGCACCCATCAACTATTCGGATCTGCTGCTCGTCGTGCATCCCTCGCTGCCGGCGAAGTCGGTGAAGGAACTCGTTGCGCTGGCGAAAGCGAAGGCGCGCGGGCTCAACTATGCGTCCTCGGGTACCGGCACGCCGTACCACATGGCGGGCGAGCTGTTCAAGGCGCTGGCGGGCGTGGACATCGTACACGTGCCGCACAAGAGCAGCGGGGATGCGCGCACCAGCGTCATGAGCGGCCAGGTCGAGATGATGATCGATGCGATCACCACCATGGCGCCGAACGCGAAGACGGGGCGCGTCCGGGCGCTGGCGACCAGCGGCGCGAAGCGCTCCACGGTGATGCCTGAGCTGCCGACCATTGCGGAAGCCGGTGTAAAGGGCTACGAGACCACCATCTGGCTGGGTGTCATGGCGCCCGCGGGTACGCCCAAGCCCATTCTCGAACGGTTGAACGCGGAGATCACCAAGATCACCAGCCGGCCCGACGTCAGGAAAACGTGGAACGAGCAGGGCGCGCAGCCGATGACCATGACGATCGCCGAGTTCGAAAAGTATCTGCACCAGGACATCGCGAAATGGGCGAAGATCGTCGAGCTGTCCGGCGCGCGCGTCGATCGTTGAGGGCTACAACTTATTTTCGAGGAGAGCATCATGACAACAAGAATTTTTTTCGTTGCCGCAATCCTGTCCCTGGCGCCTGCATTGGCGGGCGCGCAGGATAAGTTTCCGGCTCATGCCATCACGATGGTGGTGCCGTTCCCGCCGGGCGGCGTGGCGGACACTACCGGCCGTCCAACCGCGGCCGCTATGGAAAAAGTCCTGAAGCAGCCCATGGCCGTTACCAATCGGCCGGGCGCCGGCGGCGCGGTGGGCAACGCCGCCGTCGCGAACGCGAAGCCCGACGGCTACACGATACTGATGGCGCTCTCCAGCATTTCGGTGATCCCCGCTGCGGACGAGCTCTTCGATCGCAAGCCCGCCTACTCGCTCAATCAGTTCGCGCCGATCGCGCTCATTTCCGCCGATCCCACCTTCCTCACCGTGCGCACCGACAGCCCGTGGAAGACGGCGAAGGATTTCGTCGCCGATGCGAAGAAGAAGCCCGGCCAGCTTTCCTTCTCCTCGTCGGGTGTCTACGGCGCGCTCCACATGCCGATGGAGATGTTCATGCATGCGGCCGGCATCAAGATGCGCCACGTGCCGACGACCGGCGGCGGCCCCGCGCTGACCGCACTGCTCGGCGGCCACGTGGACGTGACGGCCGGCGGTCCCGCCGCGATCTCGGGCCACGTGCAGGGCGGGAAGCTCCGCGCGCTCGCAGGGTGGGGCACGAAGCGCCATCCGTCGTACCCCGACGTCCCGACGTTCAAGGAATTGGGCTACGACGTCGAGTATTACATCTGGGCGGGTCTCTTCGCGCCGGCGGGAACGCCGGAGCCCGTGATGAAAGTGCTGCGCGATGCCGCACGCAAGGCGGTGGAGGACCCTGACTTCAAGGCGCAGATGAAGAAGGTCAATTCGCCCATCGTATACATGGACGCGCCGGAATTCCGCAAGTACTGGGAAGCCGATGCGAAACGGCTTGCCGTCGCGGTGAAAGTGGTGGGCAAGGTCGAGGCGAAGCCCGCGCCGAAGCCGGACGCCAAGAAGTAGCGCGCCGTCCGCCGCATGCCGGAATTCGAACGGGCGCCTGACGAACCGGGAAAGCGCCCGGCCGGGCGGCTTCGCAGCGACCAGCTCTCGGGCCTGATGCTCGTTGCGCTCGCGCTCTACGTGGGCTGGGAGAACCGAGTCTACCCGCTCGGCACGCTGCAGGAGCCGGGCCCGGGCTACGTGCCCTTGCTGATCGCGATCTTTATCGGCGGCATGGGGTTCCTCATCGCCGTCTTCGGCGGCCGGTCGCAGCCGGTTGCGGACATCAGGTGGCCGGAGACGGCGCGCGCGATGGTCATACTCCTTGCCTGCGGCGTGGCGGCATTCGCGCTGGAGCGCATCGGCTACCGCCTCACGGTGATCGCGCTGCTCGTTTTCTTCCTCGGCGTGGTGGAGCGCAGGCGCCCGCTGCCGGTCGCGCTTGTTTCCGTCGGCTTCGGCTTGATCTCCTACTACGTGGTTGGGACGCTCCTGCACGTGCCGCTGCCGCGCAGTCCGTGGGGCTTTTGATGGCCGACGGGACGCTGCAGAATCTGCTGCTCGGCTTCTCGGTTGCGCTCGATCCGTCCATCCTGGTGTATGCCTTTGCCGGATGCATCATCGGCACGCTCGTCGGCATGATGCCGGGGTTGGGCCCGCTCGCGGGCATCAGCCTGCTCCTGCCCGCCACCTTCGGTCTCAATCCCATCATCGCAGTCGTGCTGCTCGCCGGCGTCTACTACGGCGCGATGTATGGCGGCTCGACGACCTCGATATTGGTCCGCATACCGGGGGAGGCGGCTTCGGTGATGACGTGCATCGACGGCTACGAGATGACGAAGAACGGCCGCGCCGGGCCTGCGCTCGCCATCGCCGCCATCGGCTCGTTCATTGCCGGCACGGTGGCGGTGATCGGCCTCATGCTGCTTGCCCCGACGCTCGCCGCGTTCGCGCTGCGTTTCGGGCCGCCGGAGTACACGGCGCTGCTCATGATGGGACTTTTCATACTCGCCTACATGAGCGGCGGGTCGACGATCAAGACACTCGCCGCCGCGGGGCTCGGCTTGCTGCTCGGCATGATCGGCATCGATGTCATGAGCGGCTACACAAGGTTCAATTTCGATATCGTTGAGCTGGGCGACGGTGTGGGCATCGTCCCGGTCGCTGTAGGGCTCTTCGGCATCTCGGAAATCCTCCTCACCGCGGGACAGGCGGCTGCGCCGAAGGTGCAGCGCCCCCGGCTGCGCGACCTCGTGCCTTCGCGCGAGGAGTTCAGGCTGGCGGCGGGTCCGATCATGCGCGGCAGCCTGCTCGGCTTTCTGATCGGCATCATTCCGGGCTCGGCGCACATCATCTCGTCGTTCGTCTCGTACGGCATCGAACGGCGTCTCGCGAAAAATCCCGAGCGCTTCGGCAAGGGCGCGATCGAAGGGGTTGCCGGCCCCGAGTCGGCGAACAACGCGGCGGCGACCGGCGCCTTCGTGCCGATGATGGCGCTCGGCATTCCCACGAGCCCCGTGACCGCGGTGATGATCGCTGCGATCATGGTGCACGGCATCTCGCCGGGGCCGCTGCTCATCACCCAGCAGCCGGACCTCTTCTGGGGCTTCGTCGCCAGCATGTACGTGGGCAACGTCGTGCTGCTCATCCTCAACCTGCCGATGGTTGGAATGTTCGTCAACCTGTTGAGGATCCCCTACGCGTACCTCTATCCCTGCATACTCGCCTTTTGCATACTGGGCACGTACTCCGTCGCGAACAGCATGATCGACGTATGGATCATGCTCATCATGGGCGGCATCGGCTACGTGCTGCGCAAATTCCACTACGAGCTTGCGCCGATCGCGCTCGGGCTCGTGCTGGCGCCGATGCTGGAATTGAGCCTGCGCCAGTCGCTCGCGATGAGCGCCGGCGACTACGGCATTTTTCTCGAGCGACCGATCGCGACGACCATGTTCGGCCTGTGCGTAGTGTTGTTCCTGTTCGCGCTGAAGCCGGTGGTGTTCCGCAAAGGCCGCGACTGGCGCAAGGACGTGGGACTTGAACAGGAAGGCTGACGGCCGCTCCGCTCGCGTCCGCTGTTGCGCCTGGCGTGAGCATCGGGCATGGCGCTTGCTGCACCATGGCGGCCGTACAACAAGCACGTGAGGAGATACGGTTCGTTGTGGTCAAAGCGCTCGCCTGGATCATCATCGCCATATTTCTGATCGGGCTTCTCGTGGTCTTTGGCATCTTCGATCTCATCTTCTAGGCTAGGGCCGCGAGAACCACGTTTCCTTTTCGCGACGCGGGATTTCGAACGGCGTCAGCGTAAGCCACAGTTCCCGGCCCTTCAATGCAAGCTCGCCGATACGCGGCTCGTCGAGGTGCACGGCGAGCCGGGTCAGATCGCCGACCTGCATGACCTTGATCGCGCGCACGCCACAGAACGCGACCTTTCTCGTGTCGTCCTCGATCGCGCTCGCCGTCGATGGGAAATCGAGCACGATATAGACCTGAGGATGGTAAGTCCGGAAGACGCCAGGCGGGCGCTCCAGGTCCCGGTCGAACGTGGCCCGGATGACGATGCGCCCGCCCGGCAGCGTAGCGTAATCGACCGCGCGCAAGGTATTGAGAGCCGGCTCCCGGGCGGCAGCGGGCGTTGCGATGGCGATCAGCAGCAGCCACAGCAGCCAGCTTCTCATGCTTGCGTGCATGATTCCGCTCCAGTTCCCCAGGGCCGCGCTTTTGCTAACATACCGGCGCCTGCCGCGTTGACGAATGGAGGCAAGCACGCGCCATACCATCGAGCTGCCGAGTTCAAGACGCGGTGTGCCGGTCGGCGCGGCATGTGCCACATGCAGGAATTACAACGTCTTCTACAATTTGCAGCCATGAGGTGCAGGGCAGAATTCGAAACATTGCAAACAGCGCACCTTCGGCCGGCGGCAGCGACCCTCGCAGCTCTCCTGAAGGTGTGCGCCATCGTTGCGTGCGCGCTCGCCTTGAGCGCGCGGGCGGCGGACTTCGTGCGCAGCGGCGGCCCCTACGTCCCCACACCGCAGGCTGTCGTCGATGAAATGCTCAATGTCGCCCGAGTCACGCGCGATGACGTCGTCATTGATCTGGGATCGGGCGATGGCCGTATCGTGCTGACCGCCGCGGCCCGCTTTCAGGCGCGCGGCGAAGGCGTGGAGATCGATCCCGAGCTCGTCGCCCAGAGCAGCAGCGAGGCGCAGAAGCGAGCTCTTGCGCCGCTCGCGCAATTTCGCCAGGAAGACGCGTTGAAAGCGCGCATCGACCATGCGAGCGTGTTGACGCTCTACCTGCTCCCCCATTTGATGCACCAGTTGCGCGACCGCATCTATGCCGAGCTGCGGCCGGGCTCGCGCGTCGTGTCGCACGACTTCCGCTTCAACGACTGGGCGCCGGACCGCACCGTGACCATAGACGTCGCGGAGAAGTACGGCAGCGCTGGCAAATGGCAATCCACGATCTACCTCTGGATCGTGCCTGCGAAGATTTCGGGACGCTGGAGTGCGTCGGTTGCGGGCGAACAGGGCGAGCCATACGTATTTTCGTTCGTCCAGACTTTCCAGCGTGTCGAAGGCGAGGCGCTCGTGAACGGTGAACGCCTGGCGATGGAAGGCGCGCGACTCGAGGGCAAGCACCTGCGATTCCTGTTGCCCGGCGCGGACGGCGAAAGCGGCAGCCGCCGCGAATTCACGGGCATCATCGAAGGCGACACCATAGACGGGACCATCGTCTCGCGTGACGGCAGTCTGCCGTGGCGCGCGACGCGCCGTCCGGCGCCGGTCGCGCGGCGATGAAGGCGGGGCAGGCGCCGCCGCGGGCGCCGGGCTTCCCGCTTCTCGTCGCCGTGCTGCTGGTCGCCCAGGCGCTTGGCACGATGGCGACGAGCACACTGCCGGCGATCGTGCCGGCAGTGGCGGCGACCTACGGGGTATCTTCCGCGCTGATCGGCTACCAGATCAGCCTGCTCGCCGCGGCGATGCTCGTCTCGCTTACGTTCGGCGGTAACCTCAATCTGAGATGGGGCGCGTGCCGCGTCACGCAACTCGGGCTCGGTCTGCTCATCGCCGGCTCGCTCGTCGCGGCTTTGCCCCACGTCGCCTTCGTGTTCCTGTCGGCGGTTGCCTTGGGGCTCGGTTATGGCCTTATCACGCCGTCGGCTTCGCACCTCCTTGCGCGCTTCACTCCCGCGAAAAACCGCAATCTCGTCTTCTCGCTCAAGCAGTCCGGCGTGCCGCTCGGCGGTGTGGGCGCTGCTCTCATCGGGCCGGGCGTGGCGGTGAGCGCGGGCTGGCAATGGGCGCTCGTCATCAACGCCGGCGCCATGGCGCTGCTCCTTCCGCTGCTCGAACGCGGGCGCGCCGCCTGGGACGATGATCGCGATCCGAATGCCAGGGTGGCGGCGAATCCTTTCGGCGGCGTCGCGCAAATCTGGAACCACCCGGCGCTGCGGCTACTCTCCATCGCGGGCGGCTGTTTCGTCATCGTGCAGATCTGCATCTCGACGTTCACCGTGGTGCTGTTCGCCGAGGAGATGAAGCATGGTCTCATCCAGGCCGGCATCGTCCTGCTCGCGTCCCAGGTGGGCGGCGTGGTCGGACGCGTCTTGTGGGGCTGGATTGCCGATCTCACGCGCTCGTGCTTTGCCGTCCTGGCTGCGCTCGCGATCGTCATGCTCGTCGCGGCGTTCGTATGCCTGGCGATTACGCCGGCGTGGCCGCTCGCCTGGGCGTGCGCACTGTTTTTCGTTTTCGGCTCGACGGCGAGCGGCTGGAATGGCGCATTTCTGGCGGAAGTCGCGCGCCTCTCGCCCCATAAGTCGGTCTCCACCATGACGGGCGGCTCGCTGGTCTTCGTCAACGTCGGCAAGATGCTCGGCCCGATTGCATTCGCCAATGCCTATCTTGCAGCCGGCAGCTATGCCGCCGCATTCGGGCTGCTTGCGCTCCCCGCCGCTGCCGGGCTCGGCTGCATGCTGGGCGCGCACGGCAGGCTCGCGCAGACCGCGTCCGCGGCGCCTCGCCCGTAGGACGAACTGCGGCAACATCGCATGCACGCTTCGTTTAAGATATCGCTGCGGCGCGCACGGCGCGTGCCGGGAGAGGCGATACGATGAAGCGGTTTCGGCACGTTGCGTTTGTCCTGATGGCGCTCCTCGCGCTCGCGGCCGGGTGCGCGTCGAACGAGGTGGCGCCGCCTTATTTCTGGATCGTCCACGACCGCGACCGCAGCGATGCCGACCGCGTCACGGACCAGCGGCGCAAGCCCGAGAAGCTGCTCGAGTTCTACGGCGTGCTGCCCGGCATGCGCGTGCTCGACCTCGGCGCTGGAGGCGGCTACAACACGGAACTCCTCGCCCGCGTCGTCGGTCCGGCAGGCGTGGTCTACGCGCAGAACAGCCCGTACGTGCTGCAAAAGTTCGTGCGCGGGCGCTTCGAGGAGCGGCTGAAGAAGCCGGTCATGGCACGGGTGGTGCACCTCGTGCGCGAGTTCGACGACCCGGTGCCACCCGACGTTCGCAATCTCGATCTCGTCACGTTCAATTTCGTCTACCACGATACGGTGTGGCTCGGTGCGGATCGCGCGAAGATGAACCGCGTGGTGTATGAGTCGCTCAAGCCGGGCGGCGTCTATATCGTGGCGGACCATTCGGCGCGACCGGGGAGCGGCATCGACGCGGCGAAGACCCTGCACCGGCTCGATGAGAACGTGGTGCGCGCCGAAGTCCAGGCGGCGGGATTCCGGCTGATGGATGAGGCGCTTTTTCTCCGCAACCCCGACGATCCGCGCACCGCTTCGGTGTTCAAGCCGCAGATGCCGAACGATGAATTCGTGCTTAAATTCGTGAAACCGAAATGAACGACAGGAAGAGGACGGCATGGCAACGATGAGCGGGGTGAGACGCACGCTCTGCGCGATGCTACTGGTGTTATGCGCAGCGCCGGCGTGCGGGCAGGATGCGAACAAGGAGCCGGATCGCACCGGCGGGCCGTACGTGCCCACGCCGCAGGTCGTCGTGGATGAGATGCTGCGCATGGCGCAGGTGGGGTCCGGCGATTTCGTCGTGGATCTCGGTTCCGGAGACGGCATCATCGTGCTGACGGCGGCCCAGCAGTACAAGGCGCGCGGAATGGGGATCGAGATCGACCCCAAACTCGTCAAGCTGAGCAACGAGTCCGCGAAACGGCTCGGCGTGGCGGAGCGCGTCTCGTTCCAGGTGCAGGACGTGTTCAAGGCCGACTTGAGCCGCGCGACGGTGCTGACGCTCTACCTCCTGCCCTCGATGATGAGCGAGCTGCAGTCGAAGGTCTTCAGCGAGTTGAAGCCCGGCACGCGCGTCGTCTCGCACGACTACCACTTCGGCGACGACTGGCGCCCGGACGAGAATTTTTCCTTCGATGTGCCGGAGAAGGAGAAGGTGAACGGCGTGCCGCGCGCGACCCTCTACCTCTGGATCGTGCCTTCCAAGATCGCCGGCAAATGGCGGGTCAGAATCGAGGGCTCCCCGGGCGTGGAGTACGAGGTCGATCTCAAGCAGCGCTATCAGGTGTTCGACGGTACGGCGCTCGCAGCGGGGAAGAGCACCAGGATCGAGCTGCCCCACCTGCGCGGGGAAGACATCCGTTTCGCAATCAACGCCGGAGCCGGCCGGCACGTCTTCTATGGACGCGTGATGGCTGACACCATGGAGGGCAAGGTTGAGCTCGGCACCGGCAAGGGCACGGCGCGCTGGAGCGCGAAGCGCGTCAGTTCATGAGGAGCGCCGGCGGCATCGCTTCGACGACCGACCGCCGATAGGCAAGCTGGGTCAGCGCGAAGTCGTGCGCGACGGCGTTCAGCGCATCGGTCACGACGCGCCCGCCCGCTAACGCGTCCTTGTCCACTGTCCGCGGATGGGCGAGCATGGTCCAGAGGGTGTCCGCGTGGCGCGGCGGAACGTAATCGAGCGTTACCTTGGCGGGGCGAGGCAGGGGACGCGGGGCGGCCACCAGGAAGCTGTTCAACTGCACGGCGCCCGTCCAGTCCGGTCGATAGAGCGCGACTTCGGGCAGTTCCGCGCGCAGCGTGGCGAGGAGATGCGCGTAGCTCTCGGGGCGCTGCAGGTCCGCGAAGGTATTGAACACCGCAACACCGTCTTCAGCGAGGCAGCGCCTCAAGTCGCGGAAGAATTCGCGCGTGACGAGATAGTCGGGCGTGCCATCGCCATGGAAGAGGTCGACGACGACCACGTCGTAGCGCTCCGGGCATGCGCGGACGAAGGCGCGGGCGTCGGTATGGTGCACCCGGGCACGCGCGGGGTCGAACCCGAAGTAGCGCTGCGCGACGTGCAACGACGCGGGATCGATTTCGACGACGTCCGCCGCGATGCCGGTCCGCGCGAACTGCATCGGCACGATGCCGGCGCCCAGGCCGAGCACGAGCGCGCTATGCATGCCGGGGCGGTAGGCACGCGCGAGCGCTTCCAGCGCATAGGTATAGAACGACATCGAGCGCCCGTTCGAATCCACCGTGTTCTGCGTCAGCCCGTCGTGGAAGTAGATGCGCAGGAATTCCCCGCTCTCGGGATCCGGTCGACTCTTGAGGATCTTCACGGTCCCGAACAGCGAGCCGATACTCGCTTCCACCTGCCATACCCGGCCGGCATATGCCGCGGGAGCGAGACGGCCGGTATAGGCGTCGGCCTGCCATAGGAGCAGCGCCGCCGCAGTCGCGCCGGCAACGGCGGTTCCTCCCACGAGGCGAGGCGCAGGCAGCCGCAGCGAAGGCGCCATCGCCATTGCGAGGGACAGCAGTGCGAGCGTGAGCGCGACCACGAGCACCGCGGAAAAGTTGCTCAAGTACGGGGTCATCGCGAAAGCCGTCACCAGCACGCCGGCGACCGAACCGACGGTGCTCATGAAGAACACTTTGCCCGCCCCCGCATCGCCGGCGCGCCGCTCCATCTGCTGCAGCATGATCGCAACCAGCAGCGGATTCATCGCCGAAGTGGCGACGAGCGGCAGGAAGAGCAGGATCAGGCAGGCAGCGAACGCGCCGAAGACGAGGCTCCAGCCCGCGAGCGGCGAGAAAAGATGCGGATACGCGAGACAGGCCGCCACGATGGCAAGGGCGGCGACCGCCGGCATCAGCGCATAGCGCTGCGTGAGCGATCCGACCGTGCGGCCCTGCGGTGCGCCCGCGAACCGTCCACCGGCCCAGTAGCCGAGCGCGAGCGAGATGAGGGTGATCGACAGAATCCCGGTCCAGATATAGAGGCTGACACCGAAGTAGGGCGTCATGATGCGGGACGCGAGCAGTTCGAGCGCCAGGATGGCGCCGCCGGAGATGAAGATGACCGTGTATAGCATAGCTGTTCGGGTATAATGCCGCGCTTTGGTAGTGCGCCGTCTGGCGCTGCACGCGAATCTATCATAAAGATTCACAACATCGTTTTGGCCGCAACTCCGGCCGGCGCTCCGAGGAGAAGGAAACCTGTCTGAGCTAAGGAGTGCGCACGTGCAACACGAAACGAAGCTGGGTCTCCTTACGGGGGGCGTCGTGGTCGCGGGGGCTATGATGATGATCGTGGCGCCCTCTGCGCAGGCGCAATCGCCCCGCGTGCCCTACGTCCCGACACCCCAGGAAGTCGTGGAGCGCATGCTGGAGATCGCGAAGGTCAACGCGAACGATTATCTTATCGATCTCGGTTCCGGCGACGGCCGCATCGTCATCACCGCGGCGGTGAAACATGGCGCCCGCGGCTTCGGCGTGGACTTGAACCCGGAACGCATCCAGGAAGCGAACGAGAACGCGAAGAAAGCCGGCGTGCTGGACAAGGTCGCGTTCTACCAGCGTGATCTCTTCGAGGCCGATCTCGGCGAGGCGACGGTCATCACGATGTACCTGCTCCCGCGCGTGAATCTCGAACTGAGGCCCAGGCTCCTCGACTTGCGGCCCGGCACGCGCATCGTGTCGCACGACTTCTCGATGGACGACTGGAAGCCCGACGCCCACGTGCAGGTCGATGCGAAGGAGAAGTATGGCGGCTCCGGGGGCAAGAGCGACATCTATTTCTGGGTGATCCCGGCGAAAGTCGGCGGGACCTGGCAATGGGACCTGACCGTTTCGGGGAAACCGCACAAGTACCAGGTAGCGTTGACGCAAAAATTCCAGACGTTCTCGGGCAGCGTCAAGGTCGACGGCCGTGACACGCCCGTGCAGAACGGTCGCCTGCGCGGTGAGCAGATCAGTTTCTCCTTCACGGCCCCGGTGAACGGCGCTCCGGTGAAGCACGAGTTCTCGGGCAACGTCGATGGCGACACGATATCCGGAACGGCGCGTCTTACCGGCGCGAAGCTTCAGGCGCAGCTCGACTGGTCGGCGCGGCGCACCGCCCGTGCGGCGACGTTGGCCGATGCGCGGCCGCGTCACGCCGATCTCCACGTTTCCCACTGAAATCGCACATGACTCGGATTGTTGGTGCAGCGAAGCTCGCGCGCGTAGTGCACGCGTTTCTGTTTATCGGCGCGCTGGGCGCGGCATCCGGTGCGATCGCCCAGGATTACGGCGACACACCGTACGTCCAGACGCCTCAGAACGTGGTGGACAAGATGCTGGAGATCGCGAAGGTCGGTCCCAAGGACTACGTGATCGATCTCGGCTCCGGCGACGGCCGCATGGTGATCACCGCGGTGAAGCGCTACGGCGCGCGCGGGTTCGGCGTCGATCTCGACCGGCGGCTGGTGCAGCTTGCCAACCGGCGCGCGGCGCAGGCGGGGGTTGCGGAGCGCGCGGTGTTCTACGAGCGCGATCTCTACAAGACCGACATCAGCCGCGCCACCGTGGTGACCATCTACCTCCTGCCCGAAGTCAATCTCATGGTGCGGCCAAAGCTCCTCTCGACGCTCAAGCCCGGCACCCGCATCGTCTCGCACGATTACGACATGGGGGAGTGGCCGCCGGATCTTGCGCTCGTGCTCGATGCGCCGGGCAAGCCTGTGGGCCGGGATTTCAAGAGCAAAGTGTTCTACTGGGTCGTGCCCGCCCCGGTCTCCGGCAGATGGCGCTGGCAGCTCGCGCAGAACGGGAAGAAAGTCAGTTTCGAGCTCAAGCTCGACCAGATGTTCCAGAAGATCCAAGGCACCCTCACGGTGAACGGCCGTGAAGCGAAGATCGAAGCGGCGCGCTTGAGTGGCGCCGAGATCGCGATCGACGCGAGCCTGCGCGAAGGTGAAGCGACCGTGCGCTACGGCTATTCCGGTCGCGTGGTGAATGACAGGATCGAAGGGCAGGCGCGCGTCATGCGCGGCGGCGACACGCAGCAGCTCGCATGGAAGGCGGTGCGCACCCAGGCCATCGAGCCGGGACACGCGTCGCTCGAGCCGCCGCCACCGCCCGCCAACCCATGGTAAGAGCAGACGCGAAAGCCGGCTGGCAGCTCCTTGCGGCGTTGTGGGTGGCGCTCGCCGCTACACTGCTGCGCCCCGCATCCGCCGCCGAAGTCGTTCCCGATGTACCGTTCGTTCCCACCCCGCAGGTCGTCGTGGATGAAATGCTGCGCGTGGCGAAGGTCGGCCCCGGCGACTTCGTGATGGACCTCGGCTCGGGCGACGGGCGCATTGCGATCACGGCGGCGAAGAAGTTCGGCGCCCGAGCGGTGGGCGTCGAAATCGACTACCACCTCGTCATCCAGAGCGAGGAGAGCGCGCGGCAGGCGGGCGTGGAAGATCGAGTGAAATTCCTGCAGCAGGATCTCTTCAAGACGGACCTTGATCAGGCAAGCGTCATCACGATGTATCTGCTGCCCCGTGTCAACCGAAGGCTGCGGCCGCGGCTCCTCGAGCTCAAGCCCGGCACGCGCATCGTCGCACACGATTTCGACCTCGACGACTGGAAGCCCGACCAGATGACGACGATTCGCAAGAACGTGTTCCTGTGGATCGTGCCGGCGAAGGTGGCCGGGCGCTGGCGGGGGCGGGTCGCGCTTCCCGACGGCCCGCGCAGGGTGGAGGTGGAACTGAACCAGCGCTTCCAGGAAGTGAACGGTCTTGCGCGCATCGACGGCCAGGTGACCCAGATGTGGGACGCCAAGCTGCGCGGCGACCGGTTGAGCTTCGTGCTGGTGCAGGGCAGCGACCGCGAACACGAGGCGAGCCTCTACTTCGAGGGACGGGTCGCGGGCAGCACGATCGAAGGCGAAATCCGGCGCGGCGTGGGGAACGCTGAAACGCGCATCGCGTGGCAGGCGGCGAAGGTGAACTGATGCAAGGCGCCCGGCGCGCGGCGCTTGTTGCCCTGCTGGGCGTGGCGGCACTTGCCACGTATGCGCCCCTGTCCACGGCGCAGGTGTCCGACGTGCCCTACGTGCCCACGCCTTCGAATGTCGTGGATGCGATGCTCGGGCTCGCGAAGGTGGGCCCCGGCGACTACGTGATCGATCTCGGATCGGGAGACGGACGGATCGTCATCGCGGCGGCGAAAAAATACGGTGCGCGAGGCTTCGGGGTGGACATCGATGGGGCGCTCGTGAGTCAGGCCGAGCGCGAGGCGCGGCGCCAGGGCGTGAGCGACAAGGTGAGCTTCGCCGCGCGCAACCTCTTCATCACCGACATCAGCCAGGCGAGCGTCATCACGATGTACCTTTTTCCGCAGGTCAACATGCGGCTGCGCCCGCGGTTCTTGAAGGAGCTGAAGCCCGGGACGCGCATCGTTTCCCACGAGTTCGACATGGAGGCGTGGCAGCCGGACGAGAAGGTCACCGTGGCGGTGCCGGACAAGCCGTATGGCGCGCCTTCGAGCGAAGTGTTTCTGTGGATCGTGCCCGCCGATGCGTCCGGGACGTGGCGCTGGCGCACTGAAGGCGCGACGCAGGACGACGAGGTCACGCTCGAGCAGCACTTCCAGAGGCTCGTCGGCGCGGGACGGGTCGCGGGCCGGCCCGCGCGCTTGAGTGCCGGCCACATGCGGGGCGAAGAAATTCATTTGACGCTGGTGGCGGACGTGGATGGGCGCGCGGTGCGCCATGAATTCGTCGGACGTCTGAGCGGCGATGCCATCCGGGGCACCGTGCTCGCGCAGAATGCCCCTCCAGCGAACAGCGAATGGCATGCGAGGCGCATCGCACGCGGGACCATGAAGGTGAGCGCGCAGACGGTTCAGGACATGACTATTGCAGAGGAGCAAAGATGAGAAGCTCAAAAGCGGTATACACGATGGTCGCAGCGGCAGCGCTGCTGCTGTCGGCTGTCGCCCGGGCCCAGGAAGGCCGGGGCGATGTGGTTTATGTGCCGACGCCGCAGGTTGCGGTCGATGAGATGCTCAAGATCGCGAAAGTCTCCGCCAACGACTTCCTGGTCGACCTCGGCTCGGGCGACGGGCGCATCGTGATCACTGCAGCGAAGAAATTCGGCGCGCGCGGGATGGGCGTCGATCTCGACACCGTGCTTCTGAAGCGCGCGCGCGAAGGCGCGAAGCGCGAGGGCGTTGCGGACCGCACGCAGTTCGTCGAGCAGAACCTGTTCGAAACCGATCTCTCCCGCGCGACCGTCATTACGACTTACCTGCTGCCGGAGATGAACGAAAAGCTCAGGCCGAGGATCCTCGCGCTCAAGCCCGGCACGCGGGTGGTGGCGCACGACTACGACATGGGCGAGTGGCAGCCGGATGAGGAGAAAACGCTGAGCGTGCCGGAGAAGACCGTGGGCGACCCCGGCAAGAGCTACGTCTTCTTCTGGGTTGTGCCCGCGACGATCGCAGGCCGGTGGGAGTCGCTGGTCTACACCGGCGGGCGCGGCGTCATCTACGAGTTCGATTTCGACCAGAGCTTTCAGCGCGTGAGCGGCGATCTGCGCGTGGACGGCAAGGACGCACGGCTCCCGATCTTCAGCGTGCGCGGTGAGCGCGTGAGCTTCGAAGTCGACGTGCCGCATGGCAACGGCCTCGCCAAGCACCGATTCCAGGGCGTGGTGAAGCAGGATCGCATCGAAGGAACGGTTACGATCGCCGGGCAGAAGCCGCTCAAGTGGACGGCGCAGCTCAAGAAGCGCGGTGAAATGCGCCTCACGGCCCTCGACACGGCGCAAAGCAGGGCGCAATGAGCGCGGCGCCGCAGGGGGCTACGGCGGCGGGCCAGCCACGCCCGGTGCTCGCGATCACTGACGCGGTCGCGATCATCGTCGGCCTCATCGTCGGCGCGGGGATATTCGGCACGCCCTCGATCGTCGCCGGCGCGGTGGAAAGCGAGTCGCTCCTCTACGCCGTATGGATCGGCGGCGGCATCTTCTCCATCATCGGCGCCCTCTGCTACGCCGAGCTCGCTACGGCGTTCCCTTCCGCGGGCGGCGAATACCACTTCCTGCAGCGCGCCTACGGGCGCTCGCTCGCCTTTCTCTATGGGTGGGCGCGCATGACGGTGATCGTGGCCGGCTCGATCGCGGTCTTCGCGTACCTCTTCGGCGATTACATTTCGCGCGTGATCAACCTCGGCCCGTACTCGTCGGCGATCTGGGCCGCCATCGTGGTCGGCGCGCTGACTATCGTCAACTACCTCGGTATCCGCGAGGGCAAGACTACACAGAATCTCTTTACCGTGCTCGAGGTGGGCGGGCTCGTCCTCATCATCGTGGCCGGGTTTTTCCTCGCCCCGGCTCCTGCGGAACCCGTCGCAAACCCCGGCGGGAGCCAGCCGTGGTACATGGGTGCGGGGCTCGGCTCCGCGATGGTCTTCGTGCTCTTCACTTACGGCGGCTGGAACGATGCCGCGTATATCTCCGCCGAAGTCCGCGACCGCGAGCGCAACATGGCGAAGGCGCTGCTGCTCGCGATCACGATCGTCACGGTCCTGTACGTGCTCGTGAATCTGGCGTATCTCAAGGGCCTCGGCTACGCCGCGATGGCGCGCTCGGATGCGGTGGCGGCGGATTTGCTCAAAGCGGTCTGGGGGCCGACGGGCGAGAAACTCATCGCGTTCATGATCGCGATCGCGGCGCTCACCTCGGTGAACGGTTCGATGATCGTCGGCGCGCGTTCCAACTATGCGCTGGGCCGCGATTGGCCTTTGCTTCGTTTTCTCGGGCATTGGGATGAAACGAGCGGCTCGCCGCGCCAAGCGATGCTGATCCAGGGCATCATCGCGCTTGCGCTCGTCGCGTTCGGGGCTATACAGAATGCCGGGTTCAAGGGACTGGTGGAGTACTCGCTGCCGGTGTTCTGGGGATTCTTTCTGCTCGTCGGGGTTGCGCTCTTCGTGCTGCGCGCGAAAGAACCGGATGCGCCGCGGCCCTTCCGCGTGCCGGGCTATCCGGTGGTCCCGGCGATCTTCGTGCTCGTGTGCGGCTACCTCCTGTACTCGAGCCTCGCGTACCACGGCAAGCACGCGCTCGTGGGCCTGGGCGTGCTGGCGGTCGGCGCAGTGGTCGTTGCCCTCGCTGGACGGAGCGCCGCCCGCGCGTAACGGCTTTGCTCAGGGCGCGAGCAACTTGACCTGCGCGGGGCTCACGCCGAGCTGAACGCGCGTGCCGGGCGCATGGCTTGTGCCGCCAATGAAGTGCGGCTCGTCCGCGATGAAATCGGTATCGCCGACCTTCACCGTGTAGCGCACGAATTCGCCGAGAAACTCGCGTTCGGTCACTAGACCTTCCAGCCAGACCCGTCCGGCATCGCCTGGCCGGCCCGCCGGCGTTACCGCGAGGGCGTGAGGACGTATGGCAATTTCCGCCTCGTGCTGCCCGTTCGCGTCCTGCGCGAGATCGATCGTTCCCAGCACGTGCGATTCGAACTGCGCGCCGCGTTCCCCCTGGCGGACGCGCCCGCGCACCAGGTTGATGGTTCCCACGAAGTCGGCGATGAAGCGGTTGGCGGGGTGATCGTATAGCTCCATCGGCGTGCCGATCTGCTGGATGACGCCACGATCGAGGACCGCCACGCGGTCGGAAATCGATAGCGCCTCTTCCTGGTCGTGGGTGACGAAGATCGTGGTGATGCCGAGTTTTCGCTGCAGCGCAAGCAGCTCGGCACGCATGTGCACCCGCAGCTTGGCGTCGAGATTGGAAAGCGGCTCGTCGAGGAGGAGCACCTTCGGCTCGATCGCGATGGTGCGTGCAAGCGCCACGCGCTGCTGCTGGCCGCCGGAGAGCTGGCCGGGGCGGCGGCTCGCAAAATCGCTCAAGCCCACCATCTCGAGTGCAGCACCGACCTTTGCGCGTATCGTCTCCTTCGGGAGCCTGCGCTCCTCGAGCCCGAATGCGACGTTCTGCGCCACCGTCATGTGCGGCCAGAGCGCGTAGTTCTGGAACACCATCCCGATGTCACGTTTCCACGGCGGCACGCGCGAGAGGTCTTCGCCGCCGATCAGCACCTGGCCCGACTGCGCCTGGTTGAAGCCGGCGATCAGCCGAAGCAATGTCGATTTCCCGGAGCCGGAGGGGCCCAGCAGCGCGAAGAATTCGCCGGGCTCCACCGTCACGCTGACTTCGTGCAGCACTTCTGTCGTGCCGTACGACAGCGAAACGTTGCGGACCTCGACCCTCACTTTGTGAAGCGCACTCATCCTCAAACTCCTGCCGTCTGAATTTCCCGAGCCGTCGCCACACTCTCCCTCGCGCCGCCGCGCTTGCCGACCAGCCGGTATGACGCATAGGTGCCGAGCGCGACGAGCGCGACCGCGAGCACGCCGAGCGCGGCGCCGGGTCCGCGGCCCGCGGCGCTCTGCATGTAGAGATAGATCCCGTACGACATCGGCGCATCGTGCTGCGCGGTGACGAGCATCAGCGTCACGGAAAGCTCCACCGCCGCCGTCATGAAGCTGATGATGAAACCGGCCACCATGCCGCCCGCCATCAGCGGGACCACGACCCGGCGAATGGTCCGGCCTTTGGTCGCGCCCAGGTTCTCAGCGGCCTCTTCGAGCGAAACATGCAGCTGCTGCAACGCGGCGACGCACGAACGGAGCGCGTAAGGCAGGCGCCGCACGGCGTAGGCGATCGTGAGCAGCACCCAGGACGACGTGATGAGCTCGCCCGTGAACGGTATCTCCATGCCGCGGAAGGTTCGCAGATAGCCGATCCCGAGCACGACACCGGGGATGGCGAGTGCGATGGTGACGGTAAAGTCGAGCACGTGCCGCCCCGGGAGCCGCGTGCGCAGCATGAGATACGCGATCGCGGTTGCGATCACGACGTCGAGCACGGCCGCAATCCCGCAATAGAGCATGGTGTTCCAGATCATGAGCGGCGAATCCTGGAACACCGTCGCGTAATGGTCGAGCGTGTAGCTGTCGGGAAGCACGCTGAAGCTCCATACCCGGGCGAGCGAGAGGAGCAGGATGCCGATGTGCGGGGCCAGGACGATCAGCAGCACCAGGATGATGAAGGCATATGCGAGCACGGATTGCGCGCCGCTCAGCCGGCGTCGCGACAAGCCGGCGTAGCCGCGCTGCAGCGTCGCGTAGTCCTTGCCGCGCATGATCCACGTCGACATCCACAACGCGAAGAGCGATGCGACGACCATGATGACGCTTGCGACGTAGCCGATCGGGTCTTCGATGCCGATCGTGGTGATGCGCAGGTACGCCTGCGGCGCCAGCATGTTGGTCTGGTTGAGCACGAGCGGCGTGCCGAGGTCGTCGAACACCTTGATGAAGACGAGCGCCGCACCCGCGACGTAGCCCGGCATGGCGAGCGGGAAGACGATGCGGCGGAAGAGCCGGAAGCCCGATGAGCCCAGGTTCTGCGCCGACTCCTCCATCGAGCTGTCGATGTTGTTCAGCGCGACGACGAGGTTCATCAGGATGAACGGGAAGTAGTGCAGCGTCTCGACGAAGATGACGCCGTTGAGACCGTCCATGATCGGCAGCGTGAAGCCGAACCAGTCGCCGAGCAGGAGATTGACCGTGCCGCTGCGGCCGAAGATGAGCTGCATGGCCACCGCGCCGACGAACGGCGGCATGATGAGCGGCAGCACCCCGAGCGTCTGGATCAGCGCCGCGCCGCGGAATTCGAAGCGCACGGTGAAGTAGGCAAGCGGGACGGCGATGAGGGTGGCGAAGACGACGCTCCAGAAGCCGACGTAAAGGCTGTTCCAGAACGATTCGCGCATGAGCGAGATCTGGAAGAACGAGGCGAAGTGCGAAAGCGTGAAGCCGCCGGCGCCGTCCGCGAAGGCGACATACAGCACCATCATGACCGGCACGATGAGGAAGACGCCCAGGAAGGCGGCGATGAGGAGCGCGACCGCGAGCTGCGAGCCAGTGAAACGACCGGACGTGAACAACGCGGTTACCTTGCGCCTGCCGGAATTCGCCTCTTTGGCGTAAGCCGGGGTGCGGAGATCGCTGCGCTACTGGATCCCGACTTTCGTAATGACCGATGCTTGCGCATCGGTCACTTCACCAGCGCGGCGGCCTGCTTCGCGAGCTCCTCGGCGCGGGCGTAGTTCTTGCGCGCTTCGCGGCCCCAGTATTCCTCCAGCGCGGTCACTTCCTTGGTGCGTATCGCGTCGCGCTTGGTCGTGCTGTAGAGCGCGAGGAACTCCTTGTCGGCCGCTTTCTCCGCGGTGACGAGCGGCTTGTAGGCGTACTCGCGCGCTTCGTCGAGAAGCTTCTTCGCCTGGGCGTTCGGCTTCTTTGCGAGCTTCGCCGCAGCCTCGTGAATGGCGCGTGTCGCGGCGACAAGCTCTTTGTGGCGGAAGGTGATGGTGTGATCGTAGAGGCTGTTCACCAGGTAATAGCGCGAGCGCGAGAGGTCGGAATCGAATTTCACCTTCGCCTGGATCTTGCCGCCATACGGATTGGGATAATCCGCGGGCGCCTTCTTGTACACTGTGGGCAGCACGGGGAGCCGGCTGATCCGCGGCTCGAGCAGCAGCAGCTGCCCTTCCTCGGAGAGCGTGAACGCGATGAATTTCTTGCCGAGCTCGCTGTTGCGGCCGCCGGCGATGAGGCCGATGTTCGCCGGGACGATTGCGGTGACCGAGGGATAAGCGAATTCGACCGGGAAGCCTGACGCCCTGGCGGAAAGCCCAAAGAAGTCGATCACGATCCCGATCCCGAACTGCCCGTTGTTGACGCCGTCGGGCACGCCGAAGCTGCGCTCCGTGATGGCGGCGCAGTTGCCCGAGAACTGCAGGATCTGCTGCCAGCCCTTGTTCCAGCCTTCGCCCTGGAGAATGGTCTCGATCGTAAGATGCGTCGTTCCCGAGCGCGAGGGAGCAGAGATCGCCAAGTGGCCGAAATACTCGGGTTTCACGAGATCGGACCACTCGCGCGGCGGGGCCACCTTGTTGGCCTTGAGGTAGCGCGTGTTCCACATGAGTCCGTAGCCCGCGAGCGCCTGCCCGTAATAAAGGCCTTCCGGGTCGTTGATCGGGTAGTTTCCGATCTTTGCCGGCACCGCGGGATTCGCGCCGTTGAATTTCTCCAGCAGGCTTTCCTTCGACAGCACCTCGAACGCGTCAGGCGCGGACGCCCAGAAGACGTCGGGACGGCTTCCGGCCTGTGCCTCGCGCACGAACGCGATGGCCGCCGACGTGCCGCGGTTCAGCACCTCGACCTTGATGCCGGGGTTGCGGGACTCGAACGCTTTCTTGTAAACCTCGGTGAGGTCCTTGGGGAAGGAGGTGATAATGGTCAGTTGCTGCTGGGCGTGACCGGTGACGGCGAGGGCGCTCAGGCCGGCTGCCAGCGCGAAACCCAACAAGATCCGCAATGTGGACACGGTGCCTCCGGTTTGTAAGTGTTATTCGGAATGACGCGAAGGTGCCGCGGCAATGTTACCGCCCTGCCAACATTTGCGCCAACAATGGCTGAAGGTGCCCGGTCCGGCTTGAAAATTCCGCCTCCCGGCCCAATCATCGCTCGTCGATAATCTATGCATGGGGGGCACCGCGTGCCGCCCCCGGTCTATTCAAGGGAGTCCAACATGGGCGATATGCCAATACGCGAAACGCTCGGTTTCCAGGCCGAGGTCAAGCAGTTGCTTAACCTGATGATCCACTCCTTGTACAGCAACAAGGAGATCTTCCTCCGCGAACTCATTTCGAATGCATCGGATGCCTGCGACAAGCTGCGCTTCGAGGCGCTCACCGACAAGGCGCTCCTGGAGGACGATGCCGAGCTCAGGATCCGGGTGAGCTTCGATCCGAAGGCGCGCACCATCACGGTGGGCGACAACGGGATCGGCATGTCGCGCCAGGAGGTGGTCGAGCAGATCGGGACCATTGCGAAATCCGGCACGCGCGAGTTCTTCCAGAGCCTCACGGGCGACCAGGCGAAGGACGCGCATCTCATCGGGCAGTTCGGCGTCGGCTTCTACTCCGCGTTCATCGCGGCGGATAAAGTGACCCTCGAAACCCGCCGTGCCGGAGTCGGGAAGGAGCATGGCGTGCGCTGGGAATCGGACGGGAGCGGCGAGTACACGGTCGAGAGCGTCGAAAAGGCGAACCGCGGAACCGAGGTGACGCTGCACCTGAGAGAAGGCGAGGACGAGCTCCTGAGCGGGTTCCGGCTGCGGGAGATCATCCGCAAGTACTCGGATCACATCACGCTTCCCATCGTGATGAAGCAGGAAGAGTGGGACAAGGACAACCGCGTCTACAGGACGACCGGCAAGGACGAGACCGTCAACCAGGCGAGCGCACTGTGGGCGCGCCCCAAGTCCGAGATCACGGAAGAGCAGTATCACGAGTTCTACAAGCACGTTGCGCACGACTTCGAGGTGCCGCTCGCCTACACCCACAACAAGGTCGAGGGCACCAAGGAGTACACGCAGCTCCTCTATGTTCCCGCCCGCGCGCCGTTCGATCTCTGGGATCGCGAGCATCGCCGGGGCATCAAGCTTTACGTGCGCCGCGTCTTCATCATGGACGACGCCGAGCACCTGATGCCGCCGTACATGCGTTTCGTGCGCGGGGTGATCGACTCCAGTGACCTGCCGCTCAACGTGTCGCGCGAGATCCTGCAGGAGTCGAAGGACGTCGAAATGATCCGCGCCGGGTCGGTGAAGCGTGTGCTGTCGCTCCTCGAAGACCTGGCGGAGCACCAGAAGGACAAGTACGCCACCTTCTGGAAGGAATTCGGCCGCGTCCTGAAGGAAGGTGTGGGC
Organism: uncultured Pseudomonadota bacterium; assembly: GCA_946885605.1. The sequence continues at coordinate 32,308 of CAMPGR010000005.1, forward strand.
GAGGATCACGCCAACCGAGAGCGCATTGCGAAGCTCGTGCGCTTCGCTTCCACACACACGGACACGGACGCCCAGGACGTCTCGCTTGCCGACTACGTCTCGCGCATCAAAGAGGGGCAGGACAAGATCTATTACGTGACCGCCGACAGTTTCGCGGCCGCGAAGAACAGCCCGCATCTCGAGATCTTCCGCAAGAAGGGCCTGGAAGTGCTGCTGATGTACGACCGGGTGGACGAGTGGGTAGCCGCGCATTTGACCGAGTTCGAAGGCAAGCCCCTGCAATCGGTCGCGAAAGGGCGCCTGGAGCTCGGCAAGCTCGAAGACGAAGCGGAAAAGAAGCAGGAAGAGCAGCAGGCCGGCGAATACAAGGACCTTGTGGCGAAGGTAAAGAAGTCGCTCGGCGAGCGGGTGAAGGACGTGCGGGTGACGCTACGGCTGACCGAGTCGCCCGCCTGCCTCGTGGCGGACGAGCACGACTTGAGCGCGCACCTCCAGCGATTGCTCAAGGCGGCAGGACAGAAATCGCCCGAGTCGCAACCGATACTCGAGATCAATCCGCACCACGCCCTCGTGCAGCGGCTAAAGGACGAAGCCGATGGGCAGCGCTTCGACGATCTCGCGCAGATCCTCTTCGATCAGGCTCTGCTCGCCGAGGGCGGCACGCTCGACGATCCTGCAGGTTTCGTCAAGCGGCTGAACCAGCTCATGCTCGCGCTCGGCACCACGTAAATAGAGCTTTTCCCTTCCTCCGCCGAGAGGGGGCGCCGAAGGCGACGCGGCGGTGAGAATTCGCCTATTCGACGACGCCGAGCCGGCCGTTGTGCGAGCCCATGTACCACAGCTTGCCGCTCGCGTCAGTCACCATTTTGCGGATGCCGATGTTCGAGGAGGGAAGCTTCACGACCCGCATCTGCTCCGTCCTCGGATCGAGCCGCACTACCGTGTCGGTGTTGATCTCGTTTGCCCACACCATGCCGCCGCCGTCCAGCGTGACCGCGTATGGCCCCGCATCGCCGCCGGGGAGATCGTATTGCTTCACGATTTTCATTGCCCCCGGATCGACTTTCGCGAGCTTGCCGTTGCCGTAGAGCGTGACCCATAGCACGCCGTCGGGCGCTGCCGCGATGCGGCGCGGACGCGAGCCCGATCCCATGTCGATCTCGCTCATCTTGCCGCTTCGCGGGTCGAGTTTGCCGAGCTTGTTATCGCCCATGCGGCAGAACCAGACGTTGCCTGCTTTATCGAGCGCGACGCCGTAGGGGCCGCCTGATGTCGGGTATTCCCGGATCGCGCCCGATTTCGTATCGAGGCTTGCGACCTTGTTGCCGCTCTGCATGGTGAACCAGATCGTCGCGCCATCGTCCGTGATGACGAGCGTGTGCGGCCCGCCGCCCCCGGAGGGCGTTTTGAACTCCGACATCCTGCCGCTCGCCGGATCGAGGCGGCCGATGGTGCCGTTGCCGTTCCCGGTCGTCCACACGATGCCCTGCTTGTCCACGAGTACCCCGTGCGGTCGGTGTCCCGGCGGCAGGTCCCACTCCCTGAATTGCTGCGTCTTCGGGTCGAAGCGCGCGACCTTGTTGCCGCTCATGACGGCGATGTAGATGCTGCCGTCCGGCGCAGGCGCCGGATCGCGCGCGAAGCGCGGCGTCGGGACGGCCCACTCGCGCACTTTCCCGGAGGGATCGGGATGCGCGCCGGGCGTGATGCCGTAATTGGAGCCGCCGGCACTCGCCGCGCGCGGCGCGGCCATGAGCACCGCACCCAATGCAGTGATGATTGCGATCCTAATTTGGGACACGTGCATTGTGGATCTCCTTACTGGTTTTGCCACCGCGGCGGGCGTTTTTGCACGAACGCATCGATGCCCTCCGCCGCGTCCTCCGTCGCAAGATTGCGAAGCATCGCATCAGTCGCGAGCGCGTACGCTTCTTCGAGGCCGAGCTCGACTTGCTGGTAGAACGTGCGCTTGCCTGGCGCCACCGCGACGGGCGTCTTGTCGAGTATCGATCGTGCAAGCCGGGCGACTTCCGCATCGAGCTCTGCCGGGGGCACCACGCGGTTCACGAGCCCGTAGGCGAGCGCAGTTTCCGCGTCGATACCTTCGCCGGTGAGCAGCATCTCGAGGGCATGCTTGTGCGGCACGTTGCGGGCGAGCGCAACGCCGGGATCCTCATGTGCGCGCAATTCCTTGAGGTCATGGCCGGCGCAAAAGGCTTTCCCCGCGCCCGCGACGACCACCACACGCACTGCAGGCTCGCCCGCGATCGCGTCGATTGCGGATTCCAGTTCCTCGAGCAGCGCGAGCGACAGCGCGTTGTATTGCTGAGGGCGATTGAAGGTAAGGCTCGCTACGCCGTCCGCATCACGGCGCTCGCAGAGCGGCGCTGCGGGGACGGCAGTGGTGACAGGAGTCGCCATGCTTCGCTCCAGCTCGATGTGGAGGAATTATAGCCGCTCGCCTACTTCTTGACCGCGACGACCGTGACTGCGATTTCTTCGATATCGAGGTGCGCGGATGCCGCGCTGAACATCGAAGAACTTTATGCGTCGATAGAGAACGTGCGGCTTGCGTTGCGATGGGCCCCGGTCGCCGCAGCGTCACGATTAGCGATCTCCGCGCCACGCGTGCTAGGATTTACGGTGAATTCACCTCGTCGACTGATGCCTACCTTCCGCTACGGCCATGCGAGCGCCCCGGATTGGCGCGATGCCGCCCGCGCCTGCTTCACGCAACTTGGGGCGGGGGAGGCGAGCCTCGGGTTTCTTTACATCACCGATGTGCTCGCCGACCATGCCGCCGACATCCTCGCCTGGTTCAAGGACGAGACCGGGGTGCCGCACTGGACGGGCGCGGCCGGCATCGGCGTGTGCGCGACGGGCCGGGAGTATCTCGACGAGCCGGCAATCGCGGTGATGGTTGCGGACTTCGAGCCCGGCACGTTCCGCGTGTTTTCCGGAATCGCGCGGGCGGAGCAGGTGGATCGCGCGGCGCTCAAGTGCGGCAAGCTGCCCGCCAATTTTGCGGTGGTCCACGCCGACCCGACCAACCGCGAAGTTCCCGAGCTCGTAAGCAAGCTCGCCGAGCGTGTCGAGAGCGGGTTTCTCGTGGGGGGGCTTACCAGTTCCAGACGCCAGAACATCCAGATCGCCGACGGCGTTTACGAGGGCGGGCTTTCGGGCGTGAGCTTCTCGGATGCAGTCACAGTGGCGACGCGCCTGACGCAGGGGTGCTCCCCGATCGGGCCCAAGCACGGCATCACGGCGTGCCAGCGCAACGTTATCGTGAGCCTCGACGGGCAGCCCGCGCTCGATGTCTTCAAAGAGGACATCGGAGAAGCGCTCGCGCGCGACTTGAATCGCGTGGGGGGGCACATCTTCGCCGGATTGCCGATTCCCGGCAGCGACACCGGCGACTACCTCGTGCGCAATCTCGTCGGCATCGACACGACACACAAGCTCGTCGCGATCGGCGACCTGCTCGAGCCGGGAGGCAGCATCATGTTCTGCCGGCGCGATCACAGCACCGCGCGCGAGGACATGACGCGCATGCTCGAAAGCATCCGCAAGGGACTCTACACGGCGCCGCGCGGCGGCGTCTATTTCTCATGCCTCGGACGCGGCGCAAGCCTCTTCGGCCCGGATTCGCGCGAGCTCAAAATGATCCGCGACGGGCTCGGTGATTTTCCGCTCGTCGGATTCTTCTGCAACGGCGAGATCTCGCACAACAGGCTCTACGGCTATACTGGGGTACTGACGCTGTTCGTGTAAAAGAACAATCCGGAGGGGGCATGATCGGCATGCGGCTATTCACCGAGCTCGCGGTCACGTGGCTCGACGTCTTCGCATTCGTTTTTTTCCTCGTCGCGTGGGTGGGGTACGCGACGTTCGCCACCCGACACGGCGCTACGGTTCCCAGCCTGCAGACCAGCATGGACGGCTACCGCCGCACCTGGATGGTGCGCATGATCGAGCGCGACAACCGCATGGTGGACGTCAACATCATGCGCAATCTCACGCGCAGCTCGCAGTTCTTCGCCTCCACGACGATGCTGATACTCGGGGCGCTCGTTGCGCTGATGGGCTATGTGCAGCAGGCGCTCGACGTCGTGTCCGGCCTGCCGTTCACGGTGAAGGGCACGCAACGCGCGATCGAAATCAAGATGCTGCTGCTGGTGATCATCTTCGTCTATGCCTTCTTCAAGTTTTCGTGGGGCATCCGCCAGCTCAACTTCTGCTCGATACTCGTCGGGGCCGCGCCCAAGCCGCCCCAGGGCGATCCCGAGCAGCATGCGGCGCACATCAACCGCATCGCGCGCATCACCTCTTCGGCCAGCGTCAACTTCAACAATGGATTGCGCGCCTACTATTTCGCGCTGGCGGCGCTCGCCTGGTTCCTGCACCCATGGCTCATGATCGTCGCGACCGGCTGGGTGGTGTACGTGCTCTACCGCAGGGAATTCCGCTCGAAGACGCTCCAGGCGCTCGTCGAGGAGGATGCCTCGCCGACACTGCGTCGGTGAGGGGGGGCGCTTACAGCAGGCGCTGCAGGAACACGACGTCGAGCCAGCGCCCGAATTTATGCCCCACTTCCGGAAAGTGGGCGACGCGCCTGAATGCAAGGCTTTCAAGGAGCGCGATCACTGCGGTCGATTCGCTGCAGCAACCGCCCACGAGCGCGTGATGCCCGAGCACCCGGGCGCGCTCGATGAGATCGAGCACGATCGCGCGTCCGATACCTCGTCGGTGCCAGTCATGGTGGACGTACACCGAGAATTCGGTCGTGTGCCGGTAGGCCGGCCGGTTGCGGAAGGTGTCGAGCGCGCCCCAGCCCACGGTGTGGCCATCCAGCAACGCGACGGTGACGGGATGCGCGGGTGAGCGGTTTTCGAGCCAGCCGAGCCGCTCCTCGAGCGTCACCGGTTCGGTCATGAACGTGGCGGTCGAGTGCGCCACGTAGTAGTTCTGGATATCGTTTATCGCCCGCGCGTCGGCCTCGACCGCAAGCCGGATCAGGCAGTCATCCATGGCGATCCTGAAACGCGCCTATGACGCGCGGTTGTCACATGGCTCAGCCGGCGCTCGCCGGAGCGGCCACCGCCACGCCTCTGCGCCGCACGATCCAGTAGGCAACGTAGAGGCCCACGGGAACCGTCGCCAGTATCGCGATCTGCCAGTCGGGGTGGAGCAGCACGACGAGCGCGAAAGCGGCGAGCGCGATCCGCAGGACGACATCGAGCGCGTGCCGTTCGGTGAAGCACGCCTGGATGCTGAAAGTGATGCCTATCGTCGCGATGAGGACGAGCGCCATGGCGCCCAATTGCGCGATGCCGGGCTCGAGGACGAGCTCGGGCCGACTGAACACCCCCGCCATGAGCACGAAGAGCGATACGCACACGGTGATTGCGGCGAAAAGCGTTCGCATGAACGACGTTTCGGCGATCTTAGCCGTGACCGCTGCGGCAACGGATGTAGGCGGCGTCAACTCGCCCCATACCGCGAGGAAGAACGCGAAAAAGTGCACGACCCACGGATCCACGCCGACCTTGATCATGGGCGGCGCGATGACGAGCGCGGTGATGATGTAAGTCGGCGCGGGCGGGAGGCCGGTTCCAAGGAGCGCACCGAAGACAAAAGCGACGAGTACCATCGCGACGAGATTCACCCCCGCAGTAGCGACCAGGATCGCCCCGATCTTCGTCGGAACGCCGGTAATAACGAGCGCGCCGGTCATGATGGAAAGCGTCGCGAGCAGGAGCGCGAGGTCGGAAGTCATCTCCGCGAAGTAGTCCACGAGTCGCGCCAGCGGCGCGACGAAGGCGCGTAACGACCGGCCACCGGCGCGCACGAGCGCGTAGGTGTGCGCAGCGACGAGCACGCCCGCAACGCCGACGAACACGTAGAGCGCCGCGAACATCGGCGGAAGATGCATGAAGCCCATCAGGCTGATGAGCCCGGCGACGACGCAGACGAAGGCCACGATGTTTGCCCAGTCCGCCCATTTCATCCGTTCGGCGACGACCGACCCGAGGCGTGCGCGATGGCGCGTGGACAGCAGGTATACCGATACGCTTACGCCGGCGTAGTAGATGAGCGCCGGTGCATAGCCGCGGGCGACCACGTCGAAGTAGCTCCGACCGAGGAATTCCGCCATCAGAAAGGCGGCGATACCCATGACAGGAGGCATGAGCTGCCCACCGAGCGATGAAGCGGTTTCGATGGCTGCGGCCGTCACGCGCGGCATCCCGGCGCCGATCATGGCCGGTATCGTTGCGGAGCCTACCGTAATGGCATTCGCCGCGCCGCTTCCACTTACGGTGCCCACCGCCATGGAGCCCAGTACGGCGGACTGGGGCAGGGCGTGCGGCGAACGCACCGCGATCTGCTTCGACGCCCTCAGGATCGATTCGACACAGCCGAACGCGCGGAGCGACGCGAGCACGAGGATGAACGAGCCGATCAGGGTGAGTGCCAGTTGGGGCAGGTTCGAGAACACCCCGGTCGACATCTCGACGCTCATCGCGCTCACGACGCGCTCCCACGTCAGTCCCGGATGAAAGAACATCCCGGGGACGACCGACCCGTACACCGCGTAGAGAATCAGTATCACGTTCAGTACAAAAAGCGCTAAATGCCGCTTGCGCGCGTACTCCATGACGAGCAGCGTCATGAGCCCGCCCATGACGAGATCGGTGAGGTTCCACATACCCGCCCGTACCGTCCCGATCGCTTCGTATTCGAGGTGCATGTAGATGCCGATCGCGACCGACAAGCCGATATAGACCGAGGCTATGGCATAGTTCACGACGGCCGGCAGCCGTGGGTAGAACTCGCCCTTGCGCAGTGCGTCGAGCGTGTAGAGGATGAACGTCACCGGCACGAGCCCAAAGGCGAGCAGCACCGGACCGCCTTCGCTGGTCCAGTAATAGGCGAAGAGATAGACGAAGAAGAAAACCGCAGTGAGGTAATAGGCGCCCTCGATTACCAGGCGCGACCGGCTGGAAGGTGCGGCGGTATCGCTCATGAGTCGAGCAGGATGGGCGGGAGCGTGGAAAAATGGGCACGCGCGGGTGGCCGCGCGTGCTTTTTCCCTGGTGTCACGAAGCGCGGCCTACCGCTTCGCGATTCTCGCGTCCCACTTCTTGTCCCAGACGCCCTTCTCGCGCATGTATTTCGCAAGGCCAGGATGGATCGGGACGAAATCCGCCGCTGCCGTGACCCCACGTTTCTGGAACCCGGCCATGTCCTTGGCGATCTGGGAGTAGCTCTTGTCTGCCTTGGCCAGTTCGGCGACGTTCTTCTCGACCACCTTCAGCATCTGGTAGACATCCTCCTCGGGGACTTCGAGGCCGACGTGGAAGCCGTAATAGAAGGGCAGCAGAATCACCTTGTCGTTGTGTACGTCACGGTTGAACACCTGAGGCTTCTGCTCGAGGATGGCGAAACCGGCTTTCTTCAGTTTTGCGATTTCGTCTGCACTGGGGTTGAGCGCGGCCCAGTCGGTCGCCAGCGACGCTTCCACGATCCAGGGCGGCACGGAGGCCTCGCCGTTGCTGTAGAGACCAAATCCGTCGATACGCCCGCTCTCGAGCAGCGAGCCCGCTGCGGACAGGTCGACCTGGCGATATTGGTACTTCAGCCCAATCGCCTCGAAGGCGCGTTCGAGCTGGGCGCGCGTGTCCCACGGCGGGAGCCCGGTGAAGAGCGCCTTGCCGGTTAGATCGCCCCAGCTCTTGATCTTGCCCCGGTCGCGATTATGTATGGCAATACCCATCTCGACCGTGAACGTCCAGAACGACTGCACGGGCTGGCGTTTAACGCTCGCCTTGAAGCCCTTGAAGCGCTTGATGTCGTTGGCGAATTCGTAGAACGCGATGTCTGCGCCGTAGTAGCCTTCGAATTGGCCCGTCGCATAGCCTTTCACGGTGACGATCGCCCCGGGCGTCGGCTGTACCGTGACGCGGTATTTCGGCATCTCGCGGTTGAGCACGTCGGCGAGCACGACCAGCGCCTTGTGCCCGGCTGAACCCACTGCCGAAGTGCCCCAGGGGATTTCCTTGACCTGCGCGGATGCGCCGATGCTCCACGCCGCAATCAAACCCGCGGCGAGCCCGCCTAGCATGCGTCTCAGCATTGCGATTCCTCCTTTGGATGGTTTGGCAGTCTTATATGGCCTGCTCAAGGGGCATTGTATTACAGGAAATCTCGCAGGTCGTGAACCCGCTGAAACGCTAGTAGCCCACGGGCTGCCCGTCCGTTCGCCGTTCCGACGCGCCGAAATAGCCGTCCTCCATCTTGTAAATGAGCTGCGCACGGCCGAAGTCGGTGGACCACCACGAAGCCAGCTGAATCGCATGGCCGCGCGCCTTGAGCTCCGCGACCGTCTCCGCGGGGACGGCCGGCTCTAGGTTCACGGTGAGTCCGGTATCCACGCGCCAACGCGGCGCGTCGGCCGCTGCTTGCGGATTCTGGTGATAGTCCACGATGCGCAGCACAACCTGAGTGTGGCCTTGCGCCTGCATCGATCCGCCCATCACGCCGAAGCTCATCAGCGGCTTGCCGTTCTGCGCGACGAATCCTGGGATGATGGTGTGAAACGGGCGTTTTCGGGGTCCCACGAGGTTCGCATGGCCGGGCTTCAGGCTGAAACCGAAGCCGCGGTTCTGCAGGCTGATGCCCGTGCCCGGCACGACGACGCCGGAACCGAAGCCCGCATAGTTGGACTGGATATACGAGACCATCATGCCGGACTCGTCCGCCGCCGTGAGATAGACGGTGCCGCTCTTGGCGGGCTCGCCACACTTCGGGTCGCGCGCCTTCTTCACGTCGATCAGCGCCGCGCGCGCCTTGAGATAGCTCTTGTCGAGCAACGCCGCAGGCCTGACGCGCATCGTCGCGGGGTCCGACACGTACTCGTGGATGTCCGCAAACGCAAGCTTCATCGCTTCGATCTGCAGGTGCAGGCTGTCGGCCGAATCGACCGGGAAGCGGCCCATATCGAAGTTCTCGAGCATGCCGAGCGCCATCAGCGCCGCGATGCCCTGTCCGTTGGGCGGGATTTCCATCACGCTGTAGCCCCGGTAGTCGATCGCGATCGGCTCCACCCAGTCGTTCGTGTGCGCCGCGAGATCTTCCAGCGTCAGTGCGGCGCCGTACTGGCGCGCATGGGCCGCGATCTTTTCGGCAAGCTCGCCCCGGTAGAACGCCTCGCCCTTCGTCTCGGCGATCTGCTTCAGCGTGCGCGCCTGCGCAGGGAAGGCGAATTTCTCGCCGGGCTCCGGCGCCCGCCCGCGCGGCATGAACGCTTCGGCGAAGCCCGGCTGCGATTTGAGCTCGGGCACCTGGTTCGCCCACAGTCGCGCGATCGTGGGCGAGACCATGTAGCCTTCCTGGGCATACCGGATGGCGGGTTCGAAGAGCTCGGCAAACGGCAGCTTGCCGAATTTCGTCGAGAGGTCGACCCACGCGGAGACCGCGCCCGGCACCGTCACCGACTCCCAGCCGCGTTGCGGCATCTGCTTCATGTCCTTGAACCGCGTCGGCGCCCACCCGGCCGGCGAGCGGCCCGACGCGTTGAGCCCGTGAAAGCGGGTGCCGTCCCACAGTATGCAGAATGCATCGCTGCCAATGCCGTTGCTCGTCGGCTCGAGCACCGTAAGCGCGATGGCGGTCGCGAGAACGGCGTCCACGGCATTTCCGCCCTTCATCATCATGCGCAATCCGGCCTGTGCCGCGAGCGGTTGCGAGGTCGCGACGATGTTGCGCGCAAGCGTCGGCATGCGCTGCGAAGGATAGGGGAACTGCCAGTCGAAAGGTGTCATGCCAAAAGCTTCCAGGAGGGGTTCGTTTCGATCATTCCGGCTGTATGCCGGCCTCGCGCGCGACCTTGATCCATTTCGCGATCTCCGCGCGGTTGAACGTGTCGTGCGCCTCGGGCGAGCTCGCGACGACCTCGGCACCCTGTTGCGCGAGATTGTTCTTCACGCCCGGGTCGTTGAGCGCCTTGACCATCGCCGCGTTCAAGCGCTCGATGATCGGCTTCGGCGTGCCGGCCGGCGCGAACATGGCGAATCCGCTCGAGACGACGAAGCCCTTCAGGCCCTGTTCCTGCATGGTGGGCACGTCCGGCGCCGCGTTCGAGCGCTTCTCGCCCGTCTGGGCGATCATGCGCAGTTTCCCGGGACGGGTGTACTGCACCGCAGCCGGCATGCTCGGAAACTGCATCTGCACGTGTCCCGCGACGAGGTCGATCATCGACGGCCCCGATCCCTTGTAGTGTACGGCGGTGAGCTTCACCTTCGCGACGGAGTTCAGCAACTCCGCGGCGAGATGGCCGACCGTGCCGCGGCCCGCGGTCGAATAGAAGACTTCGCCGGGGCGCGTTCGGGCAATCGCGACGAATTCCTTCACGTTCTTCGCCGGGAACGACGGATGCACGACGAACGCGGTCGGCACGTCGGCGATGATGCCGATCGGTGCGAAATCGCGCACCGAATCGTAGGGCAGCTTCTTCGCCATGGCCGGGTTGATCGTATGGCCGGCGGAAACCATCAGTATGGTGTAGCCGTCGGGCGGCGCTTTCGAGGCAAGCTCGGTGCCGATCGTGCCGCCGGCGCCGCCGCGGTTGTCGATGACGATCTGCTGCCCGATCGCTTCGGCCATCTTCGGTGCGTAGACGCGGGCGATGATGTCCGTATTGCCGCCGGGCGCGAAGGGAACGACCATGCGGACGGCGCGAGTCGGGTAGTTTTGCGCATGCAGGCTCGTCGTGGCGGCCGCGAGCAACAGGGCGACGACGAGTGTGGGCGGGCGGCGTGCAGGTGCGAATGGCATTCTTTTCCCTCGGGCGCGTGCGTATCGTGGTCGCGGAATGATACTACAGTGCTGCGCCGCCGCTCGCCGGATCTCGCGCGTGCGCCGCAGATACAAGCTAAAATCGCGGCAGCATCATTTCCGCCCGCGAGACGCGGGCCACTTCGAGGGGGGATCCACATGGCTTCCGGTCGCATGACCATCATGGGCACCCGGCACGTCATTTCGGCCGGGCACTATCTTGCCGCGCACGCGGGATTCGAGATCCTCCAAGCGGGCGGCAACGCCATCGACGCCGGCGTCGCCGCGGGCATCGCCATCGGCGTGCTGCAGACCGACAAGGTGAATTTCGGCGGAGTCGCGCCGCAAATCATCTACACCGCGCGCGACAGAAAAGTGCATTGTATCGACGGTCTCGGCGTCTGGCCGAAAGCGGTCACGGCCGAGTACTTCAGGGAGCGGCACGGCGGCAAGATCCCGCCGGGCGTCGAACGCTGCGTCGTCCCCGCCGCGCCCGATGCGTGGATCACCGCGCTCGCGAAATTCGGCACCATGAGCTTCGGCGAAGTCGCCTCCGCGGCGACGCGTTTCGCGCGCGAAGGGTTTCCCATGTATCCGCTCATGTCGCAGTTCATCAAGGACAACCGCGACGCCTATGAGCGCTGGCCCTCGAGCCGCAAGGTGTTCCTGCCCAGGGGACGGGCGCCGGAAGCCGGCGAAATCTTCGTGCAGCCGGATCTCGGCCGCACGCTGCAGTTTCTCGCGGATGAAGAGAAGCGCGTGGCGCGCCGGAAAGGGCGGAAGGCGGGGCTCAAGGCGGCGCGCGACGCATTCTACAAGGGCGACATTGCGCGCGCGGTGACGAGGTTCATCGAAAAGGAAGGCGGCCTCATGCGCTATGAGGACTTTGCCGCGTTCAACGTCAACTTCGAGCCGACGGTGCGCGCGCGCTTCGACGGAATCGACGTGCACGCCTGCGGGCCGTGGTCGCAGGGGCCGGTGCTGCCCATGACGCTCAACATCCTGAAGGGATACGACCTGAAGGCGATGCGGCATAACTCCGCCGACTACATCCACGTCGTCACCGAGGCGCTCAAGCTCGCGTTCTCCGACCGCCACAATCATTTTGGCGATCCGAAGTTCGTCAAGGTGCCGATCGCGGGGCTCATGTCGGAGAAATACGCCACGTGGCGCCGCTCCCTGATCAGCGTCGAGAAAGCCTGGCCCGCGATGCCGCCCGCCGGCGATCCGCGCACACTGGCCGAAGTGCCGAACCGCTGGCTGCCCGAGCCGCAGGCTGCGAACGCGCCGGGCCCCGGCGACACCTCCTACCTGTGCGTGATCGACAAGGAGGGGAACGCTTTTTCGTGCACGCCAAGCGACGGGTCGGACAAGACGCCCATCATCCCGGGCGTGGGCATCCTTTGCTCCGGACGCGGCACGCAATCGTGGGCCGAGCCAGGCCATCCCTCTTCGGTCGCGCCGGGCAAGCGCCCGCGCCTCACGCCGAATCCGGCGCTCGCGTTGAAGAACGGCCGCGCCTACATGCCGTTCGGCACGCCGGGCGGCGACGTGCAAACGCAGGCCATGCTGCAGGTGTTTCTCAACATCCATGCATTCGGCATGGCGCCACAGGAGGCAATCGAGGCGCCGCGCTTTTCCACCTACAGCTACCCCGGCTCGTTCGAGCCGCATCCCTACTTTCCCGGCCGGCTCTATCTCGAGTCGCGGATCGACAAGTCGGTGGGCGACGAGCTTGCAAGCCGCGGCCACCAGGTGTACTGGTGGGACGAATCGACGTGGCTCGCTGGCGCCGTGTGCACGATCCTCGCGGACCCCAAGAACGGTGTGCTGCACGGCGGTGCCGACACGCGCCGGCCCGCCTACGTCCTCGGTTGGTAGATGGCCAATCGAGTTGTGCAATCCTCATCCTAGAAGAAAAGGAGTAGAAGTGAGAGCATCAGGATTCGTCCGGGCGAGCGCCGCGACCGCGATTTTCCTCTTCACCGCAGCGGGCGCGGCGGCCCAGAGCGCGGCGAACTATCCCTCCAAGCCCATCCGCTACATTGTGGGTTATACGCCGGGCGGCACCGCTGACATGCTCGCGCGCGCGGTCGGGCAAAAACTCTCCGAGGCGTGGGGCCAGCAGGTGCTCGTCGAGAATCGTCCGGGCGCCGGCACCAATATCGGGACCGAGATCGCCGCAAAATCTGCGCCGGACGGCTACACGCTCTTCATGCCGACGGTTGCGAATGCGATCAATCCGACGCTTTATCCGAAGCTCACGTACGACCCGATCAGGGACTTCGCCTACATCATGAACTTTGCGAAGGTGCCCGGCATACTCGTCGTCCATCCCTCCGTGCCGGCCAAGAACGCGAAGGAACTCGTCGCGCTCGCGAAAGCGCGTCCGAACGAATTGCGCCACGGTTCGACCGGCATCGGCAGCCCCCACCATCTCGCCGGGGAGATCTTCAAGACGATGTCGGGCGTGAAGATGATCCACGTGCCGTACAAGGGCGCCACCCCCGCCATTGCCGACGTGGTGGGCGGGCACATCGAAGTCTATTTTGGCGCCATGGTGTCGACGCTGCCGCACGCGAAGAGCGGACGGCTGCGGGCCCTCGGCGTAACCAGCACCAAGCGGGTTGCGGCGGTGCCTGACATCGCAACGCTGGATGAGCAGGGCTTGAAGGGATTCGAGACCGGTTCGTGGTTCGGCATGGCAGTGCCGACCGGGACGCCGCGCGAAGTCGTCAACAAGCTGCATGCGGAAGCGGCGCGCGCCATCGCTGCGCCGGAATTGCGCAAGCGCATGAGCGCCGAGGGCGCGGAGTTCGTCGGCGATACGCCCGAGCAATTCACCGCGTTTGTGAAGGCTGAAATCGCGAAGTGGGGCAAAGCCGTGAAGGCATCCGGCGCAAAGGTGGACTGATGAAAACGCGCACGCTCATGCTCCTTGCCGTCGCGCTCGCCTATCCCCTGGCAGGCAGTGCGGCGGAGACGTATCCCGACCGCCCGATTCGGCTGATCGTCGGCTTTCCCCCCGGTGGCGCGGCGGATATTCTCGGCCGCATCGCGGCGCAGCGGCTCGGCGATGCGCTCGGCCAGCAGGTGGTGGTTGACAACCGCGGCGGCGCAGGTGGGCTCATCGCGACGGAAATCGCAGTTAAGGGTGCGCCCGACGGCTACACGCTGCTTTTCTCGTCGATCCCGCACGTCATCAATCCCCACCTCTACAGGAAAGTGAGCTACGACGCGATCAAGGATTTCGTGCCAGTGATCCAGTTCGTGAGCGTGCCGCTCATGATGGCGTCCGCGCCCGCGCTGCCGGTCAGCTCAGTGAAGGAACTGATTGCGCTCGCGAAGTCGAAGCCCGGTGAGGTGAATTACGCTTCCGCCGGCAGCGGCTCGTCGAGTCATCTGGCGATGGAACTCTTCAAGACGATGGCGGACGTACCGATGACGCACATCCCGTACAAAGGGACCGGACCTCTGATCACCGACCTCATGGCCGCGCGTGTGAACGTGACGATAGCGAGCGCGGTCCCGCTCGCGCCGCAAGTGAAGGCGGGACGGCTGAAGGGACTCGCCGTGACGAGCCCCAAGCGCTCGGCGGCCTTTCCGGAGCTGCCCGCAATCGCCGAAACCGTGCCGGGGTACGAGGTCATCAACTGGTTCGGCATATTCGCGCCGAAGGGCACGCCGAAGCGCATCGTCACGCGCGTCAACACCGCGCTCAATGAGGCGCTGCAATCGCCTGAGCTTGCGAAGCTTCTCAATTCGCGCGGCGCCGATGCGGTCGGCGGCACGCCGGAGGCGTTTGCAAAGGTCGTGAGGGCCGACTTCGCCAAGTGGGCGAAGGTCGTCAAGGAATCCGGCGCGCGCGTCGATTGATCGGGCTCGTCCCTGCATGTCGCATATTCCCGACCCGAGGCGCTATGGCTCGTCCGAGGAGAAGGATGCGCCGGGCGCGCTCATGCTCGCCCATGCGCGTGGCGACGGCGAAGCGCGTGCTTCGCTCCGCCTGTGGGTGACGGAGCGGCTGGAAGCCGGGCGCGACGAGGAAATTTTCGATGCGTTGCGCCACGCACCCTCGCACGGCGCGTATTGCGGCCTGTGGGACCTCGTGTGCCGCGCCGTCGATGGGCTGGAGGACGATGGCCATGCGCTCCGCGCAAGGCTCTTCGCGCTGCCCATAGTGCTCGTGGCGGCATCATCGAACCCCGCCGTAATCGGCGGCACGCTCCCGGATGTCGAAGCGATCCGGGCGCTGCTCGAGCGGCACGGGGCGGTCGGCGCGACGCGAAACTTCGGGCTGAGCAATGCGCTGTGTTCGGTTGCGACACTCGAACGGCTGCGCCCGAGCGTGGTGTACCGCTGGAGCCGCGAGTGGGCAGGTGCCCCGCGCGACATCACGCCCGAGGATATCCACGTGCGAGGGCGCCGCGAGCAGGTGCACTTGCGGCTTCTGGCGGGGGCCGGCATTACGCCCCGGGAAGCGCCGTCTTTTCTGGAAACGGCTTCGAATATCGGCGCCTGGGGCCTTGCGCTGACGCGGGTGCTGGTGCGCCAGCTCGCGCGGTCGCCGGTCGAGCTCCTCGCCATCCCGCGCGCCCCCGTAAGCCTGCTGCATGCGCCACACGCAGGGCGTTCAGCCGAGCTCGAGAGCGCATTCAATCTCTTCGCAAGCAATACGCTGCGGCAATTCCGCTCGTCGGTAGGCGACCCTGAAGTCATCGTCTCCGCACACCGCGGCGAACGCACGGGCGAGGTGCGCGTGAGCATGAGCTCGGCGCTCGACGATACGGCTCTCGAGGGCTTTCGCTGGCCGTTGCATCCGCTCGACGATCTCGAGCGCGTTGCAGAGCTCGTCACAGATCTCATGCACGATTGCCGCGTCGAGAACGTGCGCTTCATCGATCGCGTGCTGCCGGAGCGGCTCGCATCGGGGCGGCTGTTCCTGCGCCCAGACGACGCGCTTGCGATCGAGGCGCCGCACTAGCGGTTCGACGCATGACGCTGCCGTACGAGAACCTCACGCCGGACCGCGTGCTCGACGCGGTGGAGGACTGCGGATACCGCTGCGACGGGCGGTTCCTTGCGCTCAACAGCTTCGAGAACCGCGTCTATCTCGTGTATCTCGAGGAAGGTGCGCCGCTCGTGGCGAAGTTCTATCGGCCGGAACGCTGGCCGGATGACGCGATCCTCGAGGAGCACGAATTCGCCCTGGAGCTCGCGGCACACGAAATTCCGGTGGTCGCGCCGCTCTTGCCCGGCGGGCGCACGTTGCACGAACACGCCGGATACCGTTTCGCGCTCTATCCGCGGCGGCCCGGCCGCAGCCCGGACCTGGAGGTGCGCGACACGCTCGAGTGGCTTGGGCGCTTCATCGGGCGCATCCACGCGGTCGGCGGGGTGAAGCCGTTCGCTCACCGGCCGCAGCTCGATATCGAAAGCTTCGGCTACGAGCCCTCGCGCTACGTTCTCGAGCATGATTTCGTCCCGCTCGATCTGCGAGACACGTATGGCAGCGTGGTGGAGGACGCGCTTCAGCGGGTGCAGCGGTGTTACGCGCGTGCGGGAAATGTCAGGAGGCTGCGGCTGCACGGGGACTGCCACGCGGGAAATATCCTGTGGACCGAAGAAGGGCCGCATTTCGTGGACCTCGACGATGCGTGCAGCGGCCCCGCCATCCAGGATCTCTGGTTGTGCCTCTCGGGCGAACGCCAGGAGATGGAGCGCCAGCTTGCCGCGCTCATCGCCGGATATCGCAAGTTCCACGATTTCGATCCGGTCGAGCTCGTGCTGGTCGAGGCGCTGCGCACCCTGCGCATGGTGCACTATGCGGGGTGGCTTGCCCGGCGCTGGAGCGATCCGGCATTCCCCGCGAACTTCCCCTTCTTCAATACCCAGCGCTACTGGCAGGACCACATCCTCTCGCTGCGGGAGCAGTCCGCGCTGCTCGACGAACCGCCGCTCGAGCTGCACGTTTGAGAGCGGTGCTCGATATCGTGGTTCCGATCGCCGTACTCTATGGCTGCGTCGTGGGGCTCGTCTTTCTGTTCCAGTCGCATCTCGTGTACTACCCGCAGATCGGCAGGGAAGTCGCCGTGACACCACGGGCATACGGGCTCGCCTTCGAGGATGTAGAGATAAGGACGGAGGACGGGGAGAGGATAGCGGGCTGGTGGGTTCCGGCGGATGCGCCACGCGGCACGGTGCTCGTCTTCCACGGCAATGCGGGCAACATATCGCACCGCGTCGACTACCTGCGGATGTTTCACGGGCTCCGGTATTCGACGTTGATCGTCGATTATCGAGGGTACGGCAGAAGCACCGGCTCGCCCTCGGAGGAGGGCACCTATCGCGATGCGATAGCGGCGTGGCGCCACCTGACCGAAGTCCGCGGCGTTGCGCCTTCCGACATCGTGCTTTTCGGCGAATCGCTCGGCGCGGCCGTTACATCGTGGCTCGCAACGCACCGTGCGCCGCGTGCGCTGGTGCTCGCCTCGGCCTTCACCTCGGTGCCGGACCTGGGCGCGCAGGTGTACTGGTTCCTGCCGGTGCGCTTGATCAGCCGTTTTCGCTACGACAATCTCGCGAATCTCGGGGCGATCGAGGCGCCGGTGCTGATCGCGCACAGCAGGCAGGACGAGATCGTGCCGTTCGCGCACGGCGAGCGGCTGTACCAGGCCGCGCGCGAGCCCAAAGCGTTTCTCGAGATGAGCGGCGGCCATAACGACGGTTTCATCTTCGTGCGCGAGGAATGGGTGCGCGCGCTCGCCGCGTTTCTCGAACGCCACGCTGCACCTCCCGCGCATTGACGCTCGCGGTGCGTCAATGCCCGAGCAGTGCCGCGACGTGATCCGCGATGGCGAGCGAGGCGGTGAGGCCGGGCGATTCGATGCCGTAAAGGCTGACGAGGCCCGCTATGCCGTGATCGTGCGGGCCCTGGATCACGAAGTCGGGCGCCGGCGCGCCGGGCCCCGCGATCTTCGGCCGTATGCCGGTATAGCCGGGCTGAAGCATGCCGTCCTTCAATCCCGGGTAATAGCGCCGGATGGCTTCGTAGAATGCCGCTTCGCGGCTTTCATCGAAACGATAGTCGATACGGTCGATCCAGTTGAAGTCAGGCCCGAACTTGACCTGTCCTCCCAGGTCGACGGTGACGTGCACGCCGAGCCAGTCCTGACGGGCGACCGGGTAGACGAGGCGCCGGAACGGCGCCTTGCCGGCGAGGGTGTAGTAGTGGCCGATCGCGTAGTATGTGGGCGGTATGGTAGCGGAAGGGATGCCGGCGATCGCGCGCGCAAGCGCCTGCGCGTGGAAACCTGCCGCATTGATCACCGTCCTGCACACGACGCGCATCGCCTCCTTGCCCCCCACGTCGAGGACGATGCCGGCATTGCTCACGGCTCCGGATACAACCGGACTCGCAAGCGCAAGCGATGCGCCGAACGCTTCCGCATCGCCGAGATACGACAGCATGAGGCCGTGGCTGTCTATGATGCCGGTGGAAGGGGACAGGAATCCCGCGACAGCGCACACCTCGGGCTCGAGCTCGGCGATTTCCCGCGCGCTCAGCCTCTTCAAGTCCGAGACACCGTTGATTTCCGCCTGGTCGCGGTACTTGTCGAGCCCCGCGATCTGCTCTTCGTCGGTGGCGACGACGAGCTTGCCGATGCGCCGGTGGTTGACGTCGTGCTCGGCGCAGTAGCGGTAGAGGGCGCTCCGTCCGGCAACGCACAGCCGCGCCTTGAGCGAGTTCGTCGGATAGTAGATGCCGGCGTGGATCACCTCCGAGTTGCGCGAGCTCGTATGCGTGCCGAAGGCTTCTTCGGCTTCGAGGATCACCACCTCCCGCCCTGCCTGCGCGAGCCGCCGTGCGACTGCAAGGCCCACCACGCCGGCGCCGATCACCGCGCAGTCGATTTTCTCTGCCATGATTTAGATCAGGACCGCCACGGACGCCATGCGACAACCAGTTGAACCGCCAAGGCCGCCCAACGCGAAAACCACTTGAACCGCCAAGGCCGCCAAGGACGCCAAGAACAAACAAAGACCGCAATCTTATACTAAGCGGTAGCCATCGGAGCTCCCGCATCATAGTCACGCACCGAGGATGAAATCATCGTGACCGCTTTTCATGCTGAGTCCTTGGCGTGCTTGGCGACGTTGGCGGTTCAATCAAATGACATGCGACTGGGATCCCGACTTCCTTGAACGATCGCCCATGTTCGCGCCGCTCGCCCGCGAGGCGGGGTGGTTGAGAACAGCGGATTGGCCCACGCTCGCGAATCTGCAACGCGCGCTCGCGCAGCGCCATCCGCCGCTACGCGCGGAGAGCGGCGCTCATGTCCGCTTCGTGCGGCAGGAGCGCCGGCCTGCCGGCTTCGAAGCGCGCTACGAGCCGCGGATCTACCTGAAGGGCGAGGTGCAGGTTCGGGAGCGCAGTTGGCACGATCTCATGAACGCGCTCGTCTGGCTCACGTTCCCGCGCGCAAAAGCGGCGCTCAACGCGCGCCATTACGAAGCCCTCCGCGCGCAAGAGGGGGCGGGGTCGCCGAACCGCGGCCCGGTGCAGGATACGATGACCCTGTTCGACGAAGGGGGCGTGATCGTTACCGCACGCGATCGCGCGCTCCTTCAGCTCCTCGCGAACTTCGAGTGGAAGAGGCTGTTCTGGGAAAACCGCAACCGGGTTTCGACCGACATGCGCTTCTATCTCTTCGGCCATGCTATTTATGAAAAGGCACTGCATCCGTTCACGGGCATCACCGCACGCGGGCTGCTCTTCGAGGTGGACGGGGGATTTTTCGCGGCACCGCTGGAGACGCAACTCGACCGTGTCGACGCGCTCGCCGCCAACCGGATTGCAGAGCCTTCGTCGCTGCGCTCGCCGCGCGAGCTCGCGCCGGTGCCGATCCTCGGCGTTCCCGGATGGTGTGCGGAGAACGAGCGCGAATCGTACTACGACAATCGCGATTACTTCAGGAGCGGAAGAAAGCGCCGTTCGTCCGCCTGAAGCGGCTCGGGGCCGTCAGACGGAGACGGGAGCCGCCGCCGCGGTGTGATCGCCGTACACCGTGACGCGATTCTTGCCGGCGGCCTTGCTCTCGTACATCGCCTTGTCCGCCTTTTCCTTGATCGATTCGATGCTGCCGCCGTGCTGCGGATAGCAGGCGACGCCGATGCTCGCCGTGATGGACACGCTGCGGTCGCGGACCGACAGCGGCGAGAACTGGATCGACTTCAGAATCTTGTTGGCGACGGCCACCGCGCCGGAGCATGGCGTCTCCGGGAGCAGGACGACAAACTCGTCTCCGCCGAAGCGGGCGACGAGGTCCGAATCGCGAATCTGGTTCTGGATGCAGCGCGTGGTGAGCTTGAGCAGGCGGTTTCCCGCCTCGTGGCCATGCTGGTCGTTCACGGTCTTCAGGCTGTCCGAATCGATCATGAGGAGCGCGAAAGGACGCGAATAGCGCTCGGCCTGCCGCGTGATGGTGTCGGACAGCACGGCGAACGCGCGCATGTTGTAGACACCGGTCAGTACGTCCGTTTCCGAGAGCGACTTGATTTCCCCCAGCGCGCTGCGGATATCGCTCGCCAGCATGGTGGTGACATAGCCGACGAGAACGAGGGGTGCGAGCTGCGCCGTGAGCGTGGTCACATACGAGCTTACCGTTAGCGACTGGTTTCTTTCGGGGTAGCCAAGCCACAGATAGCACGCGGCAATCAGCAGCATTTGCAGGAACGTGGTCGATTTGCCAAGGATGAGCGCGCTCGCGATGACGACGAGGAGGTAGAGGTTGAGCAGCGGGCTCTCGAGCCGCCCTGTGTACATCAGAACCCAGGTGATGAAAACGATCATCACCCAGGTCTCGATGGCGAGCTTCCAGTAGGTTTCCCGACGGTAGAAGTTGAGGTAGTGGAAGCAGAGAACGAAGGCGCCGAAGAAGAAGAGCGCCATTGCGATGGCGTGCGCGATTTCGCTGTCGGGCGAAACGACTGCATGGTAGAGCAGCACCAGCACGAGCAGCAGCCACTCGATCTCCCGGACCGTGCGCGAAAAGCCGCGCAACTCCTCGACGGAGAGATCGGGATCAAACACGAGGCGGGAGAGGAGCAGTTTCCGCGCCGAGGACAGGTGCCCCGGGGCATGCGAGCGTGGAGAGGAACCCGTCATTGCTGCCGATTCCTGTGCCGCGCACGCACGGCACAAGCCTGATCGGATATTCGAACCATTCGCTCCCCTATACCGCAATGCTCACGCTGCCTGCCGGGCACGCGCAAGGCGGAAGGAAGCCGTGCCCATGCCACGGGCGCCCCTTGCTCCTCGGTCCTCTTTTGCCGGGGGGCGCAATGTCATGTGCATGGTAATCGAAAGCCTTGCGAAGCGGAAGATTTCGCCGCGGCGCGAACGGGCAAGGTTACGATACAATTTGGCCCGCGCTATTGAACCCGCCGGTCTTGCCTCCATCTAAGGCGAGGAACTACCACGCGAGGGAAGGAACCGCAATGAAACGAATCGTTCTGTATCTGGCCACGAACCTTGCCATCGTGCTGGTGCTCAGCATCACGCTGCAGCTCCTGGGCGTGGATCGGATGCTGGACCAGCAGGGCGTCGGGATCGACTACAACGCACTTTTGATTCTCTCCGCCGTGATGGGCTTCGGCGGCTCGTTCATCTCGCTGCTCCTGTCGAAATGGAGCGCAAAAATGATGACCGGCGCGCAGGTGATCGAGGTGCCGTCCAACATGACGGAGCGCTGGCTGGTGGATACCGTGAAGCGCCAGGCGCAGAAAGCGGGCATCGGTATGCCGGAAGTCGCGGTTTACGACGGGCCCGAGATCAACGCATTCGCCACCGGCTGGAACAAGGACAGCGCGCTCGTCGCCGTGAGCACGGGGTTGCTCAATCACATGAGCCAGGAAGAAGCCGAAGCGGTGCTGGGCCACGAGGTGAGCCACGTGGCGAACGGCGACATGGTGACGCTCGCCCTCATCCAGGGCGTGGTGAACACCTTCGTGATCTTCTTTTCGCGCATCATCGGCCACCTGGTGGACCGCGTGGTCTTCAAGGTGGAGCGCGGCTACGGCCCGGCCTTCTACGTGACGGTGATCATCGCTCAGCTCGTGCTCGGGATACTGGCGAGCATCATCGTGATGTGGTTCAGTCGCCATCGCGAGTTCCGCGCCGACGCGGGTGGCGCACGGCTTGCCGGACGCGAGAAGATGATCGCGGCGCTCGAGCGGCTCAAGCTGAACCACGAGCAGTCGCAACTGCCCGATCAGATGAAGGCGTTCGGCATCTCGGGGAATGTGGCGCGAGGCTTTACCCGGCTCTTCATGTCGCATCCTCCGCTGGACGAGCGTATTGCGGCGCTGCGCGCGGTTGGGCGGCATAACCCCGGCCTCGCGGCCTGAAACGGGTGGCGTCTGCAGGAATCAAAAGGCCCGCGGCGGAAACCGGGGGCCTTTTTGCTTAGGGCTTCAGCAACGGGGCCTTGAGATTTCCCGCCACGTTGAGGGTCCCGCGCGCGACCACTATGGATTTCGTCCCGAGCTCCGCGTTGATGCGCCCGGAGAGATCGCCGCCAGGCGCGAGGTCGAAGCTGCCGGTTGCGTTCATCGGCCCGGAAGTGAGCCGCATCTGGCGGTAGGAGTAGTGGTCGCCGTTGACCTCGACCGTACCCGCAAGCACGTCGAAGTTCGTTTTTCCTCCGCGCACGCCATCGCGGGAAGGCGACTGGATCGCGCGCACGACGTCCACGTTGTTGAGCACGCCTTTCTCCACGTTGAAGCTCGCCTCGATTCGCGGATGAGTGAAGAGGCCGGCCAGGCTGCCTCCATGGAGCGTGAAGGTCATGTTCGCATTCAGTGTGCCGGTGGCCGAGAAGTCCCGCGTGAAGCCGCGGAGGAGCTGGCCCAGGTCGCCGTTCGCGACATTGAGCTCACCGACCACCGTGACGCTGTTGCCCCAGCTTGCCTTGGCGACGCCCTTGATCGCGGCGACCCCGAGCCTTCCGTCGATCTTGGTGATGGCGGCCTGCTTCCGATCGATCACTGCCGCCAGGACGAGATCGTCGAACTGCACGCCGGGTCCGAGCGGCGGCGACCAGGCGCTCGCGGTGAGATGCATCTGCCAGCCGCGGTCCTTCGGCACGAAACTCGCGCGCGCCTTGCCGTCGATCACGGTCGCGCTCTGCAGCGCGCCGTCGCGACCGAGCGTGAGATCGGCATTGACAACCGGCAGCTCGAGATTGCCGGCATTCAAGCGCACGCGATTCATCTGCACCCGGCGTACTGTGAACGAGTGCCCCTCCGCATGCGGCTTGACCCACTCGGCCGCCGCGGCGAGCCCGTCCGGGCTGAGCGTGACCGAGTTGATCTCGACCGCGTCGAAGATCTTCTCGTCGGCGAGCAGGGTCGGCGGCCAGGCATGGACGATGACGACATCCGCTCTTGCATCCTCGGCGTGGCCCACGCTCACCCGCTCCAGCGTGAGCCGCGGGGCGGGCACGAGCGCGTAACGCAGGCTTCCGATATGCACGGGCTGTCCCAGGCGCGCCGAGAGCGCCTCTTGGGCGGCGGGGATGTAGCCTGAGAGTGGCACGATGTGCAGCAAGCCTGCGGCGGCCAGAACGAGCACGATCGTGCCGATCGCAATCGCCTTGACCGCACTGCCGCGCTTTGCCGGGGGCTTCGCGCTCGGGCCCGGTTGCGCTGCTTCCTGGCTGCGCTTCAGCCGCTCCGCGGCCGAGGCACGCGCGCGCGCTTCGAGCTGCGCGCGGTAGCGCGCATCGGCTTCCATCTCGGCGCGCTCTTTCGCTTTGAGCTCGGCAGCAACGCGTGCCTGCACTTCTTCCTCGGAGCGCGCGCGTAGCTGCTGCTCCTGCACGACGCGCGCAACCGCTTCCTGCTTGGCGCGCTCCTCGGCCTGGGCGCGCGCCTTGCGCTCGGCTTCAGCGCGCGCTTCCGCCTCGGCTTTTGCCTTGGCGGCCGCCTCCGCCATTGACTGTGCCTGCGCGACCGCGGCTTCGGCGGCGCGCGCAGCCGTTTCGGCTTCGGCACGCGCCCGGCGCGCCGCCTCGTTGTCGCTCTCCGCCGCCTCCCTCGCGCGCCGCTCCGCTTCCTCGCGTGCGCGGCGCGCGGCTTCCGCCTGGCGCTCGGCCTCTTCGCGCGCCTTGCGCTCGGCGTCGATCTTCGCCGCGAGCTCTGCGTGCGTCTTGCGCTCGGTTTCCTCGCGCGCCTTGCGCTCCGCCTCGAGACGCGCCTCGGCTTCCTCGCGCGCCTTGCGGCCGGCCTCGATCATCGCCTCCACTTCTTCGCGCGCCTTGCGCTCGGCCTCCTCGCGAGCCCTGCGTTCCTCCTCGACCTTGGACTCCGCTTTTTCGCGTGCCTTGCGCTCGGCCTCGATGGCGAGTTCGGCCTCTTCGCGCGCCTTGCGCTCACCTTCCTCCTGCGCGAGGCGAACTGCCTGCTCGCGGTTCTTCCGTTCCGCTTCACGCTGCGCTTCCGCTTCCTCGCGCGCCTTGCGTTCCGCTTCGATGCGCACCTCGGCTTCCTCGCGCGCACGACGCTCGGCCTCCGCCCGCGCCTCGGCTTCCTCGCGCGCCTTGCGCGACTGCTCCTGGAGCTCGCGGATCTGCGCCCTGACGCGAGCATCCGCTTCCTCGCGCTCCCGGCGCTGCACTTCTTCGCGCGCGCTGCGTTCCGCTTCCTCGCGCTCGCGAGCTTCCGCTTCGCGTTTTGCCCTGGCTTCGGCGGCAACCCGGGCTTCGCTCTCGAGCCGCGCGCGCAACTTCGCTTCCTCGAGCGCCTTCATCGCCGCCTCGACCCGCGTGCGCGCCGCTTCGTCAGCGCCCGCCTTCGCCTGGGCGAGGGCTGCGGCTTCGGCTTCGGCTTTGGCACGCGCGGCCTCCTCCGCCATGGCGCGTGCTTCGGCAATCGCCTTCTCGGCGGCCCGCGCGCGCGCTTCCGCTTCCTCGCGCGCCTTGCGCTCGGCTTCCTCGCGGGCGCGGATCTCCGCTTCCATACGGGTGCGCGCCTCGGCTTCCTCCTTCGCGCGCGCTTCGGCCGCGGCGAGCGCATCGGCCATCGCCTTCATCTGCGCTTCGAGTGCGGCGCGGGCGCGCGATTCGGCTTCCGCGTGTGCACGCGCTTCAGCTTCGGCCCTGGCGCGCGCTTCCGTTTCCTGCCGCGCGCGCGCTTCTTCCGCCTCTTTCACCGCCGCTTCCTGCTTTGCGCGCGATTCCGCTTCCGCCCGCGCCTTGGCTTCGGCCTCGGCACGCGCCTTCGCTTCCATCGCGGCGCGGACCCTCGCTTCCGCTTCGGCCCTCGCGCTTTCGTTCGCCGCCGAGCGTGCTTCGGCCTCCGCCCGCGCGCGCGCCTCGGCGGCGGCCCGCGCCTGCGCTTCCGCCTTTGCCTTCGCTTCCGCTTCCGCGCGCATGCGCGTCTCGGCGATGGCGCGGCCACGCGCTTCGGCTTCCTGCTTGGTTTTGGCGGCGGCGAGCGCCAGTGCGGCGGCGTCCGCGCGCGCGTTTGCTTCGGCCTCGGCTTTCGCGCGCGCCGCCGCTTCGAGATTCAGGCGCGCGAGGACTTCAGGGGAGGTGAAATCGAGCTCGAGGTCGTCTTCTGCGGGCGGCGGCGCAGGGGGAGGTGTGGCGGGCTTCGCTTCGGCGGGCGCCGAAAACACCTTGATGTAGCCGTCCGCCTCGAGCCTGGCGAGGGCTTCATGCAGCCTGTCGTGGTCGAGCCCGCGGTCCTTCGCCAGCATTTCCGCGACGGTGGACTTGCCGTCCACCATCAGAAAGACGCGGTTAAGCTCCCGTGAAAGTCTGCCCGTCTTGCTCCTGGTGTCGAGGACGCCCATGGCGGTCTTGGTATAGACGGTCAGCGGGTGCATGAATTTATTCTGAAATTTTCCGGCTCACCGGCATCTTACCCGACTCCCCCACCGCGCGCGGCTCGAAATCCTGCACGATCCCGGCCTCTCTTTAGTCTCGAGTTGCCGCAAGCGTCTCCCGTTCACGGGCTCCGGCGAGATGTCCTGCGCGATTATAGGGGCGCCGGATACTCGCGGCAAAGGACACTGCTCGCGTTATTCGATGTGAAGCAGGATCTTGCCGACGTGCTGGCTCGACTCCATGAGGGCGTGCGCCTGCGCCGCTTGAGCAAGCGGAAAGATTTGACCCGTGACCACGCGGATCCGGCCGTTTGCGATTTCGGGCCACACCCTGGCTTCCAGCTCGCGGGCGGTCCTTGCCTTGAACGCGGACGGACGGGTGCGCAGCGTCGAGCCGGTGTAGGTCAATCGCTTCAGCATGACGGGCATCAGATTGATATCGACCTTGGAGCCGAGCGGGAAGGCGAGCTGCACGATGCGCGCGTCATGGGCGGCAGCCTTGAAATTACGCTCGATATTGGGCCCGCCCACGATATCGAGGATCGCGTTCGCGCCGCCCTCATTGCGGACGACTTCCACGAAATCCTCCTGGCGGTAATCGATCACGCGGTCCGCGCCAAGGTCGCGGCAGATGCTGCAGCGCGATTCCGGGCTGTCGGTGGCGATGACCTTGCATCCGAAAGCCTTGCCGAGCTGTATGGCGGTGGTGCCGATGCCTCCCGCGCCACCGTGCACGAGCAGCGTTTCGCCGGCCTTGAGGGCCACGCCAATGAAAAGATTGCTCCACACGGTGAAAAACGTTTCGGGGAGTCCCGCAGCGTCGCGGAGATCGACGCCGTGCGGAATGGGCAGGCACTGCTCGGCGTCCACCGCGCAGTACTGCGCATAGCCGCCGCCGTTGGTGAGCGCACAGACCTTGTCACCCGGCTGCCACCGTTTGACTGCCGATCCAACGGCAACGATCTCACCCGCGACCTCCAGCCCGAGCAGGTCCGAGGCACCGGCCGGAGGCGGATAGAGGCCTTTGCGTTGCATGAGGTCGGGGCCGTTCACGCCGGCGGCGGCGACCCTGATCAGCACTTCTCCCGGTTCGATGCTCGGCACCGGCCGCTCGCCAAGCTTCAATACTTCCGGGCCGCCGGGGCCGGTCATCTCGATCACCTTCATCGTTGTGGGGACTGCGCTGCTCATTGTTCTCCTCGGTTCAGGGTTGAGGTCCGTCAGGCGCTCGATTCACGAAATCGGCGGATCCGCTCTTTGAGCCCCGGCGTGCTGACCGACGCGGCGAGCGCGGCCATGTCGTCGGCCCGGCTGTCCAACGTCGTCTGGCGATGCAGCGCCGCCGCGGAGCCCGGCGCGAGCAGCTCGCACTGGGCTCGCATGCGCGCAGCAAGCGCGGGCCACTCGGACTGCGCGGCAAGGTCCGTCAGGAAGCGTAGCGCCAGCGCTTCCTCGGCGTCGAACTGGCGCGAAGCGGCGAGTATTGCGCGCGCGTCGTCCACTCCGATGCGGTGGGCAAGCCGCCGCGTGCCAAGCACGACACCGAAGCGCAGGCCGGGCAGGCGAAACGCCGCGCCGGGCGCGCCCACCCGGATGCCGCATGCGCACACGAGATCCGCGCCGGCACCGAACACC
>CAMPGR010000006.1 GCA_946885605.1 uncultured Pseudomonadota bacterium
ACGGCCAGCGCGGAGCCCAACGCGCATATCGTCGTTCAACACTCCGCGCTGGCCGGGTTCCGGTATTACGCGGGGCGCGCGCTCTGGAGCGAGATGCGGCCGGGCGATCCCTTGACGCTGGTGCGTGAACCGGGCAACCCGCATGACGCGCACGCGGTGCGCGTGGAATGGCGTGGACAGACCATCGGATACGTTGCGCGGGGCGACAACATGCATCTCGCCCGTCAGCTCGATCACGGCGTCCGGCTCGAGGCTCGCGTCACGCGGCTCGACAAGTCCCGCAATGGTCGCAACCGTGTAAGCTACGAAGTCTTGGTGCCACTGGACTAGGCGGCTACAGTCACAGCGGGAGAAAGCCCATGAAATTCGGCCGTTTTGCGCTCGATGGCCGGGCCTTTTACGGACTGGTCGAGGGCGACGAGGTGTACGAGCTGGACGGCTCGCCGTTCAAGAGCTATCGGCGCAGCGAAAGGCGCCACGGCCTGACGGCGCTCAAGCTGCTCCTGCCGTGTATGCCATCCAACTTCTATTGCGCGGGGCTCAATTACGCCGCGCACATCGAATGGGCCAACCGGCGCACCGGAGGCAATCGCAAGCCTCCGGAGAAAGCCGACATCGGCTATCGCTCGCCGAGCGCCCTCATCGCACCCGGCGAAGCGATCGTGATACCCGCGGACTCGCCCGGGCCCGTGCAATACGAAGGCGAGCTCGTCGCGGTCGTCGGCAGGCAAGCGCGCAACCTCTCCGAGGAGGACGCCCTCGCGTGCGTGCTCGGCTATACCCTCGGGAACGACGTGAGCGAGCGCACCTGGCAGAAGACGGATCGCACGCTGTGGCGCGCGAAGAACTGCGATACGTTCAAGCCTATGGGGCCCTTCATCGTGACCGACCTCGACCCCATGGACCTCACCCTCGCGATCCATGTGAACGGGGTGAAAGTATCCGAGTATCACACCGGCAGGATGCTGTTCTCGGCGCAGCACTACATCGCCCAGATCTCGAAATACATGACCCTCTGGCCGGGCGACGTCATCTGGCTCGGCACGGACAACGCGACCGAGCCCGACTTGAAGCATGGCGATCACGTCGAGGTGGTCCAGAAGGATATCGGGATCCTCGGAAACCCCGTCGTTCGCGCGCCGGGGGGTGAATCGTGAACAGTGAACGGAGCGCAGCGCAGATTTGAACCCTCCTCGTACACCGTTCGCCGCTCCGTTTGCCCTACCCCGTTTACACCTTACTGTTCACGGCTTTTGATGGAAAACTTCTTCGCGCCATGCCCACGCGGGCTGGAGCAGGTCCTCGCCGCTGAGCTGGGCGCGCTCGGCGCGAAAGCGATCGAGGCGGTCGACGGCGGCGTATCGTTTGCCGGCGAAATGCCGCTGTGCTATGCGGCCAATCTCGAAAGCCGCGTGGCGAGCCGGGTGTTGTGGCGGGTGGGCGAGGCACCGTATCGCACCGAGGACGATATCTATGCCGCGGCACGCGCTTTGCGATGGAGCGACTGGTTCGACGTGCAGCGCTCGATACGCGTCAATCTCTCTGCGGTCCGGTCCCCGCTGAGAAGCCTCGATTTCGCGACGCTGCGGATCAAGGACGCGGTCTGCGATGCGTTCCGCGCAGCGCGTGGGCGCCGCCCCGATGTCGACACCGCGGAGCCGGACGTGCGTATCCACGCGTTTCTCACGCGAAACGCGGTCACGTTTTATCTCGATACCTCGGGCGAAGCGCTCTTCAAGCGCGGCTGGCGCATCGCCGGCGGGGAGGCGCCGGTGCGTGAGAATCTCGCCGCGGGAATACTGCGCATCGCGGCGTGGCAGCCGGAGACCGCGCTTCTGGACCCCATGTGCGGGAGCGGCACCTTTCTCGTGGAAGCTGCCATGATCGCTCTCGATATCGCCCCTGGCCTGGCACGGACCTTCGGCTTCGAGAAGCTCGCGAATTTCGACGCCGTCTCGTGGCGCACGCTCAAGGAGCGGGCACACGCGCGCCGCCTGCCGGATCGCCCGTTGCCGATCTACGGCAGCGACAAGTTCGGCAGCGTGCTCGATCTCGCGCGCCAAAACTTGCATAGGGCGGACTTGCACGATGCCGTCACGCTGAAGCAGGTCGACGTGCTGGAATCGAGCCCTCCCGCCGCAGGCGGCATCATCGTGATGAACCCGCCCTATGGAGAGCGGCTCGAAAGCCCCGAATCCCTTGCAGCGTTCTATCCCTCACTGGGCGCTGTGCTAAAGAAGCGCTATGCCGGCTGGACGGCGTTCATCCTCTCGGCCGACATGCGTCTTCCCAACTTGCTGCGCCTCAAGCCCGCGCGGCGCACGCCGCTCTACAACGGCGCGCTCGAATGCCGGCTCTTCGAGTTCAGGCTGGTGGCCGGCAGCATGCGAGATCGGTCAGGTCAACCGGGATAGCGGGCGCCGCGTTGGAGGTACGCGCGCGCCGTGAGCGGGACAAAACGCGACGCAGGCCCATCAACGATCACAAACAGGAGGAGGCGTCATGGAAAAGGAACAGACCCTGAGAATACTCAACGCACTGGCGAACGGCGTCCATCCGGCGACGGGTGAGCAGTTTCCGGCCGAGAGCCCCTATCAGCATCCCGACACGGTGCGCGCACTGTTCGAGGCGGTGCGCACCATGGAACAGGGGCGCGCCCCGGCGGGCGAGCGCCCGCAGCGCCCCGCCTCGATGCCGGGCAATACCGGGCTGCGCTGGACCTCCGAGGAGGAAGAACGGCTGATCGCCGCCTTCGATGCCGGACGCACGGTGGACGAGCTGGCGCGCTCGCACAACCGCACCCGCGCCGGCATCGAGGCGCGGCTCGTCAAGCTCGGCAAGCTCGATGAATCCGCCGTGACGGTTCAGCTGCGCTATCCCCCCAAGGCGAGCAGCGCTCAAGCGGGGCCCGACGCACAAACCACGCGGTAGCGAAAGAACTCTGCGCGAGGCCTCAGCGCGCGGCGCGGAAGAGCAGCGATGCGCCGATCAGCACCAGCAACACGCTGATTGTGCGCAGCAGCGCGCCGCGGGAGAGTCGGCCGTGGAAGCGGTTGCCGATCGCGAGGCCCGCGAGCGCGAACGGCAGCAGCAGTGCGAATCCGATCAACCGATCGGCGAGCATGAGCCCTCCCGCGAGAAAGACGAGCGCGCGGATCGTCGTGGAGAGGAGGACGATGTTGGAAAGGGTCGCGCGCAGCGCCGTTTTATCGCTGAACCGGCGTGCGAGATAGATCGCATACGGCGGCGCACCGATGCCGAACAGCGTTCCCATCGCGCCGCCCGCGAATCCCGCCATTGCGCCCCAGCCGCGGCCGATTCGCGACACCGCTTCGCCTTGCTTCAACGCGTAAATGCCGTAAAGGAGCAGGAACGCGCCGAGCGCGAACAGCGTGGCGGCGCGCGGCAGCGTGACAAGGAGCGTCACGCCGG
Organism: uncultured Pseudomonadota bacterium; assembly: GCA_946885605.1. The sequence continues at coordinate 3,433 of CAMPGR010000006.1, forward strand.
TCACCGCACCGACGAGCGAGCACGGCGCGAGCACGAGGAGCTCCGACTTGTCCGCCGCGCGTGAGAAGCGCACACCGAGGACGAGCGCCGCGGATACATCGAGCAGCACGCACATCGGCAGCACGAAGTGGAGCGGAAAGAGGTGCGTCAGCAAGGGCACCGTGAAAAGCGACGCGCCGAACGCCGACATGCCGAACACCACGTACGCGCCCAGCACGATGAATGCCGCGATGGCGTACGTCTGAAAATCGAACGGAATCGTCATGGCGCAAAAAAAGCGCCGATGTGATCTCCGGCGCTTTTTTCTACGCCGGTTGAACCGCCCCGACGTGAACCCGGGAGCAGGGACCCGCCTGCGGGATGCGACCTAGGCGAAGCGTCGCAACAGCCGACGCGATGCAGGCTCCATCTGTTACAAACGCAAGAGGCGGAGGATGTCGGTTCGAAGCGGCGTATATGACCCGGCGTCCGGCGTCAGACGATGTTGAGGTGATCGATGCCGTGCATCACGTCCTTTTCCTTCGCCTCCTTGCTGTGCAGCTTGATCATGAGGCGCAGCTCGTTGAGCGAATCGGCGTTGCGCAATGCGTCCTCGTAGGTGATGAGCCCGGCTTCGTAGAGATCGAAAAGGTGCTGGTCGAAGGTCTGCATGCCGAGCTCGCGCGACTTCGCCATGATCGCCTTGATCTCGTGCACCTCGCCCTTGAAGATGAGATCCGAGATGAGCGGCGAATTCAGCATGATTTCCACGGCGCACGCCCGGCCCCTGCCGTCCTTCTTGGGTATGAGCCGCTGCGACACGATGGCGCGGATGTTGAGCGAGAGATCCATGAGGAGCTGATGCCGGCGCTCCTCGGGGAAGAAGTTGATGACGCGGTCGAGCGCCTGGTTCGCGCTGTTCGCGTGGAGCGTCGCCATGCACAGGTGCCCCGTTTCCGCGAAAGCGATCGCGTAGTCCATGGTCTCGCGATCGCGGATCTCGCCGATCAAAATCACATCCGGCGCCTGGCGCAACGTGTTCTTGAGGGCGATGTGCCAGGAATCGGTATCGACGCCCACCTCGCGCTGGGTCACCACGCAGTTCTTGTGCTCGTGCACGAATTCGACCGGGTCCTCGATGGTGATGATGTGGCCGTAGCTGTTCTCGTTGCGATAGCCGGTCATCGCGGCGAGCGACGTGGATTTACCGGAACCCGTGCCGCCGACCATGATCACGAGGCCGCGCTTGGTCATCACGATGTCCTTCAGTATGGGCGGCAGCCCGAGATCCTCGAAGCGCGGAATCTCCGCGTTGATCGTGCGCAGCACTATGCCGACCTGGCCCATTTGCACGAAGCAGTTGACGCGGAAGCGGCCGATGCCGCGCGGGCTGATGGCGAAGTTGCATTCCTTGGTCGCCTCGAACTCCGCGACCTGCTTGTCGTTCATGATGGCGTGCGAGAGCTCGACCGTATGCTGCGGGGTCAGCGGCTGCGAGGCCACGGGGGTCAACTTGCCGTCGAGCTTGATCGCAGGCGGGAAGCCCGAGGTCAGGAAAAGGTCGGACGCCTTCTTCTCCACCATCGCCTTCAGCAGGTCGTTTATGAAATTGACTGCCTGGTCTCGTTCCATTTCTCGCTCCTAGGGTACGCCGGCCCGCGCTAAGCGCCTTCGACTTACCGTTACTTGAAGTTATCCTTGTTGGCGGCCTTGGTGCGCGCCTCTTCGCTCGAAATGACGTTGCGCTTGACGAGGTCCGTCAGGTTCTGGTCGAGCGTCTGCATGCCATACTGCTGCCCGGTCTGAATAGCGGAATACATCTGCGCAACCTTGTTTTCACGGATCAGGTTGCGGATCGCTGGCGTGCCGATCATGATCTCGTGCGCGGCCACGCGTGCCGCCCCGTCCTTGGTCTTGAGCAGCGTCTGCGAGATCACCGCGCGCAGCGACTCCGAAAGCATCGCGCGCATCATCTCCTTTTCCTCCGCCGGGAACACGTCGATGATGCGGTCGATGGTCTTCGCGGCCGAGCTCGTATGCAGCGTTCCGAACACGAGGTGCCCGGTTTCCGCCGCCGTCATGGCGAGCCGTATCGTTTCAAGATCCCGCATCTCGCCGACCAGGATGATGTCCGGGTCCTCGCGCAGTGCGGAGCGCAGCGCGTTTGAAAAGGAGAGCGTATGCGGGCCGACTTCGCGCTGGTTGATGAGGCACTTCTTGCTCTCGTGCACGAACTCGATCGGGTCTTCGACGGTCAGAACGTGGCCGTGCTCGTTCTCGTTGATGTGGTTGATCATCGCCGCGAGCGTCGTCGATTTGCCGGAGCCGGTCGGTCCGGTGACGAGCACCACGCCGCGCGGCTGGTTGGCGATCTCCACGAAGACCTTCGGCGCCTTGAGATCGTCGAGCGACAGCACCTTCGAGGGTATCGTCCGGAATACCGCACCCGCGCCGCGCTGCTGCACGAAGGCGTTGACGCGAAAGCGGGCGAGGTTCGGGATCGCGAACGAGAAGTCGCACTCCAGGTTCTCCTCGTAGAACTTGCGCTGGCCGTCGTTCATGATGTCGTACACCATGGCGTGCACGTCCTTGTGCTCCATCGGCGGCAGGTTGATGCGGCGCACGTCGCCGTGCACGCGTATCATCGGTGGCAGGCCTGCTGACAGATGAAGATCCGAGGCTTTGTTCTTGACCGCAAAAGCCAGCAGTTCGGAGATGTCCATTATAATTCCCCCTGGTGGTCGCCGGTCCGCCGCGAATGTAACGGCCTGATTTTGTAAGCCGTACCGCGCTTCCCGCACTGCGCAAAATTATGACAACAATCGCCTCCAACTTGCAAGCCGTGTCGAGCCGGATCGCACGCGCCGCGGAGAATGCGGGAAGATGCCCTTCCGAAATTCAACTGATTGCTGTAAGCAAGACGTGGCCCGCGGAACGTATTGCAGAGGCATATGCGTGCGGACAGCGTGCCTTCGGCGAAAGCTATGCGCAGGAGGCGGTAGCGAAGATCGGGCAGCTTGCGCACTTGCCGTTGGAATGGCACTTCGTGGGCCCCGTGCAAAGCAACAAGACGCGCGCGCTCGCGGGACATTTCCACTGGGTGCACAGTGTCGCGCGGAGCAGGATCGCGCAGCGGCTCAACGATGCACGCCCGGAGCATCTTCCTCCGCTCAACGTCTGCATCCAGGTCAACACAAGCGGCGAAGCGAGCAAGAGCGGCGTGCAGCCGGGCGAGGAACTCGAGCTTGCGCAATACATTATCCGGTTGCCGCGGCTCAAACTGCGCGGGCTCATGACGGTGCCCGAGCCGACGGCGGACGCGGCCCTCCAACGCCGGTGCTTTCGCCTGTTGCGGGAGCTGCGGGACAGGCTGTGCGCAGGAGGAATCGGGCTCGATACGCTGTCGATGGGCATGTCGGATGATTTCGAAGCGGCCATACTGGAAGGCGCGACCATGGTGCGCGTCGGCACCGCGATCTTCGGTGGCCGTCCGCGCAGCCCGCAGGACGCGAACGGCGCCGAGGTGTCAAAATAGCGGCTCCATGCCGCTTGGCAGCGATAACGCACGCAGCGCCTAAGTCTCCAAGCGGTTCAAATTTCTGGCCTAGGCGGCTCACATGAACATGAACATCACCTTCATCGGCGGCGGCAACATGGCGACCGCAATGATCGGAGGCCTGCTGAAGAACGGCTGGCCGGCTGAAGCGCTCTTCGTTGTCGATATCGATCAGGCGGCACGCGAGCGACTGGCACGCGAGCACCACGTGAAGGTTGCGCCGCAGCTCGATGCGCTCTCCGCCACGGCGGAGTGCGTGGTTCTAGCGGTGAAGCCGCAGCAGGTGCGCGAGACCGCGCAAGCGCTCCATCGCTATCTGGGCTCGCAGCTCGTGCTGTCGATCGCGGCCGGCATCCGGCTTCACGATCTTTCGCACTGGCTGGGGAACTACCACAAGCTCGTGCGCGTCATGCCGAACACGCCGGCGCTCGAGCTCGCCGGTGTATCGGCGCTATGCGCGACCTCCGCGGTATCGAGCGACGATCGTGCGCGCGCCGAAACGATAATGCGGGCGGTCGGCACCACGCTCTGGGTGGACGACGAAAAACAGATGGACGCGGTGACCGCCATCTCGGGCAGCGGGCCGGCCTACGTCTTCTATTTGATCGAGGCCCTGCAGCAGGCCGCGGTCGAGCTCGGTTTCAACGAGGCGGACGCGCAGCGACTCGCGCTCGGTACTTTCGCGGGCGCGGTCAAGCTGGCCCAGTCGAGCGCGGATGACGTCGCGGCGCTCCGCGCACGGGTGACCTCGCGCGGCGGCACCACGGAACGGGCGATCGCGACGATGGAGCGGGAAGACCTGCGCGGCGCAATCATCCGTACGGCGCGTGCAGCCGCCGAGCGCTCACGGGAGCTCGGCGAGGAGCTGGGACGCGACTGAAAGCGCGACGGCGCCACTCGTCGCCGATGGCGCACGCGCGGGGCTGCGCGCTGCCCGGGAGGCACCCACAGGGAGTGAAACGATGCTCGCAGATGCACTCATATTTCTCCTCAAGACGGTGTTCGGGCTCTTCACCATTGCACTGCTGCTGCGTTTTTACATGCAATGGGCGCGCGCCGCGTACCGCAATCCGCTCTCGGACTTTCTCGCCGCGCTGACCGATTTCGTCGTTCGCCCTGCGCGCCGCGTGATTCCCGGGCTGTGGGGACTCGATCTTGCGACGCTGGTCGTGGCGTGGCTTACCCAGTTCATCGAGCTTGCGCTGGTGCTGCACATCGACGCACCGCCGCTTATGGGTACGGCCGGCACCGTCGTCGTCGCACTCGGGCTGCTCGCGTTGATCTCGCTTGCGCGGCTCTTCCTTTACATCGTGATCGCCGTGGTGGTGTGCCAGGTCGTCGTCTCGTGGATCAATCCCTACACGCCTATCGCGCCGCTGCTCAACAGCATGACGCGGCCTTTTCTGCGGCCGCTGCAGCGCGTCGTTCCTCCGATCGCGAACGTGGATCTGTCGCCGCTCGTCCTCATCATCGTCTGCCAGCTGCTGCTGATGGTCCCGATCGCGTATCTCGAGCTCGTCGTCGCGCGGCTCCTTCGATGATCGCCTGGCACAGAATCGATCCGCAGAGGAGGCGCGTCACGTTGAACGTGCACGTGCAACCCAACGCCGCGGTGAACGCCGTGGCGGGGCGCCACGGTGATGCGTTGAAGATCAGGATTGCGGCGCCTTCCGTGGAAGACAAGGCGAATCGAGCACTCATCGCCTTCCTGCAGCAAACGCTGCGCATCCGGACGGCTCAGATTTCCATCCGGCACGGCGCGCGCGGCCGGCGCAAAACGGTGGAGATTACCGAAGCCGATGACGCGCTCGTGGAGCGCGTCGCGGCGTTGATGCCCGACTAAGCCGCCGGGCGCTTAGAGTGCCTTCCGCTGGCGCGCAGGCGCGGCCCGGTCCTTCTCGGCTTCCCGCTTGCGCACCGCGCGCAGCTCGCGCGCGCGCACGAGCGAGGAGATCGCCACCCAGATCGCGAGGACCGCGAGCGGGATCGCAACCGCAAGCGGCCACAGCAGGCTCACCGCGGCGAATACGAGAAGCGCGACGCCGAGCCCCATCATGGTGGTCGCTTCGGCGGGCCCCAGTACGCGGCGGTTGGTGATGATCGCGCCCATGGTGTTGCCAAGGCGCAGCGCGCCAGCCGCTGCGCGCGACGTGCTGCCGCCGCGAGGGCGGCGCACATGATGCGCGGTGGGCCGCACGCGATTGCGCGCCGATAGCACGATCTCGGTCGAGCGCGCGAGATCGTCGACGTACATCGCCTCCGTTTGCGCAGCAAAGGCGTGGTCTTCCACCGCGATATCGAGCTCGTAGTTGGCGAGCCAGCTGGCTAAATTGAGATTCGACGAGCCCACGCGTGCCCAGCGCCCGTCGGCAACCGCGGTCTTTGCGTGCAGCATGGCGCCGTTCCACTCGAACACGCGGATGCCCGCTTCGAGCAGTGGGCGGTAACCCGCGCGCGAGAGCGACGAGAGCACCGGGAGGTCGCTTGTGCCGGGGACGAGGAGCCGCACGTCCACGCCGTCCCGGGCGGCCGCGCAGAGCGCCTGCACGTACACGGCGACACCCAGGAAGTAGGCGTCGGTGAGCCACAGCGTGCGGCGCGCAATCGAGGCGATGAGCTGATCGAAGCGGTAGAGCGATGCGGTGTTCGGGGCGGTCGCCAGCACCCGCACCATCATCTCCCCCGCGCGGGCAAGGCTCTCGCGCTCGACGAGTTCCGCGGGGGGAATGGGCGAGCCGATGGTCGCCCACACTTCGGCAAACGCGCGCTCGATGTCGGCGACCGCCGGCCCCTGCACCTCGACCCCGGTATCGCGCCACGGCTCGCCTCCGGGAGAGGAGGTGCCATTCCATTTTTCGCTGACGCACAGCCCCGTGACGAAACCCACGCGGCCGTCCACCGCGATCATCTTGCGGTGATCGCGCGTGAGCCACCCGAAAGGGCTCGCAAGGCGCGGGGGGTTGAAACAGCGCACCTCGCCCCCCGCTTCGGTCAACGGCCGCCACAAGCGGCGCGAGGCTGCGCCGCGCGCGCCGATCCAGTCGTAGATCGCGCGCACGCGCACCCCGGCTCGCGCTCTGGCGGCGAGCGCCGCTACGAACTCGCGCCCGATCCGGTCGTCGGCAACGATGTAGTTCTCGAAATAGATCTTGTGCGCGGCCGATCCGATGGCCGCGAGCCACGCCGGATAGTGCTCCGTAGAGTCTTTCAATATCCGGACGTGGTTCCCGGGAACGAGGGGCGCGCCCGCGGTGCGGGAGAACGCCTGCTCCGCGATCGCGCGCACGATCGGGGCGGCTGCGGGCGCGGGCCCTGCTCCTTCACGTAAGATCACGATGGGGCGGTTATCGCTCGTGGTCGGAGGTCCGCTACACGAGGATGATGTCGAACTGTTCCTGGTTGTACACGTTTTCGACCAGCAGCGACACGGGCTTCCCGATGAAGTCCGAAAGCATCGCGAGACTCTGCGATTCCTCGTCGAGGAACTGGTCGATCACCTGCTGGGACGCGAGAATGCGGAACTCGCGCGCGTTGAACTGCCGGGACTCGCGTAGGAGCTCGCGCAAGATCTGATAACAGACGGTTTGCGCGGTCTTGAGTTCCCCGCGCCCCTGGCAGGTCGGGCACGGCTCGCACAGCACGTGGGCGAGGCTCTCACGCGTGCGCTTGCGCGTCATCTCGACGAGTCCGAGCTGGGTGAACCCGTTCACCGTCATGCGGGTGCGGTCGCGGGCGAGCGCCTTGCGGAACTCGTTCAGCACGGCGTTGCGGTGCTCCTCGCTGTCCATATCGATGAAGTCGATGATGATGATGCCGCCCAGGTTTCTCAGGCGCAGCTGCCGCGCGATCACCTGCGCCGCTTCGAGATTGGTCTTGAAGATGGTGTCGTCGAAGCTGCGCACGCCCACATAGCCGCCGGTGTTGACGTCGATCGTGGTGAGCGCCTCGGTCTGGTCGATGATGAGGTAGCCGCCGGACTTCAACTCCACCCGGCGCGCGAGCGCCTTCTCGATCTCGTCCTCGACGCCGTAAAGGTCGAAGAGCGGACGCTCGCCCTGGTAGTGCTCGATGCGCTCCACCACGTTCGGCGTGAATTCCTGCGCGAACGTCTGCATGCTCTGGAACGTCTCGTGCGAGTCCACCATGATGCGCGTCGTCTCTTCATGCACGAAATCGCGCAGCACGCGGAGACTCAGGTTGAGATCCTGGTAGAGCAGGGTGAGCGGGGCCGCCGTCTGCGCCCGCTCCTGGATGCCGCGCCAGAGCTTGCGCAGGTACTCGACGTCGGAGGCGAGCTCGCGGTCGGCCGCGGTCTCGGCCATCGTGCGGATGATGAAGCCGCCCTTCTCGTCCGGCGGGAGCAGCTGCTGCAGCTTCACGCGCAAGTGCTGGCGCTCCTCCTCGTCCTCGATCCGCTGCGAGATCCCGATGTGGGATTCCTGCGGCAGGTACACCAGGAAACGCCCGGCGATGCTGATCTGCGTCGAGAGGCGCGCGCCTTTGGTGCCGATCGGGTCCTTCGCAACCTGCACCATGAGATTCTGCCCCTCGGCAAGCAGCTTCTCGATCGGCGTCTCGTGCTCGCCCGAGTGGCGGTTTCCCCAGATGTCCGCGACGTGGAGGAACGCTGCGCGTTCACCGCCGATGTCGATGAACGCCGACTGCATGCCGGGCAGCACGCGCAACACCCGGCCCATGTAGATGTTGCCGACCAACCCCCGCGCGCTCGCGCGCTCCACGTGCAATTCCTGCGTGACGCCATGCTCGATGACTGCGACACGCGTTTCCTGCGGCGTAACATTGATGAGGATTTCCTCGATCATCGCCGGGAGCGGGGTGATCAGACAGTTTCGATGTCAAACCTGCGCAAGAGCTCCGCGGTTTCGGCAAGCGGCAAGCCCATGATGCCGGAATAACTGCCCGCAATGCGGGAGATGAAAGCCGCGGCACGACCCTGTATGGCGTAGGCGCCCGCCTTGCCGAACGGTTCGCCGAAAGCGATGTAGCGCTGGATCTCCGGGGGCGAAAGCGGCCGGAACTGCACCGTCGAAACCGACAGCGCGCTTTCCACGCGATCGCGCAGCGCGACGGCGACGGCCGTCATTACCTCGTGCTCGCGGCCCGAAAGCGCTGAAAGGATCTGCGCCGCGTGCTCGATGCTTTCCGGCTTGCCGATCACCGTCCCGTCGAGGACGACCGTCGTGTCGGCGCCTAGTGCAGGATGCGGGCGGAGTCCGCGCTGCAGGGCCACACGCGCTGCGATTTCCGCCTTGATGCGAGCGATGCGCACGACGTAGTCGCGCGGCGCCTCGCCCTCGAGCAGCGCCTCATCCACGTCGCGCCCGCGACGCGGATCATCCCTCAGAAGAAGCAGCTCGAAATTGACGCCGATCTGGCGCAGCAGTTCGCGGCGACGCGGGCTGCGCGAGGCGAGGTATATACGCTTGTCCGACATTGTGTTTGTTATCCCCCAAGCGGCGGCCGCGCACGCGCCGGCCACACCGCAAACCGCCCCAATGCTACTCCACTCGCCCGCGTTGCCAAAGCTTCAGGCCCGGTGATACGGATGACCGCTCAATATCGAGAGCGCCCGATACAGCTGCTCCGCGAGCACGACGCGCACGAGTGCGTGGGGCAAAGTGAGCTTCGAAAGCGACCAGAGCAGATCGGCTTCCTCCTTGAGGGCGGGCGCGGTGCCATCGGCTCCGCCGATGATGAAAGCGACATCCCGCCCCTCCTCTCGCCAGCGCGCCATGCGACCCGCAAGCCCCGGCGTGGACAATTCCGTGCCGCGCTCGTCCAGCACCACCTTGTAGCAGCGCGCCGGAAGCGCCGCGGCTATTCTTTCATGCTCCGCTTCGAGAAGCCGTTGCACCGCGGCCGGGCTTGGGTCGCTGCCGCGCGCGGCGGGCTTGATCTCCTTCAGTGCGAGCGGCGCCTCGCGCGGCAGGCGGCGCGCGTACTCCTCGAAGCCCGCGCGCACCCACTCCGGCACCCGGTGTCCGACCGCCACAACGACGAACTTCACGCCGCGGAACGTGCGTTGCGTCGCTTCGTGCGCTTCACCGGTGTCCAGAGCTCCTCGAGATTGTAGTACTGGCGCGCGCCGGGCTGCATGATGTGGACGATGATCGTGCCCAGATCGACGAGTATCCATTCTCCGGCCTGCTCGCCCTCGACGCCGTGTACGTTAGCGCCGAGCGCCTTGATCTTTTCCTGGACGCGATTGGAAAGCGCCTTGCTCTGGCGGGTGGAATCGGCGCTTGCGATGATCACTTTATCGAACAGCGACGTCATTTTCTTGACGTCCAGAACCACGATATCGCGCGCCTTGACGTCTTCCAGCGCCGCCACCGTGGCCTTCACGAGCTTGTCGATCCTCATCGACCTCCTGTTGGAATCAGCGCAAACGGGTGCGGCCCATTTGCGCGGGGAAGATATTGCCGGGCACGCATCAGGCGTAGAGCCTTCTCGACTGAATATAATCGAGTACCACATCGGGAAGCAAATAACGCGGACTCCTGCCCGAGCGGATCAATTCGCGTATCGCCGTTGCCGAAATGTCGAGCAACGTCATGGCGACGACGGCAATCCCGCCCGCGGGTGCGAGATGCACGGCGAGCGGCTCCCCGAGCAAGCGGGCGCGGTACTCGCGCGCGAGCGCCTCCGGCATGCGCGCCTGCCAGTTCTCCACCGGGAAGCCCGGCCGGTGGGCGACCACGATGTGCGCGAGCTCGAAAAGCTCGCGCCAGCGGTGCCAGGTCGCGAGCTCGAGAAATGCATCGGCGCCCACGAGCAGGCACAAGGAGCGCTCGCGCCCCAGCTCCTCTCGCAACTCCGCAAGTGTATCCACGGTGTAAGCGGGTCCGCTGCGCAGAATCTCACGCTCGTCGACATTGAAGAGGCAATTGTCTCGCACGGCGAGCTTCACCATCGCGAGCCGCTCTCCCGGCGGCAGGCGCGGAGCCGCGCGGTGCGGCGGTGTGCCGCTCGGCACGAAACGCACTTCCGAAAGTTTCAGCGCCTCACCGACCTGCTGGCCGAGCCGCAGGTGGCCATAGTGGATGGGATCGAATGTGCCGCCGAGAATGCCGATGGGCGCGAATGCGGTCACGGTGCACGAATGACCGACGCTTACAGCACGAGCCGGCGAATGTCCGACAGCACGCTTGCAAGGTACGAGATGAAACGCGCGCCTTGCGCGCCGTCGATCACCCGGTGGTCGTACGAAAGCGAGAGCGGCAGCATGAGCCGCGGGACGAATTCTTTGCCCTGCCACACCGGTCTCATCATGGCTTTGCCCACGCCCAGGATTGCGACCTCGGGCGCATTGATGATCGGCGTAAAGTTGGTGCCGCCAATGCCGCCCAAGCTGGAGATCGAGAAGCAGCCCCCCTGCAAATCGGCCGGCGCGATCTTGCCCTCGCGCATGCGCGCGCTCACTTCCCCGAGTTCCTTCGCAAGCTCGAGCAGGCCCTTCTTGTCCACGTCGCGAATCACTGGAACGACCAGGCCGTTTGGCGTATCGACCGCGATGCCTATGTGATAGTAGCGCTTCAGCACGAGGCTCTCGCCATCTGCGGCGAGGGAAGCGTTGAACTCGGGATGCTGCTTCAGCGCGACCACTGAAGCCTTCATGAGAAAACCGAGTATCGTAAGCCTGATGCCGCTTCGCTTCGCTTCCTCGGCCTGTGCCTTCCGGAACGCTTCGAGCTCGGTGATGTCGGCTTCATCGTGCTGCGTGACATGCGGAATGCTCAGCCAGTTGCGGTGCAGGTTGGCCGCCGACAGCTTACGTATGCGTGAGAGCGGCCGCGTTTCGATGGGGCCGAATTTTGCATAATCGACCTGTGGCGGCGGCGGCAGGCTGAGCCCGACGCCACCCGGCTCGCCGCCACGCCGCCGCGCAAGCTCGCCCTTCACGAAGTTTTGAACGTCTTCCTTGAGGATGCGCCCTTTCGGTCCCGTCCCCTGCACGCGCGCGAGATCGACTCCGAATTCCCGTGCGAGCCGGCGCACTGCGGGGCTCGCGTGCGCCTTGACAAAGCCGGCCTCGTCGAACTGCACCTCTCCGCGCGGAGGGAGCGGCGCGTGGGTAGCGGGCAGCGCGTGCGGCACGAGCTGCGGCTGCGCCGGCTCGACCTTCGCGGTGGGCGCAGGCTTTTTTTCGGGCGCCCGGGCCTTCTCGGGCGCCGCCGCGGGCTTTTCGGCAACCGCTGCAGCGGGTTCCGTGCCGTCGTGACCGGCCGCTGCGCCATCCCCCGCCTCGAGCACGACGACCGACGAGCCCTGGGAGACCTTGTCCCCGACCTTCACTCTCACTTCCTTCACCACCCCACTCGCCGGGGAAGGCACTTCCATCGTGGCCTTGTCGGATTCGAGCGTGATGAGCGAATCCTCCTGTTTCACCCTGTCTCCCGGCCCGACGAGGACTTCGATCACCGGCACGTCCCTGAAGTCACCGATGTCCGGCACCTTCACTTCGACGATATTGCTCATTGTTATCTATACCTTGGTCGGGTCGGGTTTCTCCACGTTGATGCCGTACTTCCTGATCGCTTCCGTCACCCTGGTCGGCGGCAGCGCTTCCTGATCGGCGAGCGCCTTCAGCGACGCTACGGCGACATAGTGGCGGTCCACCTCGAAAAACCTGCGCAGCTGCTCGCGCGTGTCGGAGCGACCGAAACCGTCGGTGCCGAGCACGCTGTAATTGCCGTTGGGCAGGAAAGCGCGGATCTGGTCGGCGAATGTCTTCATGTAATCCGTCGCCGCGACGACGGGACCGGGCCGGTCCTTGAGACACTGCTCGACATGACTTAAGCGCGGCTCGCCTTCCGGGTGCAGCATGTTCCAGCGCTGCACGGCAAGCCCGTCGCGTCGCAGCTCGTTGAAGCTCGTGACGCTCCACACGTCGGCGACGACGCCGTGCTCGCGCTCGAGGAGTTCGGCTCCCGCGATCACTTCGCGCAATATCGTGCCACTGCCGAGAAGCTGGACCTTGGGCTGGTTCTTCTTCGCCTTGCCCTCGCGGAAGAGGTACATCCCCCGCAGTATCCCCTTCTCCGCGCCTTCCGGCATCGGCGGATGCGGGTAATTCTCGTTCATCACGGTGATGTAGTAGTAGACGTCCTCCTGCTCCTCGTACATCCGGCGCATGCCGTCCTGGATAATCACCGCGAGTTCGTACGAGAACGTCGGATCGTAAGCGACGCAATTCGGAACGGTGGAAGCGAGGACGTGGCTGTGGCCGTCTTCATGCTGCAGCCCCTCGCCGTTGAGGGTCGTGCGCCCCGCCGTGCCGCCCATGAGAAAGCCGCGCGCGCGCATGTCGCCGGCCGCCCAGGTCAGGTCGCCCACTCGCTGGAAGCCGAACATCGAATAGAAGATGTAGAACGGAATCATCGAGACACCGTTCGTGCTGTACGAAGTCGCCGCGGCGATCCACGAGGACATCGCGCCCGCCTCGGTGATGCCTTCCTCCAGTATCTGACCTTGCTTGTCCTCCTTGTAGAACATGAGCTGGTCGGCGTCCTGCGGCGTGTAGAGCTGGCCGACGTGCGAATAGATGCCGAGCTGGCGGAACATCCCTTCCATGCCGAAGGTGCGCGACTCGTCGGGCACGATGGGCACGACGTATTTCCCGATCTTCTTGTCGCGGATGATGGTGTTCAAAATGCGCACGAACGCCATCGTCGTCGAAATCTCACGGCCCTCGGTGCCTTTCAGCTGCGCCTCGAACGCCGCGAGCGGCGGCACTTCGAGCCGATTGCCCCTTCTCCGGCGCACCGGCAGGCTGCCGCCCATCGCCTGTATGCGCTCGCGCAGATATCTCATCTCCGGGCTGTCGTCGGGCGGCCTGAAGAACGGCACCTCCTCGAGCTTGTCGTCAGGGATCGGAACGTTGAAGCGGTCGCGGAAGGCGCGGATGGACGCCGTGCCCATCTTCTTCTGCTGATGGGTGATGTTCTGGCCTTCGCCCGCCTCGCCCATGCCGTAACCCTTCACGGTTTTTGCGAGGATCACGGTCGGCTGTCCCTGATGCTTGACCGCGGCAGCGTAAGCGGCATAGATCTTGTGCGGGTCGTGGCCCCCGCGATTGAGCCGCCAGATTTCGTCGTCCGACATGTTGGCCACCAGCGCCGCGAGCTCGGGATACTTGCCGAAGAAGTGCTTGCGCACGTACGCTCCGTCGTGCGATTTGAACGCCTGGTACTCGCCGTCCACGCACTCTTCCATGCGCTTGAGCAATATGCCGGTCTTGTCGCGCATGAAGAGCGGATCCCAGTACGAGCCCCAGATTACCTTGATGACGTTCCAGCCGGCGCCGCGGAAATCGCTTTCCAGTTCCTGAATGATCTTGCCGTTGCCGCGCACCGGCCCGTCGAGGCGCTGCAGGTTGCAATTGATGACGAAGATCAGGTTGTCGAGCCGCTCGCGGCCGGCGAGCGAAATCGCTCCGAGCGATTCGGGCTCATCCATCTCGCCGTCGCCGCAGAAGCACCACACCTTGCGGCCCTGCGGCTCGACGAGTCCGCGATCCTTGAGATAACGCATGAAACGCGCCTGGTAGATCGCCATGATCGGCCCGAGCCCCATCGATACCGTGGGGAACTGCCAGAAGTCGGGCATGAGCCACGGATGCGGATACGACGAGAGGCCCCGGCCGTCCACTTCACGGCGGAAATGCGCAAGCTGCTCTTCGCTGATGCGCCCTTCCAGAAATGCGCGGGCGTAGATTCCGGGCGCGGAATGCCCTTGGAAGTACACAAGGTCGCCGGCGAAATTGTCGTTGGCGGCGCGGAAGAAGTGGTTGAAGCCGACGTCGTACAGCGTCGCGGCGGACGCAAAGCTGGCGATATGGCCGCCGAGCCCCGACGATTCCTTGTTCGCGCGCACGACCGTCGCCATCGCGTTCCAGCGAATGAGGGAGCGGATCTTGTGCTCGAGCTCGGCGTTGCCCGGAGAGCGCTCTTCGCGCGAAAGCGGGATCGTATTGATGTATGCGGTGTTGGGGCTGAACGGAATATACGCGCCCGAGGTACGCGCCTTCTCGACCAGTTTCTCGAGCAGGAAGTGGGCGCGTTCGGGACCTTCGCGTTCGAGGACGGATTCCAGCGCGTCGAGCCACTCCCGCGTTTCCTGCGGATCGGCGTCGGGGCGTATGTCTCGCATGTCCATGGCGGTCACCTGTATGAAGCCATTCCAGAAAGAAGCTCGAGGAATTCCCGAAAGATGCAGGGCAGGCGAATCGATTATAGCACCGCACTTTCACGCATCGCGCATGCTGCAGCGCAGTGAACGCGCAAGGTGCGTTCGAAGTTCGTCACTTCGCTGCCATGCGCAATGCACCGTCGAGACGAATCACTTCACCGTTCAACATGGGATTCTCGATGATGTGGAGCACGAGCGTCGCAAATTCCGCGGGCGCGCCGAGGCGAGGAGGAAACGGAACCTGCGCGCCAAGCGAGGCGCGCACTTCCGCGCTCATGCTTTCCATCATCGGTGTTTCGAATACGCCCGGCGCAATCGTCATCACGCGTATGGCGGCGTGCGCGAGTTCGCGCGCTGCGGGCAGCGTCATGCCGACAATGCCCGCCTTCGCTGCACTGTAGGCCACCTGCCCGGTCTGGCCTTCGAAGGCGGCGATGGACGCGGTATTGATGACAACGCCGCGCTCTCCGTGTGCGGCGGGGGCGTTCCTTTCCATGGCCTGCGCGGCAAAGCGCATCACGTTGAATGTTCCGATGACGTTGACATTCATTACGCGAACGAAGGAATCGAGGCGGTGCAGGCCGCCGCGCCCGAGCAGGCGCTCGGCCAGCGCGACGCCCGCGCAGCTTATCGCGCCGTGCAGCGCGCCGAAGCGCTGGAGCGCGGCATCGACGGCGGCGGCGACAGCGGCTTCGTCGGAGACATCGGTGCGCACGAAGAGGGCGGACGCGCCGAGTTCCCCGGCAATTCGCTGTCCGGCTTCCTCGTTCAGATCGGCGATGACGATACGCGCGCCCGCTTCCGCCGATGGCGCGCGGTCGCAGCGCCGAGACCGGAGCCGCCGCCCGTGACGAGAAAAGTAAGTCCGCCGGCTTGCATCCGATCTACCTGTAGCGGAACCAACGCGCCATCCACAGCGCCTTCGATCGGCCCATGCGCGCGAGCGATACGCGCGTCGCGCACCTCATCACTCGACCTTGATCCCGGCCTCGCGCGCGAGCTTCGCCTTCTTCAGGAATTCCGCGCGGATATACGCGGCGAAATCATCGGGAGAAGCGCTCGCGGCAAGCTCGACGCCGCGCTCGAGGAACCGCTTGTGAAGTTCCGGCACGCGAACCGCTTTGGCCACTTCGGCATGCAGCCGCGTGACGACCTCGCGCGGCGTGCCGGCAGGCGCGACGAGTCCGTTGAACGTGATGTCTTCGAAGCCGCGCACGCCGGACTCGTCTATCGTGGGAAGATGGGGAAAGAGCGGCGAGCGCTCGAGGCTCGTCACGGCGAGCGCCCGGAGCTTGCCCGCGCGGATATGCGGCGCGGAGGTGCTCACCTGATCGAACATCATCGCGACCTGTCCGCTGATGACATCGACGATGGCCTGCGCATTCCCTTTGTACGGCACGTGGAGCATCTTCACGCGGGCGTGCCGATTGAAGAGCTCGGCCGCCATGTGCCCGGTGCCCCCCGTGCCGGCCGAGGCGTACGAGATTTCGCCGGGGCGGGCCTTGGCGAGCGCGACCAGTTCCCGCACCGACCGCACCGGCAGCGCGGGATTCACGACGAGGACCTGCGGCACGCGGCAGGTGAGGGAGACGGCGGCGAAGTCCTTCAACGGGTCGTACCCGGGGTTCGACACGAGCGAAGGCACCACGGCGAAAGTGTTGGCCATGGCGAGCAGCGTGTAGCCGTCGGGGGATGATTTGGCGACGAGATGCGTGCCGAGAAGACCGCTCGCGCCCGGGCGATTGTCCACGATCACCTGCTGCCCCAGGCTCTGGGCGAGAGGTTGTGCGACCGCGCGCGCAACGAGGTCGACGTTTCCGCCCGCGGCAAAGGGCACGATGATGCGCACCGGACGCGACGGGTAGCTGGCGTTCTGCGCCTCGGCGAGCGTCGCGCCGACCAGGAGAAGTGCAGCAGAGACCGCAATGCCTGCCTTCATCGCCCGCTCCTCCGAGGCGGGCCTCCAGCACCCGCCTTCTATTTGGTGTCGGCTTGCATTCTAACGTAACTTCCCGGCGCGTCTTCGATCGCCTTCAAACGGCCTTTGCCCGGGATATGCGCCGGCACCTGGTCGCCGCCGCGTTCGGCGATCCAGTTGCCCCAGTCGGTCCACCACGAGCCGGGATGTTGCGTAGCCTTCTTCAGCCACTTGTCCGGGCTCTCCGGCAGTCCGTCATGGGTCCAATAGCAGTACTTGTTGGCGGCGGGAGGATTGATGATTCCCGCAATATGCCCCGATCCGCCGAGCACGAAACGCACCGGGCCCCTGAGGAGCCTCGCGCCGGCGTAGGTGGATTTCCATGGCGCGATATGGTCTTCGATGGTGGATACGAAATACGCAGGCGTCTCGACCCGGGTGACGTCTATGGGGACACCGGCAAGCTTGATCGCGCCCGGCTTGCGGAGCAGGTTCTTGAGATACATGTTGCGCAGGTAGAATCTGTGCATCGCCGCCGGCATACGCGTCGAGTCCGAGTTCCAGTACAGCAGATCGAAAGGAAACGGGTCCTTGCCGAGGAGATAGTTGTTCACGACGAAGGACCAGATGAGGTCGTTCGCCCGCAGCATGTTGAAGGTGGTCGCCATCTCGGAGCCATCGAGGTAGCCGCGCTTCGCCATGCGCGCCTCGAGCGCCGCAAGCTGGCCCTCGTCGATGAACACTTCGAGCTCCCCGGGCTCCTCGAAATCGATCATCGAGACGAAAAACGTCGCGCTGTGGATGCGGTTTTCCTTCTTCGCGGCGAGCCATGCGAGCGTGGAGGCAAGCAGCGTGCCGCCCAGGCAGTAGCCGATCACGTTAGCGTCCGGCTGGCCCGTCGCCCGCTCCACCGCTTTCAGCGCAGCGAGTGCGCCTTCCACGAGGTAATCATCGAAGCCCTTGTGCGCAAGCCGCTTGTCCGGATTCACCCATGAAATCACGAATACCGTGTGGCCCTGCTCCACCGCCCAGCGGATGAAGGAGTTCTTCTCGCGCAGATCGAGGATGTAGTACTTGTTAATCCACGGCGGGATGATGAGGAGCGGGCGCGCGTAGACCTTCTCCGTGCGCGGGGCGTACTGGATGAGCTGCAGGAGATCGTTCTGATACACGACCTTGCCCGGCGTGACCGCGATGTTCTCACCGAGCCGGAACGCTTCCGTGTCGGTCATTTTCACGCGCAGCTGGGCGCCGTTGCCGCGCGCCAGATCTTTGAGAAGATTATTCAGTCCCTTGACCAGGTTCTGCCCCCCCGAGGCGACCGTCTCGCGCAGCACTTCCGGATTGGTGAGGAGAAAATTCGACGGTGAGAGCGCGTCGATGTACTGGCGCGTATAGAAGTCCACCTTCTTCGCCGTCTTCTCGTCGAGCCCTTGGGCATTGGCGAGCGTCTGATGCAGATGCCGCGCGGTGATGAGGTATGACTGCTTGATGTAGTCGTGCAAGAAGCTCTGCTGCCAGTCCTCGTGGCCGAAGCGGCGGTCGCCCTCGGCCGGCTCGACCACCGGTTTCGCGTCGTGTCCCAGCATCCGGAGCATCGTGTTCTGCCACAGCGCCATGTAATCTCTCCAGAGCTTCGCCTGCGCTTCGGCGATCCGGAAGGGGTCCGTCAGCACTTTGCTCCAGGCTTCGAAGAAGGCTTTCGCGATACCGAGTTCGTCGCGGTACGGGAGCGCCGTGCCGTTGGCGGAATGGGTGAGGTGGGCGGTGAGCAAGCGCCCGCTCTTCTTCGCGATCTCTTCGTAGAGCCGCGCCAACGTCGGCGTATCGCCCGCTTGAATGTCGTCTGGTCTGGTTACGGCCATGATGCAGTTACCTGTATTAAATTGCGCGGCGCAGATAGCGCCGTGAGGCGCCGGCGCTCACGCGCTCGAGCACGCCGCGGTGCATAAGATGATTGAGATGGGCAATCGTCTCGCCCAGTGCGAAGACGACGTGATGCGCGTCGAGCTTGCGGGGGAAGAGCTCCGGCAGCACTTCGGCCGCGGTGCGCGGCGCGGCGCACAGGGCCTCGAGCTTGTCGAGGCGCGAGCGGTGGTGCGCGCGCAATTCGGCCACGCGCCGGGCCGCGCCGCGGAACGGCAGGCCATGCGATGGAAGGACGAGCGTGTCGTCGGGCAGCGCTTCGAAGACGGCGAGCGAACGCAGGAACTGCCCGAGCGGATCGCCGTCCGGCTGTGCCGGCCAGACGCTCACGTTGGTGCTAATGCGGGGAAGCAGCATGTCGCCCGCGATGACCACCCCGAGCTCCTCGCAGTAAAGCGCCGCGTGTTCCGGCGAGTGGCCGTGCCCCACGATCACACGCCACGCGCGCCCGCCGATCGCGAGCGCTTCCCCGTCCTCGATGCGCCGGAAAGCACTAGGGAGATCGGGCACACCCTTGCGGTAGTGGTCCTCGCCGGAACCAAAGCGCGCGAGCCGCTCGTCCTGGAGTCCGTTCTCGCGACACCAGGCAAGGAGAAGGGAGAAATCCGTGCCGGCGACGCGGTGGTAAACGGCATGCGCGTGCAGAAATTCGGACTCCGTCATCCATGGCTGGAGATCGAATCGGCCGCATAGCCAATGTGCGAGACCGATATGGTCCGGATGGCAATGCGTAACCACGAGCCGGCAAAGAGGCCGCCCGCCAAGCGTTGCGTCAAAGATCCCGGACCACAGAGACCGTGTGGCATCGTCCGCGATACCGCAATCGACGAGCGTCCAGCCCACGCCGTCCTCGATGGCCCAAAGATTGATGTGGTCCAGGGTGAAGGGCAACGGCATGCGCAACCACAAGACGCCCGGTGCGACGTTCATCGCAGCACCCGGCGAGGGCGCGGTGCCAAACGGATACTCGATCGAAGCCCCAATGGGCTCGCGCGCGAGGTTCATCTTGCTTGACGTTTACGTAAAACGAAACTATAACGTGTCAACCGGATATTACACGCTTATATTGCAGGGCACAATGGCACCGACCCGTACCTACACCATCTCGGAGCTCGCCCAGGAATTCGCAGTGACCACTCGCACCATTCGGCATTACGAGGAGCAGGGATTGCTGAGCCCGCGCCGGGAAGGCACGAGTCGCATTTTCAGCCATCGCGATCGCGTGCGACTCAAGCTCGCCTTACGGGGAAAGCGGCTCGGGTTCTCGCTGAATGAAATCCGCGAGCTCTTCGAGCTCTACGACCTCGCGCGCGACGAAAAGCGGCAGCTCCGGGAGTTCCTGGCGAAACTCGAGAGGCGGCGCGCCCTCCTCGAGCAGCAGCGCGAAGACATCGAGGTCATGCTGAACGAAGTGAACTTTTTCACGGGCCAATGCCGGCGTCTGCTCGTGGAAGTTGACAGCAGCGAGACGGAACAGGCTGCGTAACGATACGTTAACGTAAAGGTAACTCGTTGCTTCCCGCTCTCGATTTCGGCTTGGGCGAACCGCTGGAAGTGTTGCGGGAGACGGTCCGGAAGTTCTCGGAACGGGAGATCTCGCCGCGCGCCGCCGCGATCGACCGGGCGAACGAATTCCCCCCGGACCTGTGGCGGAAGCTCGGCGCGTGCGGCCTTCTGGGCATCACGGTGGACGAGACTTACGGAGGCGCGAACTTCGGCTACCTCGCCCACATCGTCGCCGTGGAGGAAATCAGCCGCGCGTCGGCAGCGGTAGGTCTTTCCTACGGCGCCCACTCGAACCTCTGCGTCAATCAGATATACCGGAATGGCAGCGCGCAACAGAAAGCGCGCTACCTGCCGAAGCTCGTGTCGGGCGAGCACGTCGGCGCGCTCGCGATGAGCGAGCCTGAGGCCGGTTCCGACGTGGTCGGCATGCGGTTGCGCGCGGAACGGCGGGGGGACCGGTATGTGTTCAACGGCAGCAAGATGTGGATCACCAATGGGCCGGACGCCGACGTGCTCGTGGTCTATGCGAAGACGGATAGCGCAAGCGCGTCGCGTGGCATCACGGCCTTCATCGTCGAGCGCCGCTACCCGGGGTTCTCCACCGGAGCGAAGCTCGACAAGCTCGGCATGCGCGGCTCGAACACGTGCGAACTCGTATTCCGGGACTGCGAGGTCCCGGCCGACAACGTGCTCGGTTCCGTCGGCGGCGGCGTGGAAGTCCTGATGAGCGGACTCGACTACGAGCGCGCGGTACTGGCGGGCGGACCGCTCGGTATCATGCACGCCTGCCTCGAGACGGTGCTGCCATACGTGCACGAGCGCCGGCAGTTCGGCCAGCCGATCGGGGAGTTCCAGCTGATCCAGGGCAAGCTCGCGGACATGTACACGACCTTCTCGGCCTGCCGCGCCTACGTCTATGTCGTCGGCCGCGCCTGCGACGCAGGTCGCATCACGCGCAAGGATGCTGCGGGTGCCATACTGTATACGGCGGAGCGAGCGACCTGGATGGCGCTGGAGGCAATCCAGACGCTGGGCGGTGCAGGCTATCTAAACGAGTCGCCGGCCGCACGGCTGCTGCGCGACGCGAAGCTCTACGAGATCGGGGCCGGTACTTCGGAGATCCGGCGATGGCTCATCGGCCGCGAGTTGTTCGCGGAAACGCAGTGAGCGCTAACATTTACCTCAAGTAACGGAAGTTCATATATTTTTTCATGGCGATCGGGAGCCTGTACGGCGGCGGCGGACATGCAACTGCCGATGCGCTGGAGCGTTGGCAGTAACCGATGGCATCACGCGTTATTGAGCAAGGAAGCGGCATGGCGGACCCGATCGACTTCTATTTCGATTTCTCCTCGCCCTATGGCTATTTCGCGAGCACGCAGATCGACCGTATCGCTGCAAAACATGGGCGCGAGGTCGCGTGGCGGCCGATCCTGCTCGGAGCGGTGTTCAAGGTGACCCGCCAGCAGCCGCTTCCTACGATTCCACTGAAGGGCGACTACGCCAGGCACGACCTCGCGCGCTCGGCACGGCTTTTTGAAGTTCCGTTCACCTTTCCGAGCAAATTTCCGGTGGCGACCCAGGCGGCGAGCCGCGCCTTCTATTGGGTCCAGGACGCCGACCGCGCGCTCGCGGTAAAGCTTGCGCAGGCGCTCTATCGCGCCTATTTCGCGGAAGACCGCGACATATCGAGTCCCGAGGTCACGGCAGACGTCGCTTCGAGACTGGGTATCGACCGTGCCGCGCTGCTCGCCGCGCTCAGTGACCCGGCGGTGAAAGAGCGACTGAAAAGCGAAGTCGACGTTGCCATCGCGCGCGGCGTATTCGGGTCCCCGTACATCGTGATCGATGGCGAGCCGTTCTGGGGTTCCGATCGTCTGGATCAGGTCGAAAAGTGGCTCGCCACCGGCGGGTGGTAATCCATCGAACGGAGGCTCTATGCAGGACAAACTCGAAGCACGGCTCGCGAATATCGTCGAGCTCAAGGTCGCTGCCATCGTGAACGCGGCGAATTCGAGCCTTCTCGGCGGCGGCGGTGTCGACGGCGCGATCCATCGCGCGGCGGGCCCTGAACTGCTGCAGGAGTGCCGGACCATCGGAGGCTGTCCAACGGGTGAGGCGCGTATCACACAAGGCTACCGCCTCCCAGCGAAATACGTGATCCATACCGTCGGTCCCGTGTGGCACGGCGGGCGCCAGCGCGAGCCGGAACTGCTGGCGTCTTGTTACCGGAAAAGCCTTGCGCTTGCAGCGCAGCACGGTGTCAAGACCATCGCCTTTCCGGCGATCAGTTGCGGCGCCTACCGCTATCCGGTGGGCGATGCGGTACGGATCGCGGTGCGCGAATGCGCGGACGCACTCGCGCGCGAGCCGGGCTTCGAGCAAATCCTGTTCGCGTGCTTCGACGAGGACATGCTGAAGCGCTATCGCGCGGAACTGCAGCGTCTCTGACGCCATGGGGCTCATTCAGTCGCGCCTGAAGCCGCAATCGGAGGCGTTCCGGTCGGCGGCCCAGGCGATGCGGGCGATGGTTGCCGATCTCAACGCGCGGCTCGCCGCTCAAGCGGACGGCGGCGGCGAAGCGGTGCGTGCGCGGCACTGCGCGCGCGGCAAGCTTCCGGTGCGCGAGCGTATCGCCGCGCTGCTGGATGCCGACGCGCCGTGGCTCGAGCTGTCGCCGCTTGCCGCTTGCGAAGTGTATGAAGAGCCCGTTCCCGCGGCAGGGATCGTGACCGGCGTAGGGCGGGTGGCCGGGCGCGATTGCGTGGTCATTGCCAATGATGCGACCGTCAAAGGCGGAACGTATTTCCCGCTCACGGTGAAGAAGCATTTGCGGGCGCAGCAGATCGCGCTCGAGAACCGGCTCCCGTGCATTTACCTCGTCGACTCGGGTGGCGCTTATCTGCCGCGCCAGGACGAAGTATTCCCGGACCGTGATCATTTCGGGCGCATTTTCTACAACCAGGCGCAGCTTTCCGCGCTCGGCGTCCCCCAGATCGCGGTGGTGATGGGATCGTGCACCGCGGGCGGCGCCTACGTGCCCGCCATGTCGGACGAGACGATCATCGTCCGTGACCAGGGCACGATTTTTCTCGCGGGGCCGCCGCTTGTGAAAGCAGCAACGGGCGAAACGGTGACCGCGGAAGCGCTGGGGGGAGCGGATGTCCATACGCGCATCTCCGGCGTCGCGGACCATCTTGCCGAAGACGATCGCCACGCGCTCGAGCTCGCGCGGCGCGCGATCGCGCACTTCAATCACCCCGCACAGGAATCCCTCGAACGGCGAACCCCACGCGCGCCGGCGTACGACCCTGAGGAGCTCTACGGCATCATCCCGCCCAACCCTCGCACGCCGTTCGACGTGCGGGAGATCGTCGCCCGCCTCGTGGACGCGAGCGAATTCGATGAATTCAGAAGCCGCTACGGCGCCACGCTCGTGTGCGGATTCGCGCACCTCGATGGCTTTCCCGTCGGCATCGTAGCGAACAACGGGATACTGTTTTCAGAATCGGCGCTCAAGGCTACGCATTTCGTACAGCTCTGCTGCCAGCGCGGCATCCCGCTCGTCTTCCTGCAGAACATCAGCGGCTTCATGGTCGGCACCAAGTACGAAGCAGGCGGCATCGCGAAGGACGGGGCGAAGATGGTGACCGCCATTGCGTGCGCGAACGTGCCCAAGTACACCATCATCATCGGCGGCAGCTACGGCGCAGGCAATTACGGCATGTGCGGGCGGGCATTCGGCCCACGCTTCCTTTGGTCCTGGCCCAACGCACGCATCGCGGTGATGGGCGGCGAGCAGGCGGCCAACGTCCTGGCACAGGTCAAGCGCGAAGCCTTGCAGGAGCGCGGTGTGGCGTGGAGCGCCGAGGAGGAAATCGCTTTCAAGACGCCGATCGTCGAGCAGTATGCGCGGCAGTCGAGCGCGTGGTATGCGAGTGCGCGGCTCTGGGACGACGGCGTGATCAATCCCGCCGCCACGCGCGGCGTGCTCGCGCACGCGCTCTCGGTGAGCGCGCATGCGCCGATGGAGAAAACCACCTTCGGCGTGTTCCGAATGTGAAAGCGATCGGCAACGACGCGTATAATCGCGCGCTGATCGGTTCCGCCGTCCCGAAACGACCGCATGAGCGAAAGAGCCCTACTCCATATCGACGAGGCCGGTAATGCGCGCGTCACGCTCAACCGGCCGGACGTGCACAACGCGTTCGATCCGGAGATGGTGGCCACGCTCACGGCGACGCTCGAGCGTCTCGCGCGCGAGCCCGAGGTGCGGTCGCTCGTTCTCCGCGGCGCAGGCAAAAGCTTCTGTGCCGGAGCGGACATCGAGCACATGAAAGAAAGCGTGAGCTGCACGCCCGAGCAGAATTTCGAAGCGGCGCAGCAAACGGCGCGCATGTTGCACGCGCTCTACAGCCTGGACAAGCCCACGGTGGCATGCGTGCACGGTGCGGTTCGCGGGGGCGGCTGCGGGCTCGTTGCCGCATGCGATATCGCACTTGCCTCGCGCGATGCAACCTTCCGCCTGTCCGAGGTGAAGATAGGCGTCATCCCGGCAATGATCAGTCCCTACGTCATCGCCGCGATCGGCGAGCGCATGGCCCGACGTTATATGCTGACGGGGGAGGAGTTCGACGCCGTGGAAGCTCAGCGCATCGGCCTCGTGCACGAAGCGGTGGGATCGGAGGAACTCGAGTCCAGCGTGAACAATGTGCTCGCGCAACTCGGTACGAGCGGACCCAACGCCGTGAGCGCGATCAAGAAGTTGATCCCCATCAGTGCGCATGCGCCGATCGGCGCCCAGATCGTGGAGGAAACCGCGCGCCGCATCGCCGCGATCCGCGCGACGCCGGAAGCGCAGGAAGGCCTGTCCGCGTTCCTGGAAAAGCGCAAACCGTCGTGGGTGAAACGTAAACCGGGTTCGACAATCAAGTGATCGCCGCCAGACAGGTCAAGCTCGTCGAAGTCGGCCCGCGCGACGGGCTCCAGAATGAGGCAACGCCGGTTGCGGCCGACGTCAAGATCGAGCTCATACACCGGCTGCAGGACGCCGGCTTGCCGGTGATCGAGACGACGGCCTTCGTATCGCCGAAGTGGGTGCCGCAAATGGCGGACAACGCCGAAGTGATGGCCGGCATCCGCCGCAGGCCGGGCGTATCCTATCCGGTGCTCGTGCCGAACATGAAGGGGCTCGATGCGGCGATCGCAGCCCGCGCCGAAGAGGTCGTCGTGTTCGGCGCCGCGACGGAAACTTTCTCCCGCCGCAACACGAACTGCTCGATCGCCGAGGGATTGGCGCGCTTTTCGGAAGTGTGCAAAGCCGCTCTTGCCACGGGACTGAAAGTGCGGGGCGATATCTCGGTCTGCCTGGGCTGCCCCTACGAGGGCGAAGTCGAGCCGGAGGCGGTCGTGCGCGTGGCGCGCGAGCTCGACGCAATGGGTTGTTACGAGATCACCATCGCCGACACGATCGGCGTCGGCACGGCAGGCGCCACGCGTGCCGTGCTCGAGGCGGTGATGCGATACATCCCCGCGGAGCGGCTTGCCGGGCATTTCCACGACACGTACGGGCAGGCGCTCACCAATATCTATGCTGCGCTCGAGTGCGGCGTCACAACATTTGACAGCTCGGTCGCGGGGCTGGGCGGCTGTCCGTACGCAAAAGGCGCCACGGGTAACGTCGCCACCGAGGATGTGGTCTACCTCTTGAACGGTCTCGGCATCGACACCGGGGTGAACATCGACAAGTTGATCGATGCCGGGGAGTACATCTGTGGTGTCCTTGACCGCCCTACGCACTCGCGCGCGGCCCGTGCGCTGCTCGCCCGGCGCCGCGCCCCCTGAATTCGCTCACACCACAAAAGTTCCGGAGTCCGTATGCCGTTGACAAGTCCCGCATCCCGTAAGCTCGTGCATACCCGCAGGATCGAATGCTGGGGCTATGAGCGCGAGGACGGCCTGTGGGACATCGAAGCGCATCTCGTCGATGCCAAGACCCACATCCACACGCGGCGCCACGGCGGGCGCGAGCGCCAGCCCGGTGAGCCCGTGCACGACATGTGGCTGCGGCTCACCATCGACCTCGACATGAAAGTGCGGGATGCCGAAGCGGCGACGGAGCAAGGGCCTTACCCGCACTGCGGCGCGATTACTCCCAACTTCAAGGCGCTGATCGGGCTTACGATAGGACCCGGCTGGCGGCGCAAGACGCTGGAACTGCTGGGCGGCGTACGGGGCTGCACGCACCTCGTGGAGCTGTTGGGGCCGATCGGCACCACGGCGTTCCAGGCAACGGGACGGGCCCGCGAGGCGCGCAACGCCTCATCGGCGCTCGCGAAAAAGCCGTATCAGCTGAACGCCTGTCACGTCTACAAGGACGATTCGGAGGCGGTACGCGAGCGCTGGCCGCAGTTCTACACCGGCGCACGATGATGCAAGGCGCGCCACGCGGCATGCGCTTCCTTCCTCATTCCATGGACCACTCGTGTCCGCATTTGCAGCAGCGCACCGTGAATCGCGCGGAGCCTTGCGGTTCCAGCGCACCGCCGACCACGTCGAGCACGCCATAGGTCGCGCATTTGCTGCAGGTCGAGCGCTCGGCGGCGCGCACGGCGCGAGCAAGCATGAACTGGTAGCGTCGGAAAGACCAGGCGCATAACACGATGCCACCCACGATCAGTGTCAGCATATAAAGCCGCGAAAAACCCTCCGCGCTTGCGCTGTAGCCTTCGAAACCCGCGACGACAAGGATGAGGCTCAGGAAAGCGGTCACGAAATAGACGTGGCTTTCGATGAGCTGCCGTTCGTACCAGCGTTTGAAGCCGATTCTGCGTATGCCTTCTGCGGTATCCACCCTACTGAACGCTCCTGCAACGGTGCACGGGCTTCAGCGGCGGCGCAGATAAAACTCTCTCGCGACCGGCGCGAGCGCGCCGAAGATCCCGATGCTGGCAAACGCGAGCCCCCACGCGGCAAGGCTTCGATTGCCGCCCGCAACGTCGAGCACTGCGCCGAATACGAGCGGCGCAAGAAAGGCCGCGCTGAACCCGGAAAACGAGTAGACCGCCATCGTCGCACCGCGTTCATCGGGATGCGCGGAAGCGATGGCGCCGGAGGTGAGCGCCGCCGAATCCCCGAGCATGAGCCCGTAGTGCAGGCACATCAGCACGAATACGAGCGTCCACGGGAGCGCAGCGGTGTAACCCAGCACGCACGCCATCAAGCCCGACGCCGTCATGAAGGTGAAGATGACTCGCGTGCGTCCGTAGCGTATCGCGAGCTCGTTCCCCGTTACGCTCATGACCGGTCCGAGCAGATTGATGATCGAGGCGAGCGTCGCCGCGCTGAATAGCATCGGCGCATCGGCAGGCTGGAGCGACGCGCAATAGACGAGGAAAGCGACCATCCACGAACGCTGGCCGAAAAGCTCGTAGTTGTGCGTCGAGTAGCCGACGATGTAGGTCAGTGTGCGCCGGTTGCGTAGCACCGGCCGGAAGTCGAGGAGCGCCGGGGCTGGGGAAGTGGCCGCCCGCGTGCGGCCGGGCGGCATGCCGAAATTCACCAGGGCGGCGGCGAGCAGCGGACCCGCCGCGCCGTAAGCGAACGCCCACTGCCAGCCATACGCGGCGCCGAGCAATCCGCAGACGAATATGGAGAGCGTCGAGCCGACCCCGAAGCTCGCGGTATAGAAACCCACCGAACGCGACTGCACCGCGCCTTCCAGATGATCGGCGAGCATCTTGAGCCCGGGCATGTAGCTGCCGCCGAGCCCTGCTCCGATCAGAAACTGGAACACGAGCGCGCTGGCGAGGCCGCTCGCAAACAAAGTGAAACCTACGGCACCGAGAAACGACAGGAAGCAGGCAAAAAGGTAGATATGGCGCGAATCGAAGCGGTCGGTGAGGCTCGTCAACACCGGGGTGGCCGCCACGTACCCCGCGAAATACACGCCGCTGATGAGCCCCGCTTCGGAATTGGACAAGCCCCATTCGCGCTGCAGGACCGGAAGCAGCGTCGTGTAAGCGGCGAATCCCGTCATGGAGAGCGTTTCGGCGGCGCACATCGTGAGCGTGAGCCGCACCGCCGAACGGGAGCCGGTCAAATCGCCCCCGCCTCGCGTAAGCGCCCCGCCAGCGCTTCCGCCACCCGCCGGTAGCCGCGCGCGTTCGGATGTATCGGGTCCGCCTTCATTTCCGCGTCGTAGAGCACGGTCTTCAGGATCTCGCTTTCGTAGAGAATCGCGAATTCGCGGGCGAGCTCGCCATAGAACTCGGGCGGGCTCGAGAGCAGCGCAGGCTGCGCCACACCGATCAGGACAACGTCGATGCTCCGGTCCGTGAGCGTCTTGATGATGGCGCGCAGGTTGGTGCGCGCTTCCTTCATGCTCAACCGCCGCAGCATGTCGTTGCCGCCGATACAGACGATCACGAGCCGCGGGCGATGCTCTTCGATGACTTCCGGAAGGCGCTCAAGGGCCTGCGCGGTCACCTCCCCCGGAACGCCCGCCCCTATAACCTTGCGGCGGATGAGCCCGGCGAGCACCGCAGGGTAGCTCTCGTGCTCCGCGGCGCCGGTGCGATGAGTCAGGCTGTCTCCGAAAGCGACGATGACGTCTGCATTGCCGAGGGGCGGCAGTCTGGCACCGCGTTCGCCGCATGCTTGAAGCGTGAAGAGAAGCCCGAGGGCGGCGAGCGCGAGTCCATATTGAGGGCACCGTGGATCGCACGTGCGCATCTCAGCCCTTCCCGCTGCGGTGCAGGTCCTTCAGCACGATACGCGCGGCGTTGGCCCCCGCTGCCCCGCCGATCGCGCCGCCCGGGTGCGTCCCCGGCCCGCAAAAGTACAGCCCGGCGATCGGCGAGCGGTACGAGGCCCACCCCGGCAGCGGACGCATCCAGAACGACTGATCGAGCGCGAGCTCCGCATGATGCGGCTGGCCCTCCGGAAACCCGTAGCGTGCTTCCAGATCCCGCGGCGTCAACACCTCCGCGGCGGTCACCGCCTCAGCGAAGCCGGGCATCGCAGCACCCAACATCTCGACGGCGCGCTGCGCGAGCGTATGCCGCCGCGTCTCATCCCATGTCCCGTCAGCGAGCGCATAGGGCGCATACTGCACATCGACCTCCACGTAATGCGCGTTCGCCCCATCGCTCCCTGCCGCACGCGCTTCCATGTAAGGCCGCTCGGATATGCGGCCGTATTTGGCGTCATCGTAAGCGCGCTCGAGATAATCGAGCGAGGGGGCGAGCACGAGCGTGCCGAACTGCGGCGCGCGCTCGAGTACAAGGTTCACGCGCGCCACGACGCCGCGGCTTCGAATATGACGGACGGCACGCGTAAATTCCGGCGCAAGCGCACCCGCGTCCACCCGGTCGAGCAGCGTGCGCCGGGGGTCGGCGCCGCACACGACGAGCCGCGCGGCGATTTCCTCTCCGCTTGCAAGCACCACGCCGGCCACATGGCCCTGCCGCACTGTGATGCGCGCGGCCGGCGCAGCGCGCCGTAATGCGATGCCGGGACGCGCTTCCAGCACGCGACGCAGATTGGAGCGGAGCGGTCGGAATACGCCCGTCGCATTGCCGACGTGATGATGGAGGAGGCGAAACGCCGTTCCGCCCGAGCGCGGCCCCTGGCAGAGGTGCATGATGCCCGTGCCTGCAAGGACGCCTTTCAGCACGTCGGACTCGAACCAGTCATCGAGGAGGTCGGAGACCGCCATCGGCAGAAGCCGCATCAACGCTTCCATATTCTGACGTCCCAGCCGCCGCATCCCAAAGGCAATCCCGGCGAGGCGCGCAAGCTCGCCCACGTCCCGCGCAAGCAGGTCCGGCGGGGGTGCGACGTAAAGGCTTTCCAGTATTCGCGCGAGAGCGCTCATCTGCGCGCAGAATTGCGGCCATCGCGCGGCATCGCGCGCGCTGAGTCGCCGGATTGACGCTACCGAGCGGCCCGGATCGTTCCAGAGCTCGAGCCGGCCGCCGTCGCCGAGCACCGCCGTCGCCCACGGATCCGGCCGATACAGCGCAAGAGCGGGTGACGCACCGGCTCCGGTATGCAATCCCAAGTCACGCACGATGCGCGGCGATATCCAGCCGCTGTCGAGCATGACTTCGTCGCGCGGCGCATCGTGCTCCTCGAGCACGATCACCTCGTGACCGGCCCGCGCGAGGTAGTGCGCGGCAACGAGTTCGTTGGCGCCCGCGCCGATCACCACCGTCTTCATACGGCCGCGTCGCGCAAGATAGTGCGGGCGGCAAGCCGGCCGGAGGCGCCCATGACGCCGCCGCCGGGATGCGTGCCCGAGCCGCACTGGTAGAGCGCGCGTATCGGGGTGCGATAGCGCGACCACTGCGGCACGGGCCGCAGGAAGAACATCTGCTGCAAGGTGAGCTCGCCCTGGAAGATGTTGCCCTCGCTCAAGCCGACGATGCGCTCGATGTCCGCGGGCGTGATCACCTGGCGATGCAGGATCGCGGATTTGATATTCGGCGCGTACTCCGCGAGCGTGTCGATCACCGTATCGCCGAACGCTTCGCGCCGCGCGTCGGTCCAACCGCCGTTCAGCTGATACGGGGCGTACTGCACGAATATCGACATGACGTGTTTGCCCGGCGGCGCCATTTCCGGATCGATCATGGACGGTATGACGATGTCCATGTAGGGCCGGCGCGAAAATTCGCCGTACTTGCCATCGTCGTAGGCGCGCTCGAGGTAATCGACGCTGGGACTGATTGAAATCGCGCCGCGCAGATGCGGGCCCGCGCCCGGCAGGCAGGTGAAGTTCGGCGGCTCGCTCAATGCGAGATTGACCTTCCCCGAAGCGCCGCGGAAACGATAGCGCTCGATCGACTCGACGAAGTCGGCTGGCAGGTGTGCTGCGCCGACGAGCGTGAGAAAGGTCCGGCGCGGATCCGCACCCGATACCACCACCTTCGCCCCGATCTCCTCGCCGCTCTCGAGAATCACGCCGCGCGCGTTGCCGTTCGAGAGAGCCACGCGCGCGACCGGCGCACCGGTGCGGATCTCCGCGCCCGCCGCGCGCGCCGCGCGCGCAATGGCGGCGCTCACCGAGCCGTTGCCGCCCTTCGCGAAGCCCCAGGCGCGGAATACGCCATCGATCTCGCCCATGTAGTGATGCAGCAGCACGTATGCCGTGCCGGGCGAGCGCGGGCCGAGGAGCGTGCCGATGATGCCGCTCGCGGATTTCGTCGCTTTCAGCGCATCGGTCTCGAACCACTCGTCGAGATAATCGGCTGCGCTCATCGTGAGCAGCTTCGAGAGCGCGTGATACTTCTCCGTTCCTAGGCTGCGGAAGTAACGCGCGAGCCGCGCAACGTCGAGCAGATCACGGGGCTTGAGCGAAGCCGGGTCGCGCGCCGGCATGCCGAGGAAGGGCTTCACCGCGCGCGCCATCTCGTGGAGCAGGCGGCCAAAATCATCGTACGCCTCCGCATCGCGCAGGGAGTGGCGGGCAAGCTCCCGGCGATTCTGGTCGTGGTCGTTCCACTGCGCGAGATAGTCCCCGCTGGGAAGCGGAGTGAGCGTGCTCTCGAGCGGCAGGATATGCAGCCCGTGGCGCGGCAGATCGAGATCGCGAACGATCTCGGGGCGAAGCAGGCTCACGACGTAGGAAAACATCGAAAACCGGAATCCCGGGTAAACCTCCTCGGTGACGGCTGCGCCGCCCACTTGCTCGCGCCGCTCGAGCACGAGCACACGCCGCCCCGCCCGGGCGAGATAGGCGGCGCACACGAGCCCGTTATGGCCGCCGCCGATCACGATCGCGTCGTAGGGAGCGGCCATGCCTACGCGCGCTTACGCTCGGGGTTGAAGAAGGGCTTTTGCGCGATGCGCGCGGCCGCCCGCCGCCTGCGATGCTCCACCGTCACTTCCATTTCGAGCGCCGTTCCGGGTCGCGCCCAGCGCTCGCGCACGTGCGCGAGCGCGATGTATCGCTTGAGGAGCGGCGACCAGGTTCCGCTCGTTGCATAGCCCACCTGTTCTCCGCCGGCGTACAGCGGCACGCTCGTGCGCCAGGCGGTGTGCGGGAGCTGCGGCGCGAGCCCGACCTCGGCGTAGAGCCTTTCGAGGGCATTCCAGTCGACCTCGATACCGACGAATTGCCATTGCGGGCCGCGCCCGGCCTCGGCCGCAAGGGCCGCCCTGCCGACGAAATCGGGCTTTCCCAGATTCACCGCCCAACCGAGATCGAGCTCGAACGGCGAGGACGTCTGGCTGGCGATCAGCGCCTTGCGGGCCGGCACGTAATCGACGTCGATCAGCATGAGGCCGGCTTCGATGCGCGCGATGTCGAGCGCGAGCATGCCGGCCGGGGTGATGCCGTAGTCGGCACCCGCCGCCATCAACGCATCCCAGACGGAAACCGCGTCCTCCGCGCGCAGCCACAATTCGAAACCGAGGTCGCCCGTATAGCCGGTGCGTGAAAGCGTGGCCGGGATGCCGCGGAGCGCTGCGGCCGTGATTCCGAAGT
Source organism: uncultured Pseudomonadota bacterium (assembly GCA_946885605.1). The sequence goes on from CAMPGR010000006.1 coordinate 36,019, forward strand.
ACCGAACCGCTGAGAGATCCACGTCTGCAAGCTGTTGCAGGATTGCGCGGGAGGCCGGCCCTTGTAGAGCGAGCGCGGCTGTCGATTCGGATACGTCCTCGATAACGACCTCCATGCGATGGGCGTTCTCTTCCAGCCACCGCAGGTTGGGCTCCGCGCACGTGATGCGGAACGTTTCGCTGTCGAGGCGGGCAATCGTGCCATCGTCGAGCACTTTTCCCGCGGAATCGCACCACGGCGTATAAAGCACCTGACCCACTTGCGCGCGCCACACGTCGCGCGTCGCAACGCGATCGAGCAGCCGTGCCGCGTCCCTCCCCCGCACCCTGTACTTGTAGAGAGGCGATATGTCGAAGAGCGCCGCCGTGCTGCGTATCGCGTGGTACTCGCGCTCGTGCGTAAGTTCGTAGGCGCTCGCCACCACGTACCCCGCCCAGCGCCGCCACGCATGGCTCAGGCAAAGCGGCGCAGTGCGCGCGTGAAACGGCGTGGTCTTTAGCATTCGGGGCTGACGCAGGCGGTGGGCTGCCGGAGCCGGCATTATCCGCGTACGTGCCCGCGAGCGCCACGGCGGGAACCATACCGTGCCGGCGCGCACTCTAAGCTGCGATGCCTGCCCTAAGATGCTACGCCGCCAGCATAGTCGCGGCCGCGGTTTTCATCGGGGGGTGCGCCACGGTCTCGACCGAAGTCGTGCCGCTCGTGCCGGAGCTCAAGTTCCCCCCGACAGAAAACGTCGAGATACTGCTGGAGAAGCCGAAGCGGCCGTATATCCCGATCGCCCTTCTTGAAACGCGCGGCATGGTGGGCGACACGGAAGCGGAGCTGTGGCAGCACGCGCGCGAGAAGGCAAGGGAGCTCGGCGCCGACGCACTGATCCGTCTCGAAGTCGACAAGACGGTGCGGCCGCCAGTGGTCCTCTATGATCCTTTCTTTACGCCGTTCTATTCCCCGTTCTATTCCCCGTTCTATCCGCGCCCGTATTTCTACGCTTACCCGTTCCCCGAGTACCGCGTGATTCCGGGCGGCGTCGAGTACACCCTGAAGACCCTCGCCATCAAGTACGACGGAGCGAAGACCGGCAAGCAGGACGGGAACTAGAACCGCGCAGTGTCGTTGGCACCGACGCGGTGCGCAACAGCCTGTCATGACCGCTACAGCATCGCGAGGATACGCTTCGCAATTGCCCTTGGTTCAGCGTCAATCCGCACCACGATCGGTTTCTCGTCGGGTCCCGGCTCTTCCAGCGCCTCGAGCTGGCTTTCCAGAAGCGCCGGCGGCATGAAATGCCCTTTTCTCCTGGAAAGGCGCTGCCTGATGAGGTTCGCGTCCCCCTTGAGGTAAACGAGCCGCACGTCCGGGCGCGATCCGATAACGATGTCCCTATAGCTTTTCTTCAACGCCGAGCACGTCACAATTCCACAACGTCCCGCGCGTCGCGTCACATCTATCCAAGCCGCGATAGCTTGCAGCCAGGGCCTGCGGTCTTCGTCCGTAAGCGGAACCCCGCGGGCCATCTTGTCCACGTTCGCAGCGGGATGGAACGAGTCTCCCTCTGCGAAGTCGCATTTCAGCAGTTCGGCCAATAAGGATGCAACGGTCGTCTTCCCGGAGCCGGACACGCCCATGATTACCAGGACCACAAACAGGCAGGAAACGCTACGAGAACGTAACGTTCTCAAGTGTGTTGGCGCGCCCGGCGGGAGTCGAACCCACGACCTTCGGCTTCGGAGACCGACACTCTATCCAACTGAGCTACGGGCGCGTGGCGTCCACCGATTCTAGCACGGCGCGCACGTAAGGAGGACTTGAGGATCAAGGTTTTACCGAGAAAAGCCTTGCCGCTATAATGAGCGCCTTTTTACGCGCAGGATTCCGCGATGAGCGAGGAGATACACGTCGAGGAGCATTCTTCCCCCGTCAAGACGCCCAAGCAGTTGCTCGTCGTTATCGGCCTCGCGTTCGCTGTCCCGATCGTCGTCATCGCCCTGATCGCGAAACTTGCGACGATGAGCGTCGAGCCCGAGACCGCCAATCCGGGTATGAGCGAGGAGGCGATCGCGAAGCGCCTCAAGCCGGTGGGCGAAGTCGTCGTCATGAGCAAGGAGGAACGGGAAGCGAAGCTCGCGGCGGCGAAGCAGGCGACGCCGCCTCCCGCACCGAAGCCGCAAGCCATCGCAAAGGCGCCCGCACCCGCCGGGGCCGCGCCCGCCGATACGGGCAAAGGAAAGTCGGTGTACGACAGCGCGTGCGCGGCCTGCCATGCAGCCGGCGTTGCGGGCGCTCCGCGCTTAGGCGACAAGGCGGCGTGGGCGCCGCGCATCCAGTCCGGGATGGAGACGCTCTATGCGAGCGCGTTGAAGGGCAAGGGTGCGATGCCGCCGAAGGGCGGAAATCCTTCCCTCCCGGACGCCGACGTCAAGGCGGCGGTGGACTACATGGTGAGCCAGGCGAAATAACGCGCGAGTTTCCATGGCGAGGCGCAGGCGCTCTGCGCCTTTTTCTTTTGCAGCGATGAATGAAAGCGGCGCACGCATGAGCACCTACGTGATCGGGGACGTGCAGGGTTGTCATGATCAACTGCTGCGCCTGCTCGACGCGATCCGCTTCGACCCTCCGCGCGACAGCCTGTGGTTCGTCGGCGACCTCGTGAACCGCGGCCCGCAGTCGCTTGCCGTGGTGCGCTTCGTCAACGCACTCGGCGAAAGGGCGGTTACCGTGCTCGGCAATCACGATCTCGCGCTCCTCGTCGTGGCGGAGGGCATCAAGCGCCCGCACGCCTCCGACACATTCGGCGACATACTCGCCGCCCCGGATCGCGATGAACTCCTGCACTGGCTGCGTCATCGGAAGATGATGCACGCGGCGGGAGGCGCTGCGATAGTGCACGCCGGTCTTCTTCCGCAATGGAGCGTCGCGCAAGCGCTCGCCCTCGCCGGTGAAGTGGAGCAGGCTCTGCGTGGAGAGCGCTGGCGCGAATTGCTCCGTCACATGTATGGCAACACTCCCGACCGCTGGGACGAGAGCCTTCGCGGCTTCGATCGGCTGCGCGTCATCATCAACGCCATGACCAGACTGCGGCTCTGCACGCCCGAAGGTGTGATGGAGTTCTCCCACAAGGGCGGGCTGGAAAACGCGCCGCCAGGATATCTGCCCTGGTTCGACGTGCCGCACCGCGCAAGCCGCGACACGACGCTCCTCGTGGGTCACTGGGCGGCGCTCGGGCTGCTCGTCCGGCCGGACGTGATCGCCCTCGATACGGGCTGCGTCTGGGGGCGCAAGCTGACCGCGCTGCGTCTCGAAGACCGCCACATCGCGCACTGCGACTGCAGCGAACTGCTCGGCAAGGCGGGCGAGGACTGAGGGCGCTACCAGAGCGCGATGCCGAAGCTCTCCTTGAAGCGCACGCCGATCTCTTCGCGCGTGAAACGGTGATTCTGGCCGCCGCGGCACGCGATCTTGAGGCCGCCGAGTAACGACGCGAGCCTTCCGGCGAGCGGCCAGTCGAGCCCGGCCGCGATGCCATAGAGCAGGCCCGCACGAAACGCATCCCCGCAACCGGTCGGATCCACCACTTTTTCGGGCTTGATGCTCGGGATCTCGAATTCGCGGCCGCCGACGCGGATGAGCGCGCCGCGCGCACCGAGCGTCACCACGAATGCCGTCACCTGCTGCGCAAGCTGCTCGAGCGTTGCCCCGGTGCGCTCCTGCAGCATCCTGCCTTCATAGTCGTTCACCGTGACGTAATCCGCCATGCGCACGAATTCGAGCAGCTCCGGGCCTAGGAACATCGGTAACCCCTGCCCCGGATCGAACACGTAAGGTATGCCCGATGCGTAGAATTCCTGCGCGTGCTGCAACATGCCGTCGCGCCCGTCGGGAGCGATGATGCCGAGCGTGACACCGCGCGCGTCGTATACGTGATTCTCGTGGGAGTGGTTCATCGCCCCGGGATGGAACGCGGTGATCTGGTTGTCATCCAGATCGGTGGTGATGAAGGCCTGTGCGGTGTACGTGCCCGGGATCCGCCTCACGTGCTGCTGGGAGAGTTGCAGCGCTTCCAAGCGGCGCGCGTAAGGCTCGCAGTCGTCGCCGACGGTGGCCATGATGAGCGGCTCGCCGCCGAGCATGCCGAGCGAGTAGGCGATGTTGCCGGCGCAGCCTCCGAACTCCCGGCGCATGTCGGGCACGAGAAAGGCGACGTTCAGGATGTGCAGCTGATCCGGCAGGATGTGATTTCTGAAGCGATCGCGAAACACCATTATGGTGTCATAGGCGATCGATCCGCAGATGAGGGTCCTCATAACGATGCGTGTCGGGTCGGTGTAAGATTATAGCCGCTCACCTGCCCCTCAACGCACGAAGGAGGTTCGACATGTTCAAGGAGTTCAAGGAGTTCGCGATGCGCGGCAATGTCGTCGACATGGCGGTGGGCATCATCATCGGCGCCGCGTTCGGCAAGATCGTGGATTCGCTGGTGAAGGACGTCATCATGCCGCCGATCGGCCTGGTCCTCGGCAAAGTCGACTTCTCCAACCTCTTCATCGTGCTCAAGCAGGGCACCACACCGGGACCACACCTCACGGTGGATGCGGCGCAAAAGGCGGGGGCGGTCACCTTCAACTACGGGCTGTTCATCAATCAGGTGATCAGCTTTCTGATCATCGCGTTCGCGGTGTTCCTGCTGATCCGCGCGATCAACCGGCTGCGTCGGACAGAGGAGGAAAAGGCGGCCGCCCCGCCGCCGCCTCCCGAAGAAATCGCGTTGCTGCGCGAAATCCGCGACGCCCTCAAGCGGTAAGCGAAATCGCCGAGGAACGGGCGGCGCAAATCAACCAGCTGTGTGATCCGAAGGCCGCCATGCGAGATCGAGATCGCGCGCGGCCTTGACGTCATCCAGGCGCTTCACCGGGGTCGTGTGCGGCGCGCTCTTCACGAGTCCGGGGTTCTCGCGCGCTTCGACGAGGATCTCTTTCATCGCCGCCACAAACGCGTCGAGCGTCTCCTTGGACTCCGTTTCCGTAGGCTCGATCAGCAGGCACTCGGGAACGAGCAGCGGAAAATAGCTCGTCGGCGCATGAAAGCCTTTGTCGAGGAGGCGCTTCGCCACGTCCATCGCCGAGACGCCGGTTTCGTCCTTCAGGCGCTTTAGCGTGACGATGAATTCGTGGCTCGCCCGGCGCGCGGGATAAGCGACATCGAAACCGGCGCGCTTCAACTCCACCATGAGATAGTTCGCATTGAGCGTGGCGAAATCGGCAACCCGGCGCATGCCTTCAGCGCCGAGGAGGCGCGCATAAACATACGCGCGCAGCAGCACGCCGGCATTTCCCAGGTGCGCGGCGAGCCGGCCGATGGAAAGCGGCACGTCGTTTTCATCGAGGAGCCGATATTCGTCCTTATGCTGCGCCACGATCGGCAGCGGCAGGAACGGCGCGAGCCGCGATGAGACGCCCACCGGCCCTGCGCCCGGCCCGCCTCCGCCGTGCGGCGTCGAGAACGTCTTGTGCAGATTGATATGGATCGCATCGAATTTCATATCGGCCGGCTTCACGCGGCCCAGAATCGCATTGAGGTTCGCGCCGTCGTAATAGAGGAGTCCGCCCGCGCGGTGCACGGTTTCCGCCATCTCGACGATGCTTTTCTCGAAAACACCGAGCGTGGACGGGTTGGTGAGCATGAGTCCCGCAGTCTGCGGGCCGACCGCCGCAGCGAGTGCCGCAAGGTCAACGTTGCCGTCCGCGCCGGTGCGAATCTCGCGCACCGTGTAGCCGCACATGACGGCGGTGGCCGGGTTGGTGCCGTGCGCGGCATCGGGCACCAGGATCTCGCGCCGCGCGGTGTCCCCGCGCGAATCGTGATAGGCGCGGATCATCGCCACGCCGGCGAATTCGCCCTGCGCGCCGGCCATCGGCGCGAGGCTCACGGCCGCCATGCCGGTCACTTCCTTCAGCATTTCCTGCAGCTCGAACATGCAGGCGAGGAACCCCTGCCCCGTGTCATCCGGCGCGGCCGGGTGGCGCGCGAGGAACTGCGGCAGCATCGCGGCTGCGTTGCACGCCCGCGGGTTGTATTTCATGGTGCACGAGCCGAGCGGGTAGAAGTGCGTGTCGATCGAGAAGTTCTTCTGCGACAGGCTCGTGTAGTGTCGTACGGCATCCAGCTCGGACACTTCGGGCAGGCGCGGCGGCCGCGTGCGCAGAAAATGCTGCGGTATCGCCGCGCGCTCTCCCGGGCGGCGCGGCGCCTGGCTCGCGTTACGGCGCCCGGGCCGCGACCGCTCGAAGATCAGCATCTACTTCAGCGCAGCGAGCGCCCCGTCGTAATCCGGCTCGTTCTTGATCTCCGATACGAGCTGGGAATGCAGCACGCAATTGTTCTCGTCCAGCACCACGACGGCGCGCGCGGTCAACCCTTTCAGCGGGCCGTCGGTGATGTCCACACCATACTTTGCGTGAAAGTCGCGGCCGCGGACGGTCGAGAGCGGCACCACGTTGTTGATGCCCTCCGCCCCGCAGAAGCGGTTCATGGCGAAGGGCAGGTCCGCCGAGATCACGAGCACGGCGGTATTCGGCATGCTGCTTGCGCGCTCGTTGAAAATGCGCGTCGATTTGGCGCACACCGGCGTATCGAGGCTCGGGACGATGTTGAGCACCTTGCGCTTGCCCGCGAAGTCCTTGAGGCTCACGTCCTTCAAGTCCTTGCTGGTCAAAGTGAAATCGGGGGCGGCAGCGCCTTTCGCGGGAAGATTTCCTGCAACACCGATCGGGTTACCGCCGAGCGTTACGTTCGCCATGCTGTTCCAGCCTCCATCGGGTTAGAGTGATGTTTTGAGCGCACACGGCGCCGGTCGATAGTGCTTGCCCATGATGCGCGCCATGTTCTCGGAGTAGTGCTTCAAATCCCGCTCGCTCTTCGTTTCGGTCGTGCATACGAGGAGCGATTGACCGAGTTCCGGATACTCGATCGAGAGATCGAGGCCGCCCAGTATGCCCTGCGCCTTGAGGGCGTGCAATACGGGCGCGGCCGGCGTATTGAGCCGAACCACGAATTCGTGAAACAGGGGCGCGCTGAAGACCTGCTCCATACCGTCGATCGCGCACAGCATGTCGCGCAACTCCAGCGCATTGGCATGGCACGCGCGCGCGACCGCCGCGAGACCCGCAGGCCCGAGCAGGGCCATGTAGAGCGTGGCGGCCGTGACCATCAGCCCCTGGTTGGTGCAGATGTTCGAAGTCGCCTTCGATCGGCGGATATGCTGCTCGCGCGCCTGCAGCGTGAGCGTGTAGCCGCGCCGCCCGTCGGCGTCCCGCGTCGCGCCGACGAGCCGGCCGGGCATCTGGCGCACGAGGCTTTTGCGGCATGCCATGAAACCGAAATAGGGACCGCCGCTCGCGAGCGGCACGCCGAGCGGCTGGCCTTCACCGACTGCGATGTCGGCGCCACGCGCGCCCCACTCGCCCGGGGGCTTGAGCAACGCAAGCGCCGTAGGATTCACTGCCGCGATGGCGAGCATGCCGCGGGCATGCGCCCACGCCACGAGCTCGTCCACCGCTTCGAGCACGCCGAAAAAATTGGGCAGCGGTATGACGAGCGCCGCTGCGTCCTCTGTCCTACAGCTTTCGAGCGTCCCGGCGGTGATGTGCCCCCGCTCCGCGTCATAGGGGACTTCGCAGAGCTCGATCCCCTGGTTGCGCGAGATGGTCCTTGCGACTTTGCGCCATGCCGGATGAACGCTGCGCGGCACGAGGATGCGCTTTCCACCTCCATGCAGGCGCACCGCCATGAGCGCCGCTTCGGCCAGCGCGGAGGCGCCGTCGTAGAGGCTCGCATTGGTCACGTCCATTGCGAGCAGCGATGCCATCATGCTCTGGTACTCGTAAAGCGTCTGCAGCGTGCCCTGGCTTGCCTCCGCCTGATACGGCGTATAGGAGGAATAGAATTCACCGCGCGTTGCGATCTGCCACACCGCTGCCGGAATGTGGTGCTCGTAGGCGCCCGCGCCGATGAAGTTGAGATAGGTGCCGTCGCGTTCGGCCCGCTCGCGCATCAGGCGCGCGATCTCCATCTCGCTTGCGCCGGAGGGCAGTTGCAGCGGCGAGTCGCTGCGCACCGCCGGCGGGATCTCGTCGAAGAGTTCGTCGATGGACGCGACACCGATCACCGCCAGCATCGCGCGGACATCCTCCTCGGTGTGCGGGATGAAGGGCATACGATCGCGCTTCAGTGCTTCTCGGCCTCGGCCATCTTGCGGTACGCCGCTGCGTCGAGCAGGCTCGCAAGCTCCGCGGGATCGTCCGGCCTGATCCTGAACATCCATGCGCCGTAGGGATCCTGGTTCACTTTCTCCGGCGCGTCCGCGAGCTCGGTATTGGCGGCAACCACTTCACCAGCGACGGGCGCGTAGATGTCGGCGGCCGCCTTCACCGATTCGATGACGCCGCACTCCTCGCCCTGTTTCAGCTTGCGGCCCACCGCCGGGCTTTCGACGAAGACCACGTCGCCCAGCATTTCCTGCGCGTGAAACGTGATGCCGATCGTCACGGTGCCGTCCGCTTCCTGTCGCGCCCACTCGTGGCTGCTCGTGTATCTGAGGTCATCAGGCGTCGTCATCGTTCTCCCCGTTCATCAGGTCGCATATCACACCTTGACACGTATTGTCCCATGGCGGACGAACGGCAGCTTCACCACCCGTGCGGGCAGCCACTTGTCGCGTAGGCCGACTTCGACGGTCTCCCCCGGCGCCACCCCATCCGGCACTCGGGCGAGCGCGATCGAGCGCTCCATGGTGGGCGAAAAGCCGCCGCTCGTCACAACGCCCGCTCCGGCGGCATGGCGCAGCGGCTGGTGCGCGCGCATGACACCGCGTTCGAGGAGCAGCAGCCCCACAAAATGGTTGCGAGGCGCCCGGCGAACGAGTGCCGCCTTGCCGATGAAATCCCGTGGCGGCGCGAGATCGACCGTCCACCCGAGTCCCGACTCGAACGGCGTCACCGTTTCGTCCATGTCCTGCCCGTAGAGGTTCATCCCGGCCTCCAAGCGCAGCGTGTCCCGGGCGCCCAGTCCCGCAGGTCGCACGCCTTGCGTGCACAAGGCCCTCCATACATCCGCCGCCCGCTCGCCGGGAAGCACGATCTCGAATCCGTCTTCGCCCGTGTATCCCGTGCGCGAGAAGAACATCTTGTCCACTTCTGCCGCATGGAAGGGTTGAAGCGGCGCGGTCGCCTCCCGCACTTGCGGCAGTGCACGCCAGGTTTTCTCGCGCGCATGGGGGCCCTGCACCGCGATCAGCGCAAGCTCCCGGCGCGGCGCGATCTCCACCGCCGCGGCGCGCTCGGCTCTTTGCGCCTCGAGCCACGCGCGGTCCTTCTCGGCGGCTGCAGCATTGACGACGACGCGAAAGCGTTCCGGGGCGAGGTGATACACGATGAGATCGTCGAGCACCCCGCCGTCGGGGTTCAGCATGCACGAATAAAGCGCCTTGCCCGGCTCGCGCAGTTTTGCCACGTCATTGGCGAGCACGTGGCGCAGGAAATCACGTGCCGCGTTGCCCAGGACGTCGACGGCAAGCATGTGCGAGACATCGAACATGCCGGCATCGTGCCGCACGGCGTGGTGCTCCACGATCTGAGAGCCGTAATGCAGGGGCATGTCCCAACCGGCGAACGGCACCATCTTCGCGCCGGCGGCGCGATGTAGAGCGTTCAGCGATGTGGCGCGCAGCGCGTCGGCCATGTGCGGACTTCTCAGCGTGATAGGGCAGGCAGGAGATCGAGACGGAAACCTGCCGCGTTCAGATCGCCTGTATCGAGATCGAGGCGGACGGTGATCTCGGCTTTGGCAGGAAAGCCCGCGTCCGCGTCGCGCGGGGGCTCGAGGTATTCGTGCGGCAGGAATACGCGTCGCGCGAGCGTGTGCTCGCGCGTATCCGTGAGGACGAGATCGAGCGCGGGGTAGGCCAGGTCGTAGTCGGCATGATTGCGGAGCGTGGCGGTGAGCTCGATCAGCCCCGGCCGCGACGGATCGATGCTCTGCAGATCCGAAGCTTCGATGTTGATGAGCCGCGGGCGCTGTGGCAGCGGCACCTCGCAGTCGAGCGCCTCGCACATGCCGACAACGACAGGCTTGAGCGGACGATAGTGTGCCGCGAGGTCGCCGCGGTAGAAATAGGCCGCCTGTGCAGCCAGCGTCACGACGAGAAGCACGCTGCCGAACGTCCAGGCCCGGAGCCCCCGGCGGCGCGCGGCATGCGCCTGCTGCAGAAATAGCGCGTCGGCGCCGAGTGGGGGCGATGCGCTCGCGCCGTGTTCGACGCGCGGCGCGGGCCTTGGTGACGCGGATTCCGCCGAGACGTTCGGCTGCGCCGTTTCCGCACGCGGCAGCGCGTGGGCTGCTGCAAACCGGAACCCCGGCGGCACGGGCGGTATCGCGGGCGGCGGTGGTGCGGGCGTCGACCGTGTTGCCGGACCCGGCGCCGCAGGTGTTCGCGGTTCTTGTCCTGGCGTGCTTTGAATCTCGTGGGCCGGCAGCTCCGGCAAGCTCGCAAGATCCTTGAACCCGTCGAACACCGCCGTGCAACGGCCGCAGCGCACCGTGCCCTGCCGCGCCTGCAGCTGTTGAGCCGCGACGCGGAAGAGCGTCGAGCAGGCCGGGCAGCGTGTCACCAGCGACATCGTGTGCCTCACCGGTCCTTCCGCACGCCACCCAGCATCGCCCAGCCCTCCTCATGCTCGATCTCATCCATCATGAATCCGTCGGCATAGGCGGCGCGAACGTCATCCGCCTGCTCGGCAAGGATGCCGGAAAGCGAAATTCGCCCGCCCGGCGCGGTTAGCTTGGTGAGCAGCGGCGCAAGCACGATCAACGGACGGGCGAGGATGTTGGCGACGACAAGTTGTGCGGGCTCTTCTCCCGCATCGTGACTGCAGACGAGCCCGTCCACCCGATTTTGCATAGCGTTGTGCCGTGCCGCAACCACCGCCTGCTCGTCGATATCCACCGCTCGCACGGCCCGCGCGCCGAGCTTGAGCGCGGCGATGGCGAGGATTCCCGATCCACAGCCGAAATCGATTGCCGTTTCACCCCCGCGCACGTGCGCTTCCAGCCATCGCAGGCACAGTCGCGTGCTCGGATGTGTGCCGGTGCCGAAAGCGAGACCCGGGTCGAGCACGATATTGAGCGCCTCGGGGTGCGGAGGCGTGTGCCAGCTCGGCACGATCCACAGCCGCGCAGAAACCTGGATGGGAGCGAATTGCCGCTGGCTCTCGCGCACCCAGTCGCGATCATCGACCGGCTCGACGTGATAAGGAATCCCCGGAGCCACGTCCGACGATCGCGAGGCCTCCTCGAGGATCGCGCCCGGATGCACCTCCGGCGGAAAGAGCGCCCGCAGGCGCTGGCGCGGCCACGCGGCCGCGGGCTGCGCGGCGGCTCCTGAATAGAGCGGCGATTCGTGCGTGGTTCCGGCCGCCGCGTCGGTCACGTCGACAGCGAGCGCGCCCGCCTCGAGCAGCGCATCGCCCAACCGCTCCGCGATTGCGGCATCGACCTCCAGCACGACGGCGAGCCAAGGCATCGTGCCTGAAATTACTCCTCCCGCGCCATCTGCGCGAGCTTTCCTTCGAGGTAATGGATGCTCGTGCCGCCGCGCCGGAACGCCGCATCGTGCAGCAGCTCCTGATGCAGCGGCAGATTGGTCCGTATGCCCTCGATCGCCGTCTCCGATAGCGCGATATGCAGGCGCTCGAGCGCCTGCTCCCGCGTGTCGCCATACGCGATGATCTTCCCGAGCAGCGAGTCGTAATACGGCGGCACGAGATAGCCGTTGTAGGCGTGGGTATCGACCCGGATGCCGGGACCGCCCGGCATGTGGAGCGAGGTGATGCGCCCCGGGGACGGCGTGAACTTGTAGGGGTCCTCGGCGTTGATTCGACACTCGATGGCGTGGCCCTTCACCTGCACGTCGCGCTGCTTCAAGGGGAGCTTCTCCCCGGCCGCAATGCGTATCTGCAGCTGCACGATATCGAGCCCGGTAACCATCTCGGTGACCGGATGCTCGACCTGCAACCGGGTATTCATCTCGATGAAGTAGAACTCGTCGTTCTCGTACAGGAATTCGAACGTGCCGGCTCCCGTGTAACCGATCCTGCGGCACGCCTCCGCGCAGCGCTCTGCGATGCGCAGCCGTGCGCGCGAGGGCAGCAGCGGCGCCGGCGCCTCCTCGATCACCTTCTGGTGGCGCCGCTGCATCGAGCAGTCGCGGTCGCCGAGATGAAGCGCGTTCTTGTGCTTGTCCGCGATCACCTGGACTTCGATATGGCGCGGATTCTCCAGAAACTTCTCGATGTAGACCGCAGGATTGCCGAAGGCCGCCTGCGCTTCCGTGCGGGTGGTTTGGACCGCATTGAGGAGCGCTGCCTCGGTATGGACGATGCGCATGCCGCGCCCGCCGCCGCCGCCCGCCGACTTGATGATGAGCGGGTAGCCGATGCTGCGCGCGATACGAACGATCTCCTTGGGCTCTTCCGGCAGCGCTTCGTCCATGCCGGGCACCACCGGCACGCCGGCCTTCTTCATGGCGTTCTTCGCGCTCACCTTGTCGCCCATGAGCCGTATGGTCTGGGGGCTCGGGCCGATGAAGACGAAGCCGCTTTGTTCGACGCGCTCCGCGAAATCGGCATTCTCCGCGAGGAAGCCGTAACCGGGATGGATCGCTTCTGCGTCGGTCACCTCGGCCGCGCTGATGATGGCCGGTATGTTGAGGTAGCTCCCCGCCGAGGGCGCCGGGCCGATGCACACCGATTCATCCGCGAGCCGCACATATTTCGCGTTCGCGTCGGCCTCGGAATGGACGACGACCGTCTTGATGCCCATTTCGCGGCACGCGCGCTGGATCCGCAGCGCCACCTCGCCGCGGTTGGCGATAAGCACCTTTTCGAACATCAGGAATGCAAACTGCGCAAGGCAGCGGCGGAAGGCACGTCAAACCTTCTCATGGTTCCGTCAGCCGATGATCATGAGCGGCTGGCCGTATTCCACCGGCTGGCCGTTCTCGACCAATATCGCCTTCACGACGCCGTCGTGGTCGGACTCGATTTCGTTCAGCAGCTTCATCGCTTCGATGATGCACACGGTCTCCCCCGCCTTGACCGTCGTGCCGAGCTCAACGAACGGCTTCGCGCCGGGCGCGGACGCGCGATAGAACGTCCCGACCATCGGCGACTTGACGACCTCGCCTTCGGCCACGGGAGGCGCGCCGGCGGCTGCCTCCGGCGCTATAGCCGGCGGTGTGCCGGGGGCCACAACGCCGGTGACCGGCCCACTCGTCGTCACGGTTGCCTGCGGCGCCGGCGTGCCGCGGCTGATTCGCACCTTTTCTTCTCCCTCGGTGATCTCGAGTTCGGCTATGCCCGACTGCTGCACCAGATCGATGAGTGTCTTGAGCTTCCTCAGATCCATTGGGTCTCCCTACCTGCCCTGCCCGTCCGCGTGCAGCGCGTAGGCCAGCGCAAGCTCGTAGCCTTTCGCGCCCAGCCCGCTGATGATTCCCACGGCGAGATCGCTGAAGTAGGAGCGATGGCGAAAAGACTCGCGTGCGAAAACATTCGACAGGTGGACCTCGATGAACGGTATTCCGACGGCCGCCAGCGCATCGCGCATGGCGACGCTGGTATGCGTGTACGCCGCTGGATTGATGATAATGAACTCGATACCCTCGCGCCCCGCCTGCTGAATGCACTCCACCAGCTCGGCCTCGGAATTGCTCTGAAATGCGGTGAGTTCCGCTTTGGCCTGCTTTGCCTGCTTCATGAGGCGCACTTCGATTTCCGCCAGCGTCGCGGAGCCGTAGTGCTCGCGCTCTCGGCTTCCCAGCAGGTTGAGATTAGGTCCGTTGACGAGGAGTATGCGCTTGGCGGTTTTCATGGTGCGAGCCGGCTCGTAAGCGGCCGCCACATCCTTTTCTTGCTTCTTTCTTTAGGGCGGCTAGTTTGCCGTAATTAGCCGCCACTTGTCCAGGGTTTCGCCGAAGTTATGGCGAATAGCGAGCCAGCCCGCCCGCCACTTGCAAGTTCGTAACGATGCAACCCCAAGGCCGCTCCCATTGGGGTAGAAAGGCACGGAGATACGCGAGAATAGCAGAAAATGGAGATTTTTAGCGTGGTAGCAGATTCTTAAGCAGCCGCTCCAGATCGGCTTCCTTAACCTTGCCAAGCTCGCGGCTGACGATCTCGCCCTCGCGGTCGAGCACCAGCGTGAACGGCAGCGCGCCTACCCGATTTCCCGCCTGGCGCGTGAGGTCGATCGCTTCGATTCCACCGAGCAGGATCGCGTAGTTGATTCCGAACTCGTGCGCGAAGCTCGTCACCTTGTCGCGCTGGTCTATGGCGATGCCGACGAACTGAGCGCCGCGGGGCCCATACTTTTCCTGCAGTCGCACGAACGCCGGCACTTCTTCCCGGCACGGGGCGCACCATGTTGCCCAGAAATTCACCACCATCACCTTGCCCCGCCATTGGGCCATCTGCTGCTCGCGGCCAGCGAGATCCGGCAGCCGCAATGTCATGATGGCATCCGTGCCCGACGCATCGCCGGTAAGGCGCCAGAGATGAGCGGCGAAGCCGGCGAGGGCGGCGAGAATCGCCACAGCGGCGACGAGGAGGAGCTGACGGCTGCGGGTCACTGGACCGCGAGCACCTGGTCCAGCACCGCTGCGAAGCGATCGGCGGATTGAAATCCGATCACGCGCAGCCCTGGAATCTCGCGCCCGGAGCGATCGAAGAAGACGATGCCCGGCGGCCCAAAGAGACGAAATCGCCGGAGCAGCATACCGTGCGCGTCGGTTCCGGCCGTCACGTCTGCCTGCAACTTCACCATCCGCTCGAGCCGCTCGCGCACCGCGGCGTCGCTGAACGTGTAGCGTTCCATCTCCTTGCAGGTCACGCACCAGTCGGCGTAAAAGTCGAGCATCACGGGCATGCCTTGGGCGGACTGCACCGCCTGATCGAGCGCGGGGAGATTGTCCACGCGCTGAAACGCAACTGTCGTCGTTTCAACGGCAGCACGTTCGCCCATGCGCAAGGCCGACAGCGGCCGGAGCACGTCGCGCCCGCCGGCGAGCGCCCCGACGAGATACGCCGTCCCGGCAAGCAGCGCGATCACGCCGACCCCTTTGCTGAAGCGCTGAAAACCCTGTGCGCCAGGAGGCAGCGGATCGAGCGCGCGCAGGTAGATGGCGGTCATGATGAGGAGCGCTCCCCATGCCAGCATCTGCACGACCTGCGGCACGAGCGGCGACACGATGTACAGGGCAACACCGAGCAGCAGCACGCCAAAGAAGCGCTTGACGGTGTCCATCCACGGGCCGGCCTTCGGCAGGAGCGCGCCGGCCGAAGCGCCCACCGCGAGGAGCGGAACACCCATGCCCAGCGCCATCGCAAACAGCGCAGAGCCGCCCAACACCACGTCTCGGCTCTGGCTTATATAGAGCAAGGCGCCGGCAAGCGGCGCGGCCATGCACGGCCCGAGGATCAGCGCCGAGAGCACGCCCATGGAAAAGACGCCCATGAAATGGCCGCCGTGCAACCGGTTGCTGGTTTGCGCGAGACGGGTCTGCAGCGCGACGGGAAGCTGCAGCTCATAAAAGCCCAACATGGCGAGCGCGAGGACGACGAATATCGCGGCGAACGAGCCGAGCACCCACGGATTCTGCAGCGCTGCGGAAAGCACGGCCCCCGAAAGTCCGGCTGCCACACCCGCTGCTGCATACGTGATCGCCATGCCGAGCACATACACTGCGGAAAGCAGAAGCCCATGCGTCTTGGTGAGACGGCCGCCCCGCCCCGCGATGATGCCGGAAAGCACGGGCACCATCGGCAGGACGCACGGCGTAAAGGAAAGAAGCAGGCCGAAAACGAAGAAGCTTCCGACCATGAGCCAGAAACCGCCGCGGAAAAGCTCCGCGACGGCGAAATCGTCGCCCTGCCGCGCGGGACCCGGCACGTCGATGAAGGGCGACGGATCGTTGCCGGGGGCGGGTGCCGCGAAGGCCCCCGAACTGTAGGCGGCAAGCTTCAACTCGGCTTTCTGTTCCTGGGGCACGTAGCAGACGCCGGCGTCAGCGCATCCCTGCGATATCGCAGTGAGCGTGAGCTTTGCAGCCGTTCCCGGCGATTCGAGTGGCAGCAGGATGCGCACTTCGCCACGGTATATCTCGACATCGCCGAAGAATTTGTCCGTCTTGTGCATTCCGGACGGCAGCTGCGGTGCACCGAGCCGCACTTCCGCGGGTTCCACCGAGAAACGCAACTTGTCGCGGTACATGTAGTAGCCGGGCGCGATCCTGTAGCGCACCTCGAGCGCGTCGGGACCCGCGACACGCGCCGCGAAGCGGAATGCCTGCTCGGGATCGAGCAACTCCGGCTCCGCGGCCTGGACGGCGCAGGAGAAAACCAGCAACAGAAGCGTCAACAATCGCATGAAGGAGCGCGTCACGGGGGGGTCGTCTCCGCAACCACCCATTGAAGATAGGCCGGCAAGCCGCGCAGCACTGGGACCGCCACGATCTCGGGAAGTTCGTAGGGATGTACCGCGACGATGGCCGCCTCCACCCGGCCATAGAGTGCCTCCTGCGTCTTGATCAATACCGCCACTTCGCTTTCGGTTGCCACACGTCCCTCCCAGCGATAGACCGAGGAAATCTCGCCGAGCACATTGACACAGGCGGCGAGCCTCTTCTCGACGAGCTCGCGTGCGAGCGCCGTGGCGCTCTCCTTGTTCGGCATATTGGTGAGGACGATCAGCGCATCCGTGCTTGCTACGGACATGGAAGCCTCCGGCGGATTGGATTCACGCCGCGCATGCATTTTACGCAGCACTGGTCGGGGCGGCTTGCAGATCCTTGGCGCGAAGCGCATTCATCGTGCGCCGCGGGTCCAGGGGGTCTCCAGGCACCTGCTCGCGATGGGGGGCTGTGGTACACTTGACACATTTATCAGCGTCGCGATCGGCTTTGCGCGTGCTCGCAAACCCATACGCGCCGGCCCGATACGAGGCGCCACGCGGAAGAGGTTGCGGCAATTTGGCCGCGTAAACCAAGCCGGGGCGATCTTGCCCAAAGTCCGCGACACGCGTCCAGCCCGTCGCGCGCACCCCAAACCCGATAGTTGCCACATTGGGGAATTTTAGCCCAAGGGCGCCGCGGCCACGAACGGGCAGCCACGCAGAACACGAGATGTCGCATCGGATCACCATCAAACCGAGCAATCACAGCTTCAGCGCCAACGAGGATGAGACCATCCTCGAGTCGGCGCTGCGCGAGGGTTTCGTGATCGCCTACGGCTGCCGCAACGGCGCTTGCGGCACGTGCAAGGGCCGTGTGCTGGAGGGCAGCGTCGATTACGGCGTCTACCAGGAGCACGCGTTGCCCGACGACGAAAAGAAAAACGGCCACGCGCTCTTCTGCCAGGCCCGGCCGCGCAGCGACCTCGTCATCGAGTGCCGGGAAATCAGCGCCGTGCGCGACATTCCGATCAAGACGCTGCCCTGCCGCGTGCAAAAGATGGAGCGCGTGGCGCCCGACGTAATGGTATTGCACGTGCGGCTGCCGGCCAGTGAACGGCTGCAGTTCCTCGCCGGGCAGTACATCGACATCCTGATGAAGGACGGAAAGCGCCGCAGCCTCTCCATGGCGAACCCGCCGCACGACGATGCGTACCTCGAGCTCCACTTGAGGAACTACGGCGGCCCGTTCAGCGACTACGTGTTCCATCGCATGAAGGAGAAGGACATCCTGAGGTTCGAAGGGCCGCTCGGGACGTTCTTCCTGCGCGAAGACAGCGACAAGCCGATCATCCTGCTTGCAAGCGGCACCGGTTTTGCGCCGATCAAGGCGATCGTGGACCACGCGCTCTACAAAGGCATCAGCCGTCCCATTACGCTGTACTGGGGCGGGCGTGTGCGTAGCGACCTCTACATGAACGCGCTCGCCGAGCGCTGGGCGCGCGAGCATGGGGTGCGCTACATTCCTGTGCTTTCGGAAGCGCGTGCGGAAGACGCATGGACCGGCCGAACCGGCTTCGTGCACCGCGCGGTGATGGAAGACTATGCGGACCTTTCAGGCCACCAGGTTTATGCCTGCGGCTCGCCGCTCATGGTGGAAGCGGCGCACAAGGATTTCACGACGCAGTGCAAGCTGCCCGACGAAGAGTTCTACTCGGACTCGTTCACGCCGGCGGCGCCAGGCAGCTGACGCTCCTCTAAAGCGGCGTTCTGCGCCGGCCGCCCGTCACCTGCCGCAGCTGTGCGATGGCGATGGCGAGGCTTTCCCGGGCATGGCTGTGCGCCGCCTCGGCATTGCCGAGTTTCTCCTGCAGCTGCGCGAGCGCATGATGCGCCGACCAGGAGGGCTCAATGGCGATGCTCGCCTCGAGGTAGCTCTGCGCCTTGCCCCACAACTCTTGCCGTGCGCAGAGCCGGCCGAGCACGAGCAGCAGCGCCGCGTCGCGCGGCTCCCTCGCGAGCCAGTTCTCCGCACGCTCGATTCGTCGCAGTGTGTCGCCGCTGTCGCATTCAGCGTAGAGCACGGCGAGCGCGCTGTCCCAGTTCTCGCCCAGGCTCTGCTCGATCACCTCGTGCGCCTTGCCGCACACGCCCAACGCGATATAGCCCTGCGCCGCCGCGGCCGCAACCTTCGTGTCTTTTCTTTCCCGGGCCGGAATCTTCTGCCACGCCTCCGTGAGCGTGCGCTCGTCATGGGCCTTGCGCTTCAGGCTCTCCACCTGCGCGCGCACCCGGATCTGCCCGGCCTGTTCGACATCGAAGACCCCGCGCTTTTCGAGCTCCCCGATGAGGGCGAGGACCTGATCCCAGTTCCGGAGCGCCTGCTGCGCGCGAAGCTCGTACCTCAGGGCCGCGGTGTGCTTGCGCGGAAGCGCCCCGAGCGCGTCGAGCGCATCCTGATAGCGGCGATCGTCGAGCAGGAGCTCGGCTTCCGTTGCGATTCGCGCGGCATCCGTTTCCGGTATGAGCGTCGCCGCCTGCGCCAGATAAGCGTCGCGACGCTCGTGCGCGCGCAACGCGTGCGCCGCGCGTGCCGCAAGCATCGCGGCGAGCCCCGCCTGCTCGCCGAGCCTGATCGATTCGAGCGCCGCTTTCTCCGCGCGCGCATAGCGGCCGGCGAAGAACTCGTGCAGCGCCTCGGCGAGCCTCCCGTGCGCTTTCTCGCGGCGCCTTGCAGCCCGGTACCGCTGCACCCTTACCGGCAAGCGCATCGTCCCGGAGATCGTGCGCACCAGAAGGTAAACGACAACGAAGCCGGCGGCGAGCAGGATTGCGAGCAGGTTGAGCGAGAGCTCGATCCGGTACGGCGGCGACACGAGCAGCGCGTAGCCGGTGTTATAGCGCGCGGCGACGACAAGGCCCGCGGCAAGCGCAAAGAGCGCGACGATCCAGACGAGGGTTCTCACGGGGCTACCGAGGCGCCCCGCTCACGCGCCGGGCGCAAGGCGCGCAGCGCGTCGAGCGTCGCCGAGATATCGGGCACTTCGATCGTGATCTCGCTCGAGTGCAGATTGCGCAGCACGTTCGCCGCGTGCTGGACGTCGTTGTTCCGCACGTCGAAGTAGCGCTCCAGCCACTCGCGCGCCGCCTTGAGGTCGGTCTTGTAGCTCTCCTCGTCGCGCCCGAGCAGCGCAAGCCGCGCGCCTATGAGGCGCAGCTTCAGGTTCTCGCGCAGGAAGTAGCTTTGCGGGGGAGCGAGGAGCGGCACCTCCGGCTTGTCAATCTTCTCGATGCGGACCAGTTCTTTCAGCTCCGCCCAGGCCTCGCGCACCAGGCGCAGCCACGCAGTGTCCTCCTCCCGCGCGCTTGCCTGCACAGCGGGCGCGGGCGGCCGCACCTCGGTGGCAAGCGGGAGGCGTTCGACCGCGGAAATCAGGTTGTCGAGCCGGATGCTGAGGCCGACCATGTCCACGTGAGGCAGCGCACGCAGCCGCTCGATGTCCGTGCTGAGCGCCTTGCGCAGCCCGATGAGCTGGGGGCGCTCCATGTGCTGCAGCCGGGCTTCCGCGTTTTGCAGGGCGATCAGCGCCGCCTTGATGTTCCCGGCGAGCTGCAGCTGCTGATTGGCGATGAGCAGCGACTGCTCGATCTCGGCATAGCCCCATTCGTCGCGGTTGCGCGAAAGCTCCTGGTAGAGCGCCTCGAGCGCGATCTGCTGGCTCTGCGACTCCGCGAGCCGGCTCTCGAGCACCCCGATCTTCACCTGAGCGGCAGCGGTCGCCTCGCGCGCCTGGTCGGCGAGCAAACGGCTCTCCTTCGCCTGCGTTTCGATCTGCGAAAGCCGGCGGGCAACGTTCTGCGTAAGCTCGTCGAGGCGGTTACGGCTGTCATACCAATGCCAGGCCGCGAATCCAAGCGCGATGAGCGCCACTGCGGCGACGACACCGAGCACGCGGGGCAATGCCGTCTGCCGGGGCGGCGCGTCGGCGGCCGGCGCGGCAGGCTCCCGACTTTCCTCGGTCACCGCAGTGGGTTTGTTCGGTGTAGGGTCGTTCATGAATCGTTATCTTCAAATTGCGCCGATAGTATGCGAGGAAGCGCCGAGGGGCCGCAACACGGCGAACATTCACCTGCCCGGTGAAAAATGGATGCACAGTCCGGTAAAGAGGCCCTCGTCCCCCGCTGCGGTCGTCACCACGTGCGCGCAGCCGCGCCGCTGGGCGCTCTCCGCGATCCGCGCGTGCGGCACGAATAGCGGCGTTGCGCGGAGGCGCTGTTCATGCGCCGCGCCTACCATTGAGAACAGATTCGCGAGACCCTCGCTGCTCGTCACCACCACGGCGTGCAACCGGTCCTGCGCCCATGCGTCAAGGAGCGGAGCCGGATCTAGCCGCGGCACCTGCCGGCGGTAGCATTCGGCATACTCGACCGCGGCCCCCCGCGCGCGCAGCGTATCGCCCAGCAGTTCACGCCCGCCCTGGCCGCGGAAAATCACGACGCGCTTTCCGGCTACGGCCTGAAGCGCGGGCTGGGCAAGGAGCGCTTCGCTGTCGAAACCGTGCGCCGGCGAAATAGTTGTCGCGGCACCATGGCTCCTGAGCGCCCTCACCGTTGCATCGCCTACGGCTGCGATGGCGAGACGCGGCGGGAGCTTGCGCCGCGCAGCGACGAGACGCATCGCTCGGTTGACCGCGTTGGGACTGATGAACACCGCGATATCGAATTCGTCCAGCCGGTCGACCCGCGCGTAGAAGGGCTCGAGGCTTTCGGCGTCCGTGATTTCGATCACCGGAAAGAGGATCACCTCGCCGCCCGCGGCCCGCACCTTGTCCGCGAGCGTGCCCGCCTGGTGCGCGGGCCGCGTCACCACGATGAAGCGCCCGGCGAGCGGGCCAACCGAGGTGCGCACCGCTGCCACTCAGCGCCTGCCTCCGGTCTCGAGCGCGGCAAGGATCGCGTCCGCGCCTTGCGCGCGCAGTTGCCCGGCCAGCGAGTGGCCGAGCGCTATCGCCTCGGAGGCCTCGCCTTCCACCTGCGCGCTCACCACCTGCGATCCGTCCGGCGCGCCGACGAATCCGCGCACCCGCATCCGAGCACCACTCACTTCCGCGTAGGCGCCAAGCGGCACGCTGCAGCTGCCGGTAAGCGCGCGGGAGACCGTCCGCTCTGCCGCCACACAGAGCGCGGTGGGCTCGTGATTGAGCGGTGCGAGCAGCGCCTTCACGTCGGTGCGCTCGTCCCGGCACTCGAGACCGAGCGCACCCTGCCCGGGCGCGGGCACGCTTTCCTCGGGCGTCAGTAGCGCCGTGATGCGATCCTCGAGACCGAGCCGCTTCAAGCCGGCCGCGGCAACAATGATTGCGTCATAGTGGCCCACGTCGAGCTTGCGCAGTCTGGTGGGGACGTTGCCGCGCAGCGGCTCGACGCGCAGATGAGGATAGCGGGCTCGGATCTGGCACTCGCGCCGCAGGCTCGAAGTGCCGACACGGCCGCCGTGCGGCAGTTCGCCCAGGCTGCCATGGCGCGGCGACACGAAGGCGTCGCGCGGGTCGGCGCGTTCGAGGATCGCGGCCAGCGTGAATCCCGGCGGCAGATCCATCGGCACATCTTTCATCGAATGCACCGCGAGATCCGCGCGCCCCTGCGCGAGGGCTTCCTCGAGTTCCTTCACGAACAAGCCTTTGCCGCCGAGCTTCGCCAACGAGGCCGCGGCGAGGCGGTCGCCCTGCGTCGTCATGCCGAGTATCGAAACCCTCGCTCCGCGATGCAGCGCCTCGATCTGCGCTTGAACGTGGCGGGCCTGCCACATCGCGAGTGCGCTTTCGCGCGAGGCGATGATCATGGGGCGATTCGACTGGTTGGAGGCGGGGGCGCTCAACGATGCTCCGTCATGCGAGAAGGCGGGACCTGCTCGTGGGCGATTCTAGCATGCACCATGCGCTTCTCCGGGGCGGCGCATCCGCCGATGCGCGCTACTTGCGGAATTCGCGCACGATGTGTTGCTGGCGACGGCTCACCGCGATTTTTTCATCGCAGCCATGCAGCACCACGAGCCAGTTGCCTTCGGCGCCCTCGCCCGCCGCGCGCTCGAAGCCGCGAATCGCCTCGCGGGCCACGAGGCAGTTGCGGTGCACGCGCACGAAACGCTCGCCGTACTCCTGCTCGAGCCGGGTGAGCGACTCGTCCACCAGGTACTCGCGGCGGGCGTCGCGCACCGTCACGTACTTGAGCTCCGCCTTGAGGTAGATCACTTCGGCGATCGGAATGAGATGGATCCGTCCGCGCTCCTGCGCGCTCAGGAAAGCCCGCGGTTGCGGCTGCAGCTCGCGCAGCGTGTCCGACGTGGGGTGGCCGGTAGTGTGCACGCGCTGCAGCGCTTCGAGGAGACGCGCGGCGCGAATGGGCTTCAGCAGGTAATCGACGGCGTGCACTTCGAACGCACGGATGGCGTAAGCATCGTATGCCGTGGTGAAGACGACCGCCGGCGGATGCTCGAGCTTCTGCAGATGCTGCGCGACTTCGATCCCGTCCATTTCAGGCATGCGGACGTCAAGCAGCACCACGTTCGCGCCGCAGCCGCCAAGCAGCGCGAGCGCCGCGCGGCCGCTGTCGGCTTCGCCGACGACCGCGAGCGGGAGCTCCGGTGCGCAATCGGCGAGGAGGTCGCGCA
>CAMPGR010000007.1 GCA_946885605.1 uncultured Pseudomonadota bacterium
CGTCATTCCCGCGGGCTACGCCGCCTATGCGAGTCTCTACAAGCAGCTCTCCTTCGATCCGGCACGCGACCTTGTGCCGGTATCGCGGCTCGCTGCCGGCCCGCTCACCCTCGTGGTGCACCCGTCGCTGCCGGCAAATTCAGTGAAGGACCTGATCGTGCTCACCAAGAAACAGCCCGGCGATATCAACTTCGGGTCTCCCGGCGCCGGGACGCTGCCCCACCTGAGCGCGGAGCTCTTCAGCTCCATGAGCGGCATCAAGATGCTTCACATCCCCTACCGCGGAGCCGGCGCCGCGGTCGCCGACGTGCTGGCCGGGCGCGTTCCTGTCTATTTCATGAACATTCTGCAAAGCCTCCCGCTCATTCAGGCCGGCAAACTGCGGGCGCTCGGGGTGACGACGCCTGAACGCACGCCGATCGCCCCGGAAATCCCCTCGATCGCGGAAAGCGGGCTGAAGGGATTCGACATGACCAACTGGTACGGCCTGATGGTGCCTGCCGGCACACCGCGCGAGGCGATCGTCAAACTGAACGCCGAAGTCACGCGCATCCTGCAGCTGCCGGAACTCAAAGCGCAGCTCGCCAAGGGAGGCATGACGATGGTCGCGAGCACGCCTGAGCAGTTTCGCGAGTTTCTCGAGCGCGAAACGGCCAAGTTCGCCCGCATCATCGAGTCCGCCGGGATCAAGGGTACACTTTGATTCAAGGATGTGAGCGAGCAGGGCGTGCCTTCATCCCGCGCCCGGCACGAACAGCGAACGATCCATTCAGCAAAGGAAGCAAGGAGAAACCATGAACAGGCCCACCGATCTCGAAGCGCGCTACGAAGTGCTGTGGCCGCTCGCGCGCCGCGCCGTGCAGGACGCAGCGTGCGCACCGCGCCTGCCCGATCTCAATGGCAAGACGATCTGCGAGCTGTGGGACGTGATATTCCGCGGCGAGACGATCTACCCGCTCATCCGCGATCACATCCGGCGGCGGTTTCCGCGCGCGAAGTTCGTCGAGTATTCCGAATTCGGCAACTTCTACGGCCCCCACGGCGACAAGGTGAGCACGGAGCTCCCCGCGAAGCTGCGCGCCCACGGGTGCGACGCGGCGATCGTTGGCATCGGCGCCTGAGGAAGCTGCACGCCCGCCGTGCTGCGGGCCGCGGCTCTCGTCGAAAGACTGGGCATCCCGACTGCCTCCATCATCGGCAGCGGGTTCGTCAAGCAGGCCGAGCTGGTCGCCAAGGGGCTGGGACTTCCCCTCGCCTTCGGCGTCTATCCCGGCACACCCATGGTGGACAGCGAAGAGGAGCTGAAGCGCAAGGTCGAGGAGTCGCTCGCGCCCGGCATATTGCGGGGTCTCACCGTGGGCGCGGAGTCGCGCCCGGCGGGTCCCGCAGAGCCCGCGGCCGGTGCGGTGGTCATGCGCGGAACGCTGGATGAGATCGAGGAATACTTCTACCGGCAGTTGTGGACCGACGGCCTGCCGATCATTCCGCCCACACGCGAGCGGGTCGAGGCGTTCCTGCGCTTTACCGACCGCGCTCCGAATGAAGTGATCCGCGTCCTGCCTCAGGAAAGCCGCGAGGCGACGATACTGAGCATCGCGGTGAACGGCGTGATGGCCGGCTGCCGTCCCGAATACATGCCGGTGCTCGTCGCCATCGTCGAGGCGATGGCCGATCCCGACTTCCACATCGAGCATGCCGGTTCCACTCCGGGGTGGGAGCCGCTCGTGATCGTCAATGGCCCGATCATCAAGGCGCTCGACTTCAACTCCGGACAGGGCGTCATGCGCGTGGGCCGCCAGGCCAATACCAGCGTCGGCCGTTTCGTGCGCCTGTATCTCAGGAACCTCTGCGGCTACCGCATCCCTCCCGGCGCCGGCGACAAGGGATCGATCGGCTACACCTTCAACGTCGCGCTCGCCGAGGACGAGGACACTGTGCGCGAGATCGGCTGGCCCACGTATGCGATGGAACAGGGCTTCGATGCCGGCGACAACGTGGTCACGGTGCGAAGCGTCGTCTGCATCAGCCCTCCCACCTACAGCGCGGGCGCCCGGGCCGTCGATCACGTGCAGCAGTTCGCCGACGTGATGGGCGCGACGTTCACCTACTGGTCGCACACCGGAATGAAGCGCGGCTACTGGCATCCGCTGATCGTGGTCGGGCCCTCGATTGCGCGCGTCATCGCGCGCGAATGGAGCAAGGACGACGTGCGCCGGCACCTATACCAGAGCGTGAAAGTGACGGCGGCGAAGGCCACGCACTATGCGCGCATGACGAGCACGCCGACGTTCAACCTCGAAAAGCTCGTCGCTGACGGCGTGCTGCCGCCCGAGTACGCGGAGTCGGACGATCCCGAGCGCCTCATTCGCGTCTTCATCCACGAGACGATGACCGGAATCGTCGTCGCCGGCGATCCGGGGCGCAATCAATCTCGCGGTTACATGGGCAACCACGATCAGGGACCGCCGGTGAGCCGTCGCGTCTCGCTGCCGAAGCGATGGAACGAGTTGATGAGGAAAACGTAGGCAGGTAGCGCCTTCCCGGCGGCTCCGCGCACCGCGTGTGCGGTAAAATGCGCCATTTTTTCATCACGGGTCGTTGTCCGTTTCCCGCGATGCGGTTGCATCGATTGCGGCCCGCTCACTCGATCAAGGAATAAAGCCGATGCAGGAATTCGATGTTGTCGTAGTCGGAAAGGGGAATGCCGCGCTGTGCGCCGCGCTGGCCGCACACGATCAGGGTGCGCGCGTTGCGATGCTGGAGGCCGCTTCCGAAGACGAGTCGGGCGGCAACAGCCGGTTTGCCGGTGGCGTGATGCGCTTCGCTTACGCTTCGGTGGACGATCTCAAACGCGTAACCGAGGTGACGGACGAGGAAATCGCAACGAGCGACTTCGGCACCAACACGCGCGAGGAGTTTCTCGAGGACCTCTACCGCCTGACGAGCTACCGCACGGATCCCGATCTCTCGGAGCTGCTCGTGAACCGCAGCCTCGACACCATGGCCTGGCTGCGCTCAAAGGGCGTGCGCTTCGTGCTGAACTATGGCCGGCAGTCGGGCCTCGTCAACGGCAAGCGCAAGTTCTTCGGGCGCATGCCGATCGAAGTCTCCGGCGGCGGCGCGGGGCTCGTCCAGTACCTCGATGGGGCGGCGAAGAAGGCCGGCATCGACGTGTACTACGAGGCGCGCGCGGTATCGCTGCTCTACGACGGCGAGCGGGTGCGGGGCGTGCGCGTGAAGCGCCAGGGCAAGGCCGACGAGTTTCGCGCGCGTTCCGTCGTGCTGGCGTGCGGCGGCTTCGAGGCGAACCCCGAATGGCGCACCCGCTATCTGGGACCTGGCTGGGAACTCGCAAAGGTGCGCGGCACGCGCTTCAACGTGGGCGACGGGCTCCGGATGGCGCTCGAAATCGGCGCTGCGCCTTACGGCAACTGGTCCGGCTGTCACGCGACGGGTTGGGACCGCTACGCGCCGGAGTTCGGCGATGTGAATGTCGGCGACCAGTTCCAGAAGCACAGCTACATCTTCGGGCTACTCATCAACGCGAATGGCAAGCGTTTCGTCGATGAAGGCTGGGACTTCCACTCCTTTACCTACGCCAAGTACGGCGGTGAAGTGCTGAAGCAGCCGGGACAGTTCGCGTGGCAGGTATTCGATTCCAAGGTGAAGCACCTCCTGCGCTCCGAGTACCGCATCAAGTTCGTCACCAAGGTCACGGCGAATTCGCTGGAGGAGCTTGCGCCCCAGCTCGAAGGCGTCGACGCGCAGGCGTTCCTGCACACGGTGCGCGAGTTCAACGTTGCCGTGCGCCAGGACGTGCCGTTCGACCACACGATCAAGGACGGCAAGTGCACCGCCGGCATCGATCCGCCCAAGTCGAACTGGGCGCAGCCGCTCGACACGCCGCCCTTCGAAGCGTACGCCACGACGTGCGGCATCACGTTCACCTTTGGCGGCTTGCGCATCGACAAGGAGAGCGGCCAGGTGCTCGACGTCCACTTTTACCCTATCCCCGGCCTCTACTGCGCGGGCGAGATGGTCGGCGGGCTCTTCTACTTCAACTACCCGAGCGGCACGGGGCTCGTCTCCGGCGCGGTGTTCGGCCGCATGGCGGGCACTGCCGCCGGCACTGCCGCAAAGGCGTAAAACACTAAGGACGCAAAGGACCCCAAGGACGCAAGGACAGTTGAAAAAATTCGAACGCAGCTTTGGCTTACCGATCGCGGTCTTCTATCGCTTCCCTTTGCGCCTTCGTGTCCTTTGTGTCCCTTGCGTTAATGCTTTCCGTTTTCCAGGACTACAGCCATGAGCCACGAAGCACAAACCGATAATCCGTACACGCGCGGCATCGCGGAGTTCGTTTCCAAGCTGCGCTACGAAGCGATCCCACAGGAAGTTCGCGAGCGCATCAAGCTCCTCATGCTCGACTCGCTCGGCTGCGCGCTCTACGGCGCGGACCTCGAATGGAGCCGCATCCTGCAGAACCGGCTCTCGGACATCGACGCAACGCGCAGCTGCGCGGTGTGGGGCACGACGCAAAAACTCTCCGCCCCGCATGCAGCGCTCGTCAACGGCACGCAAGTGCAGGGCTTCGAGCTCGACGACGTGCACCGCGCCGGCGTGCTGCACGTCGGCGCGGTGGTCCTGCCCGCGCTCGTCGCCGTCACTGAATTGAAGCGCGGCCTGAGCGGCAAGGAGTTCCTGACCGCCGCCGTGGCGGGCTACGAAATTGGCCCGCGCGTCGGTCTCTGCATGGGTCCCGAGCACATCGCCCAGGGCTGGCATTCCGGCGCAACGCTCGGCGTCTTTTCGGCGGCTGCGGGCGCGGCACGCGGGCTTCGGCTTGACACCGAGAAAACGGTGCACGCGCTCGGCATCGCCGGCACGCAGGCCGCCGGGCTCATGGCCGCGCAGTACGGGGCGATGGTGAAACGGATGCACGCCGGGCGCTCGTCGCAAAGCGGGCTCTACGGCGCGCTTCTCGCCGAAGCCGGTTTCACCGGCATCGTCAACGTGCTCGAAAGCGAGTACGGCGGCTTCTGCACCACTTTCTCGCGCTCGAACGACCGTTTCAATGTGAAGGAGCTGACTGCAGGATTCGGCGAGACGTGGCAGACGATGGGTGTCGCGCTCAAGTTCTATGCGTGCGTCGGCAGCAACCACACGACGCTCGACGCGATCCGAGAGATGCAGCAGGAACGTCCCTTCAGCGCCAAGGACGTGAAGAAGATCGTGGTGCGCGGCTCGCAGGTGACGATGGATCACGTCGGCTGGAAGTACGTGCCCCAGGGGCTCACTTCCGCACAGTTGAACCTCCCCTATTGCATCGCGACCTGGCTCCTCGAAGGCGACTGCTTCGTCGATCAGTTCACGGAGGACAAAGTTGCGGATTCCTCGCGCATGGCGCTCGCCGAAAAGGTGGAAGTCCATCACGACCGTGAAATCACGAGCAAGGGAGCGAAGTTCCGGCACATGGTGCACGTCGAAGCGCACCTGAACGACGGTACGGTGATGAAGCGCACGGTGGAAGCCGCTCGCGGGAGCGAAAAGAAGTTTGCGAGCGAGGCGGAGATCGTCGAGAAGTTCGAGAAACTCGCCGTCAAGGCGCTGCCCAAGTCGCAGGTTGAGGAACTCCGCGACGCGATGCTCGGGCTGGACAAAACCGAGGACGCATCGCGTATCGCCCGGCTCCTCGCAAAGGGGTAAGCCTACTCTTCCGGACGCTTTAACACCGGCATCTCGCGTGTGAAGAGGTGCCGGCCGCGCTTGTATCCCGTCACGGGCTGCGCGACCGTTGCAACGGTCTGCGCAGGCGAAGCTGCGTTCCAGACGATGAGATCCGCAGGGTTGCCGACCGCGATGCCGTAGTCTTTCTTGCGCAGGATGCGCGCGGGCCGCGTCGTCAACATCGCGAAGCACTCCGCGAGATCCTCCTCCGCGCCGCGCTGCACGACATTGGCGTAGAGGTTCGCCATGCGCACGAGCGAGCAGTCCCCGTACGGCGTGAACGGATTGAGCACGTTGTTGGTCGCGATGGAGCAGTTCGCGCCGCAGGCTATGAGCGCATTCGCATCGGCCACGCCGCGCATCACGCTGTGCTCCTGGTGGCGCCCGCTGGTGAAGAGATCGGTCGTCGGCAGCACGGCCACGGCCACGCCCGAATCCGCCAGCCGCCGTCCGAGGGTCTCCAGTTCAGCTTGCGGAAGGCATGAATACCTGTTGCCGTGACCGATCGCGACGCGCCCGCCCCAGCCGATGCGGTCGGTAAGGTCGCACACCTGCCAGATCGCCATGTCGTGCGTCGTATGGCCGCCGTCGAGATGGATATCCACGTCCACATCGAATTCCTTCGCGAGCGCGAAGATGCGTTCGATCTGCCCTGCGCCGTCGGCGTCGTAGCGCGGCGCACCGCCCACCACCGTCGCACCGCGCTTCAAGGCGACGACTACATTCGCTTCTGCTCCCGCAACATCGGTCCAGCCTTCCTGCAGGAAAACGCAAAGCTGCAAGTCCATCGCCCACGCGTAGTCTTTCGCGAGCCGCTCGATCGCCTCGTAGCCGCGCAACCCGACATTGGGATCTACTTCGATGTGGGTGCGCATGTGAGTGATGCCGTTCAGCACGCACTGCTCGAGCGTCGCGCGAGCCCGCGCGTAGACGTCCTCCACGGTGAAGGTGTGCTTGACCGCGGAGGTGCGCTTCATGTGATCCATCGCCTGCCGGTCCTTGGCTGGCGCAACCCGATCGAGTATGCGCGACTTGTCGAGGTGAAAATGGCTTTCCACGAGCCCCGCCGATACGAATCGGCCGCCTGCATCGACGCTCCTGCCCTCCGCCGCAAGACGCGCGTCAAGGGCAGCGATCCGTCCCGCCGCCACGCCGATGTCCACCGTTTGCGGCTCCCCGTTTGCGAGCCGCGCATTCCTAAGCACAAAATCGAAAGCCACTTCCGCCGCTCCTGTTTCGATGACGAGACCGTGAGTTTACGTCACTCGAACGCTTTGCTGGCGAGCGCCGCTTGCCAGCGGCATCTGGCATGCTTTCGCGAGCTGAGCTAACGTAGCGGCTCCGCGAAGTTAACGAATATGAGGAGGCATCATGAAGAGCAGGCTTGCATGGCTTACCGCGATCACTCTCGCCTTCGTAAGCGTCCACGCGCACGCGCAAACCTATCCGGCGAAGCCGATCCGGATCATCGTCCCTTTCCCGCCCGTAGGAGCGGCCGATCTCCTCACGCGAACGATAGGCCAGAAACTCACCGAAGCATGGGGGCAGCAAGTTCTCGTGGACAACCGGCCCGGGGTGGGCGGCAATCTCGGCGTGGAGCTGGCCGCGAAGGCGCCGGCCGATGGCTACACGGGCGTCATGGTGCCTGTCACCACCTGTGCCATCGGCATGAACACCTACGCGAAACTCGGCTACAACCTGGAGCGCGATCTCGCGCCCGTATCGATGGCAGGCAATATTCCCCACGTGCTCGTCGCCCATCCGACGCTGCCGGCACGCACCGTCAAGGAAATCATCGCGCTCGGCAAGGCGCGGCCGGGTGACATCGTCTTCGCGTCCCAGGGCCAGGGTACGCTCTCTCATCTCGAGCAGGAAATGCTGAAGCAGATGGGCGGCTTTACTGCGCTCCACGTGCCGTACAAAGGCAGTGCGCCCGGCCTCGCCGATTTGATCCCCGGCAACGCACAACTCTTCTTCGACAGCATCCCTTCGTCGCTCCCACACATCAAAGCGGGGCGCATCCGCGCCATCGGCGTCGCGTCCAGCAAGCGTTCTCCGGCGCTGCCGGACGCGCCCGCGATAAACGAGTCGCTCAAGGGATTCGAAGCCGACAACTGGTTCGGCCTGATGATGCCGGCCGGAACACCGCGCGACGTCGTCACGAAGCTCAATGCGCAGGTCGTGAAAATACTCGGTACACAGGACGTGAAGGACCGGCTGCTCGCGCAGGGCGGCGTCGCAACAGCCGGGACGCCTGAGCAGCTCGCGGAGCAGATCAAGGCGGACATCGCCAAATGGGGCAAGGTCGCGCGAACCGCAGGTGTGAGGATCGAGTGAATACCCGTCCCATGCGCGAGGACGTCCGCGACGCCGCGAGTCGCGTCGACGAAGCCCGCTTGTGGCAGCGCCATATGGAGATGGCTCAAATCGGCTCCATTCCCGGCAGCGGGGTCAACCGGGCGGCGTTCTCGCCCGAAGATATCGCAGCTCGCAAGAAGCTGATCGCATGGGCGCGCGCACGCAACTTCGCGATCGCCATCGACGCGATCGGGAATCTCTTCATCCGTCGGGCGGGGACCGACCCGGACGCGCCACCCGTCATGACCGGGAGCCACATGGACAGCCAGCCGCGCGGCGGTCGTTTCGATGGCATCTACGGTGTGCTCGCCGGACTCGAAGCGCTCGAAGCGATGGACGCTGCGCGCGTCACGACAAGGTGCCCAGTGGAACTCGTGGCGTGGAGCAACGAAGAGGGCGGCCGCTTCCCTCCGTGCACGATGGGTTCCGCGGTGTACACCCGCGCGCGATCGGTGGCCGAGTTCCTGGACGTCAAGGACAACGAAGGCGTCGCGCTGCGCGATGCGCTGCAGGAAACGCTCGCCGCGACGCCGGGACTGGCGGAGCGCGTGTTCAATGCGCCCGCTGCCGCGTATATCGAAGCGCATATCGAGCAGGGCCCGCTTCTCGAGCAGGACGGGAAGACCATAGGCGTCGTCACCGGGATCCAGGGCTTGAGGTGGTTCAACGTCGAAATCTTTGGCGAAACCGCTCATGCGGGAACGACCCCGCTCGTGGGGCGGAGGGATGCGCTGCGCGAAGCGATGGCCGCCATCGCGGCGCTGCAGGAACTCACACGCGACTCAACGGACACCGTGCGCTTCACCATAGGGCGGATGCTCGTCACGCCGAACTCGCCCAACTCGGTGCCGAGCCATGTGCTCTTCTCAGTGGACGTACGCCATCCCGATCCGGCAACGATCTCGCGGCTCGGTGCGGCCGTAGAGCCCGCCGTCCGGGGCGCGCTCGCGCGCTGCTCGGCGAGGGTCACCCCGACACTGCACGACGATCCGTGCATGTTCGACCCCGAAGTGGTGGACTGCGTCGAAGCCGCAGCCGATGCCCTGGGCTTTCCCCACCGGCACATGCCCTCGGGGGCGAGCCACGATGCGATGTACATGGCGCGCGTCTGCCCGACCGGCATGATCTTCGTCCCTTGCGAGAAGGGCGTGAGCCACAACGAAGCGGAAAACGCGAAGCCCGGCGACCTCGCGGCGGGCGCACGCGTTCTCACTGCCGCGCTGCTAGCACTCGCCAACCGGTAGTCACGCATCGCTCGCCACAGTTCCGGCGCACGCCGTACACCGAATCGCGACTTCAGCCGTTATGGCGGCAGCGGCCCCCTGTATAATGCCTCCTCCCCTAGTGAACCGCACACTTTCACAGCCATGACGCTCTACGCGCTGACCATCTTCACGAGCGCGTTTCTGCTGTTCCTGGTCCAACCCATCATCGCGAAGCAGATCCTGCCGTGGTTCGGCGGCTCGGCCGCCGTGTGGGCGACCTGCCTCGTGTTTTTCCAGTTCCTGCTGCTCTTCGGTTACGCGTATACCGACTGGACGACGCGCAAGCTCAAGGCGCGCACACAGGTGACGCTGCACGTCACCCTGCTTGCGCTCAGCATTGCCTCCCTGCCCATCATTCCCGATGCGGCATGGAAGCCCCAGGGCGACGACGACCCGACGTGGCGCATCCTCGGGCTGCTGACTGCCACCATCGGGCTACCCTATTTCCTGCTCTCGACCACGGGTCCGCTCGTGCAGGCGTGGTTTGCGCGGACGTTCACGGCCAGCACGGTGTACCGCCTGTTCGCGCTTTCGAACTTCGGTTCGCTCCTCGCGCTCATCGCGTATCCGTTCGCCGTCGAGCCGTGGATCACGGGACCGCAACAGTCGTATGGCTGGACAGTGGGCTATGCCGCGTTCGTGCTGCTCTGCTCGGCCTCCGCGATATACAGCATCCGCCGCGCGCAAGCTTTTCCGGCGAGCACCGCGGCGGAGGCAATTCCGTCCGAAGCGCCTGCGCCCCGCGTGCGGGACTACGCGATGTGGCTCCTTCTTTCCGCGATGGGCTCGTTCATGCTGCTCGGCGTAACGAACCACATCACGCACGACGTCGCTGCGGTCCCGTTTCTCTGGATACTTCCCCTCACGCTGTATCTCGTAACGTTCATCCTGTGCTTCGAGGGGCGAGGCTGGTACCAGCGTCGCATTTTCTTCGTGCCGCTGCTCGCCGTCGTGGTTGCAATGGCATGGGGCCTCCACACGGACGGCGGGGTGATGGACATCAAAGGGGCTGTCCCGCTTTACGCCGCCGGCCTCTTCATCTGCTGCATGTTCTTCCACGGCGAGCTGGCGGCGATGAAGCCCGCGCCCCGCTACCTCACCACTTTCTATCTCATGATCTCGCTGGGCGGCGCGCTCGGCAGTATCGTGATCGGGTTCGTCGCGCCGCGATTGTTCAATTCGCACTACGAATTCGGTATCGGGCTCGTCGTCACGCTCACGCTCGCTGCCTGTCTCATGTGGCGCTTGCCGCGGCTCATTCCGCTCGCTGCGCTGGGCGCCGCCTGTTTTGCCGCATTCCACGTCTATCAATACGTCGATCTCCTTTCCCGGGACACGCGCGTGATGGTGCGCAATTTCTACGGGACGCTGCGGGTCAAGGATGGCATTGGTGACGACGGCGAGCAGCCGGTGAGACGACTCATGCACGGCGTCATCATGCATGGCGAGCAGTATCTCGCGCCGGGGAAGCAGGCGCGGCCCACCACCTATTACGGTCCCGACGCCGGTGTTGCGCGCATCATCCGGGCGCGCATGGCCGAGCCGGTGCGCATCGGCGTGGTGGGACTGGGCGCCGGCACGCTCGCGGTGTACGGCCGCCCGGGCGACTTCTACCGGTTCTACGAGATCAATCCTCAGGTGGTGCAGATCGCGCGGAGCGAGTTCAGCTTCCTGGGCGCGAGCGGCGCGGAAATCGAGACGGTGCTCGGCGACGCGCGGCTCAACATGGAGCGCGAGCCGCGTCAGAATTACGATATCCTCGTGATCGACGCCTTCTCGAGCGATTCGATACCGGTGCACCTCATTACCCGTGAGGCGATGGGCGTGTATTTGAAGCACATGAAGCCCGATGGGGTCATCGCCTTCCACGTTACGAACCGCTTTCTCAAACTCGCCCCGGTCGTGAAGCGCATCGCCGACGCCTATGATCTGCATACCGCGCTTGTAGCTGACGAGGCGGAGGACACCCAGTTCTCCAAGACGGACTGGGTGCTCGTCAGCCGCAACCGCGCGCTGCTCGAACGCGACGATATCGCGCGCGCGGCGGAGGCGATTTCCGATATCCCGGGGCTCCGCGTCTGGACCGACGACTACAATAATCTTTTCCGGATACTGAAGTGACCGCTAATGCCCTGAAGCCTATGCGCGGTGCGCTTTTTTTATGCGCCGTGCTCATGAGCATGTTCGTGTCGCCCGCATCGGCGCAGCCGACGGCGGGAAGCCGCACGCTCCCGACGCTCGCACCGCTCGTCAACGAAGTGACACCGGCGGTCGTCAATATCTCGGTGGTGACGCGCTCGCCGCTCGAGGATAATCCGCTCTTTCGCGACCCCTTCTTCCGGCGCTTTTTCAATCTGCCCGACCGGCCGCAGCGCCAGGAGCAGGCGGCCGGCTCCGGCGTCATCGTCGATGCTGCGCGCGGCTACGTGCTCACCAACCACCACGTCATCAGCGAAGCGGAGCAGGTGACCGTCACGCTGAAGGACCGGCGCCAGTTCCAGGCGCGTCTCGTCGGGACAGACCCCGGCACGGACATCGCAGTGTTGCAAATCCAGGCGCGTGACCTCGCAGCGCTCAAGTTGGGCGATTCCGATCAACTGAACGTCGGCGATTACGTGATCGCGATCGGCAACCCGTTCGGTCTGGGCCAGACCGTCACGTCGGGGATCGTGAGCGCGCTGGGGCGGACCGGCTTGAGCGTCGAGGGTTATGAGGATTTCATCCAGACCGATGCATCGATCAATCCCGGTAACTCGGGGGGCGCGCTGGTCAACTTGCGGGGTGAACTGATCGGCATCAACACAGCCATCGTGGCGCCTTCGGGAGGCAACGTCGGCATCGGCTTCGCCGTCCCTTCCAACATGGCAAGCTCGGTCATGAACCAGATCGTGCGCTACGGCGAAGTGCGCCGCGGAAGGCTCGGCGTGGAAATGGTCGATGTGACGCCCGCGATCGCCAAGAAGCTCGGCCTCAACATACTCGAGGGGGCGATCGTCGCCGGCGTGCAGTCCGGCTCGCCTGCCGAAAAGGCCGGGCTGCGCGAACGCGATGTGATCGTCGGCATGAACGGCCGGCCGATACGCAGCGCGGCGGAGCTGCGGGCGCGGCTGGGGCTGACCCCGGTCGGAGAGGAAGTGGAGCTTCGGGTGCGGCGCGGCGGGGAAGCGCGCACCGTGCACGCGCGCGTTGAAGCGCCGCAGAAGCTCACCGAGAGCGAGGGCCAGGCGGTGCCGCAGTTGCCCGGGGTGAGAGTGGTCGAAATCGAGCGCGGCAGCCCGCTCTATCAACGCGTTCAGGGCCTGGTCGTTGCGCGTGTCGACAAGGACAGCCGCGCTTGGCAGGCCGGGTTGCGGCCGGGCGACATCATCTATGGCGCCAATCGGCGGCGCGTCCGCACGCTCGCCGAATTCCAGAAGGCGCTCCGCGGAGCCGAGCGTGGATACGCGCTCAACCTGCTGCGCGGCGATACGGAACTTACGATCGTCTTGCGGTAGCACTCGGGTGGGCCCCGCGCCCGCCGGCCCGACACCGGGAAACGTGTCGTTCTATGCCGCCGGCTTCGGGTGCCGATCGCCGAGCAGCATCCCGGCAACACCATAATAGGAGCGCCGCATCGTGGTGCCGGTGGCGGCCAAGCGGTCGAAGGCGGCTCGTGCCATGTTCTCGACGTGCTCACGCGACACCTCGCCTGCGAAAGCGGCCATTAGCGACTGCGTCACTGCCGTGTAACCGGCCCGGCGGCACATCAATCGCGAGGGCCGCAGCATCTCGTAGCGTGCCCAACCGATGAGGATCCCCAGGCTCGCCTCCGGCGCGGAGCACGTCATTGCCGCCGGCGACCGCTGCGGAATGCCGAAATCCAGGAACGTGAGGATCCCCGTCGGCTCGTCATAGAGCAGGTTCTGAAACGACAGGTCGTAGTATGGCTCCGCGAACTCCTCCACGTAGAGCCGCAGGCCTTTATGGATCTTCGCCGCGATATCGGCGGCGCGGCTGTCGCGTTCTCCGATGCGCAGCAGGTAGGTCGAGAGCGGCTCGCCGCGACAGTACTCCATTACGACGCGCGGAGGAGCGCCGAGGTCGCACGCGAGCATTCTCGGGCACGCGAGGTGCTCGAAGCCCGAGAGCACGTGGAAGAAGCGGGAGCCACAATTGAATTCCCTTTTTGCCATCGCAGCCGCGACGTCATGCCGCAGATCGAAGTACGTCTTGGTGACCCTGCGGCTCGCCTCGTCGATCTCCACGGGGCCATCATGCCCCTGAACGACTCTGCGCGCGCTCACGATGCCGCGGAATGACGCCCGCCTCTCCCCATCCGCATGCCGAGTCCCAGCAGCAGCCCGAGATTCGTCCACAGCAGGTAGGCCATTGGAGGCTGCAGCAGGATGGGGTTGAAGGCATAAGTGAAGACGCCGGCGAAGGACATCAGCGCGAGCGTGTGCGCATACTGCGCCATGGCCTCGTCCACGCGCTCCGGATGCAGCACGCTTCTGTAGCCTACGCGAAAGACGGCGGCGAGCCCCGCTATCCACAGCAGCGCTGCAACGAAGCCGCCGTTTGCGAGGATGTCGAGTATGTCGCTGTGCGTGGGGAGGCGGTTAGCGGCAATGCCGATCGCAAAGGGCGTGAACTTCTCCACCGCCTCGGCCGTGAAGAACGTTCCCCACAGCGGTGACTCGACAAAGCGCTCCCAGGCGAGTGCATAAGTATGAAGGCGGTATTCAGGGTTGCCCGTGGGCAGCTCGACCTCGCTGTGGAGGGCAACGTAGTGCGCGGCGGCGGCCGCAGCAAATGCGGCCAGAAAGAACCCGTACGCGGCAGCGAAGCGATACAAGCCGGGCCGCGAACGCATGCGGGGCAGCGCAACAAAAAGCGCGAGATAGGCCACCGTCAGTACGCCGATGATGTACGAGGTGTACTTGTGCGAGAACCACGCCATCGAAAGGAAGTACGCGAAAGCGACCCACCCCGTAAGCCCCCGCCGCGTACGCGCGACGAAGAGCGCCGCGATCGGTATGACGAGAAAGATCTCCTCGTGATAGACCTGCCGCACCCCGTAGTGGTAGATGAGCGAGAGGCCCATCACGGTTGCGCCGGCGACGAGCAGCCTGAAGTACGCGCGGACCATCCCTTCCACATCTTTGGATTGCAGCACCATCGCCGCAGCGCCGAACGTCGCCAGCATGTAGAGCCCGAAGTTCAGGAAGGTGCTCCGAATATCGAGGAAAAAGCGTGCGTAAAGGCTGCTGCCCACGATCATGAGCGCAAGCACAAAGAGCGGCCACGCCGCGCGCAACGCACGGTACAAGTGGGGTGTGCGCTCGAAGGCCGAGCGCAGCGCCCGCCCGATGAGCGTCGCCGCTATCGCGGGCGCGGCGATCATGAGCGCGAGGTGCTTCACGACGGGGTGCGCATCGAGGCGCCATTCGAAAGGATCCACGGCCACGATCATCGCCACCGCGGCGGCGAAAAGATAGAGGTGCTCGCACCACAGGAGTCCCTGCGAAGACGTGGCGCGGCCCATTGCAGCGCTCGAGGCGAATACCGTCATGCCACAATGTGAGGAGCGGATGCCCCGCCGTGCTTCGGCATGATTCGCACGGTTATGCGCTCAGCCGTTCGGCCACGGGATCTTCTTCGTTTGGCGCCAGCGTGACGTGCTGCGCGCCCGCGTCGCATCGCTGTCCGCTACTCGTGATTCGGTTGCCGCCCACCACGGTGCTGTACGGCGGCACATCGCGCGTCACGACCGCGTTGGCCCCGACTATCGCGCCTCTGCCAACCCGAACGTTGCCGATGATCTTCGCCCCGGCGCCGATGTAGACGTCGTCTTCGATGACCGGCGCCGCGTTCTCGCCGCCGGGATTCTTGCCGCCGATCGTGACGAACTGCATCACCGTCACGCCCCTTCCAACCAGCGCCTGCGAATGAATCACGATGCCGTAGGGGTGCGGCATCAGCATCGGGGAGCGAATGCGGCAGTAGATGTCGCTGTTGAAGATGATCCGGATGAACTTGCTCAGCACCGGCACGCGCCGGCGGCAGAAGAAGAGCAGCACCCGGCTCCGTAGCGGGTTTTCGCCGATCTGCAACTGCGGATGGCGCGCTTCCAGCCGCCGGGCGAGAAACTCGAGGACGCCGGCGGTCGCGTCGGCCGCCACGTCCTCGAGGTTTTGTGTAGCGTCCACCACGAACCCCTCGCGGCGCGAGCGGATGAAGTCGAGATACGCAGCGCGCTGGCGCTCGCACTCCTCGGCGCTCACCTCGGGCTTTCGCGCCTGCAGCACCGCGCGTTCCGCGTCGAGGACGACCCATATGTCCGGCTGCGGGACGAGACGTGCCGCCCATCGGGCGAGCGCCAGGGAACCGCCATAGCGGTAGCGCTTCGGGTCAACCAGTAAATCGTGAAAGTAGCGGTCGAAGACGACGAGCGTCGAGCGGCATTTGAGGGGCCCGACCTGCAGCACGTAACCCGCGAGGTAGTCGAGGAGCAGCCAGCCGAGCTTAGCGGTGGAGGCAAGAAAGCCCCGCGGCGCGAGTGCATGCGGGCGCACGGTCGGGAGCGCCTGCGCCTTGCCGGCGCCGAGCACGCGCGGGCGCAGGTGCAGGCAGCGCGTGCGGCGGAACGCCGGCCCCAGGTTTGCCATCAGGCGTTCGATGGCGCTGCTCTTGCCGCTGCCGTCCGGTCCGAGGAACGCGACCATCAGCCCCGTCGGCTTCGATACACGCATGAGACGGCGCCGCCAATCGCGGACGATCCCTGCAGGCGAGCGCGGAACCGCGCGCCGCAGCGCGCGGCGCAAGCGGGGAAGCGCCGATCGCACGGCATGCCAGTCTCCCTTTGCCGCAGCATGCGCGATGAGATCGCCATCGCCCGGTGCGGGCCAGAAACGGCCCACCTGCTGCAGTGCGCCGGACGAATCTCGATGCCACTCGGCCGAGAGATAGTCGGCGTGCGTGTCGCTCAACTCGCCTTTGTCGATCTTCTTCAGCAGGTAATAAATGAACCTGATGTCCGCCGGCGGCACGAAGTATCCGGCGCTCGAGCCCGCCTCGTCCATGGCCGGCTCGCGCCGTGCCAGAATTTCGTCTGCGTCCAGCAGCCGCCGGCCGCCGCGGAAATAATCGCTGCAGAAATCGAGCGCGAGGAAGCGGAATTGGCCATTGTGCGCGTACCACGCGAGCACGAAGTAGATCGCCGTCTGCTCGTGCCGGAGCATCTGCACCAGCGCGAGGTCGTGCTTGCGGCAGAAGCGCGCGACCGTGCATGCAATGACGTCGAATGCTTCGGAGGCGACGACGATGTCGATGTCGCTCGCGATCTCCTCCGGATAGCCTCGGGTGTCGCCCACCACGCAGTAAGGGAGCTTCTCGCCTTCGAGGAAGGCGAAAAGGGCTTCGAGCACGTCCCAGCGGTCGTCGATCATCACAGGGTCAGCTCCGCATATCGTTCGAGCGCGCCGGCGGCGATGCGCTTCCACTGCAACTGCTCCAGCGCGTAACAACGGCCCCTCAATCCCATCTCCCGCCATTCGCTCCGCCGTCGCAACAATTCTTGCAATCCGCCTGCGATGCCGGATACCGTGGGCGCCACCGTCACTCCGCATCCGCTCGTGCGGATGTGCCGCGCTATGCCGGCGCGCTCCGACACCAGGAGCACGCGGCCGGCGACCATCGCTTCGACTGCGGCAAGACCGAATCCCTCGAACCGGGACGGCAGGCAGAATACGTCGTGATTCCCGATGATTTCCGGCGAGGGCCGGCCATAATCTGCGTCCTCGAACGCGATGTGCCCGTTCAGCTCGGCGGCCGCCGCCTGCTTTTGGAGAAACCCGCGGTCGCCCCAGTCCGGGCCTTGCAGCGTCAGCCGGACCTCGGCGTTAGGGGCAAGTCGGGCGAACGCCTCGATGAGGAGATCGAGCCCTTTGTTGTACGCATCGATTCTGCCGAGAAACACGAGACGAGCCGGCTCGCCTGGATCGCGCCACCGCAGAGCCGATTCCGCCATGACGCCGTTCATCGCAACGCCGTTCGGTGTCTCGATCACCGGCGTCTCGATCCCGAGCCGCCGCAAATGCGCCGCGTGCTGCATGTCGAGCACGTGTATCGCGCGCGCCCGCTGCAGCAACCGGCGCTCCAGCAGGTACCAGTACGGCCACTTGAGGTGTGCATTCCTCCCGAACATCGCGCGATCGTAGGGATCATGCGGCGCGACGACATACGGTATTCCGTGGCGGCGCAGGCAACGCGCCATAGCGTAGGCAGCGGGATGAAAAATGCCATTCACGACACAGATCGTGCGCCTGCAAGCGGCCTGTTCCGCCACATGGCGCTGCAAATCCAGGGCGAGCGCGAGAGTCCGATACCGTCGGCCATTGGCGAAGCATCGGACCGTATATCCCGCCGTGCTCTCCATGACGCATGCCTGCGGGCCTTCGCACAGCACGGTGACTCGCGCACCGTTCGCCGCGAGCCCGCGCGCGAACCCGTCCACTGCGATCGAGGTTCCCCCGGTCAAAGGTCCGTGCACGGGGAAGTGCTTGAGATAGAGCATCACGTGCATGCCGAAGGCGGCGATATGGCTGCGAGCGAAGTAAGCGCCTTGCGCACCTGCATGCGCGCCACCCACGACGGTGCGTGACGCAAAGCGTGGCGCTGCGCGGCCAGGATCGAGGCGCAGTCGCGATTCTGCAGTAACGCGGCAAGCCGAGCGCCCTCCCCCGGCTTGAAGCTGTATTCTCCGAGCGCCATCGTCGCGAGAAAGGTCGCGAGCTTGGGCGCCGGCGTAAATCCAAGGACCGGCGCCCCCTCCGCCATAGCGAGGATCGCGGCATGTAGCCGCGAAGCGATCGTTATGGCGCT
Source organism: uncultured Pseudomonadota bacterium (assembly GCA_946885605.1). The sequence continues at coordinate 18,213 of CAMPGR010000007.1, forward strand.
TCCCCGAAAGATCGCCGCAAGTTGTTCGAGGCTCCGGGGCAGATACAGTTCTGCTCCCATCCCGGCGAGGCGATCGAATACACGGTGTGCCGGAACCATGTCCTCCGCCGTGCCGGTAGTAAAGACCGTGACGGTCTGCAGTTCGTTGCCTCGCACAAGGCGCAAGGCGAGCGCGACGACCGCCTCTTCGTAGCGCGGCTGCTCCGACCGCCAGGCGGCCGGCAACTGGCACACGTTGAGAGCAAGCCCGTGACGCGTGTGCGCGGAAGTCGCCTGGGCATGAGCGTCCGCCTCGGCAAGGCAGAAGTCGCCGAAAACGGGCACGGGACGGGACAGCACGTGCGCGATGCGGTCCGCGGTAAGCTTGTCCCGAACGGCCAAGATGCTGCACGCTGAAAGAAACGCCTGCAGCTTCTTTTCGCCCCGCGGGGACCACGATCCTTCGCTGCCGCAGCCGAGGCACCAAAGCGGCTTGCCTAGCATGCGGGCCGCCTCGGTCAGCACGGCCAACGATTGCGGGAAGTGCTCATTGACGTCCGAAAGGAGCGCGCCACCGCCGACGGAGATCGCATCCGTCCGTGCGAGTTCGGGCAGCAGTCGCTCCATGCGATAGCGTTGGCGCACCTGGCGCAGCGCGCGCTTCAGCGACGGAACACGGTCGAGTGTAAAGTCTCTCAAGCGTAAAGCTGCCGGCACGGCGCGCTCGGTGGCAGTCTCTATCGTCGCCGGCTTGAGCGAGCCGAGGCAGTAGGAGCGCGTTCTCCAGCCGCACTCACGGAAGAAACGCACCGCTTCGACGTGAATCGCCCGGTCGCCGAGGTTTCCGGTGTCCCACTCTCCAAAAACGGCGACTTCGGGTTTCTCGTACTCCCTCGCGCGGAGTGCTTCGCCTCGCGCGACGGAACGCGCAATGCCGGCGCCCGAATGTTCGTTCTTCGGATGTTCCATGCGAGAGCCCATGCGTCAGCTCATTGCCGGGCGATACCGGTGCGCAACGCGCTTGTACGCCAGCCACGTTGCAACGTGCAGCATCGAGCTCATCAGCAATGCGGAGAGCGCGACGCCGAGGATTCCCAGCCACCACACGAGCGCGACGCCCGAGGTCACGAGCAGGATTGCCGGTATCAACTGCACGTAGAAGATCGTCTTCGATTCGCGCAGCGCGAGCATGCCGATATCGAAGGGAAACTTCGAAAAGTGCACGCACTGTGCGAGCGTTGAAAGCGCGAGTATCAAGGCAAGCTCCTCACCGGCATAGCGCTCGCCATAGGCGAGCGCGAGCACCGAGCCGGGAAAACCCGCCAGCACCGCGCAGAACGGAAGGAGCGCCGCGAGCAGCATCCACCAGGTGTTCCGCACCCACTCCCGCAGACCGGCGAGGCCGTCCGCGTGCAACGCGACGCTGCCGCGGGGTGGCAGGTAGTTGGTCGCGGCCTGCCGCACGAGATTCATGACGTTGGTGAGATGAGTGACCGCACGGTAGTACCCCACCTGTTCCGGGCCGAGGATGAGCGCGAGTATCCAAGTGTGCCCCTGCACGCCGGCCCATATCAGAACGTTTTGCCCGCCGAGCCACTTGCCGAAGTGCCAGACCTTGTTCCACGTGCGCCTGAGCGAGACGCGCGTGCCGCGCCCGAATTGCACATGCGGGCGCAACTGCCACAATCCCATGAATGCGCCGATCAGGGACGAGCCGCCCAACACCGCGAGTGCGGCTTCCGGCGCCGGGGCCTTGCTGTACACGACGAGCGCCACAGCGCCGGCGAGCTGCAGCCCATAGGTGACGATATCGTTGCACGCGGCGGCGCGCGCCTGCCGACGCGTGTAGAGCACGCGCCGCACGAACTCCTGCGCAAGCCACGGCACACCGACGATCGCGAGCGTGACGAGCACGGTTCCCGCAGGCGCCGACCACGCACGCCATACCAACCAGCCCGCAAGACCGACCGCTACACCGGTCGCGGCGCATAACAGCACCTGCATGATCATGAGCGCGCCGGTGAAGCGCCGGTATTGAACCGGAGACAATGGCGCAGCGAGCACATTGTGGGGCTGAACCAGAAGTGCGCCCTGCATGCCGGTGAGCAGCAGCAGACCGGTATAGGCCAGCATGAAGGTGCCGAAATCCGCCGGGGTCAGATTGCGTGCGAAGAGATAGATCGTAAGGAAGTTGGCGGCGCTCACCACGCACTGGTCCGCCAGCGTCCAGCCGAGCCCTCTGAACTTTCCTAGCGCGCGGCCCATCCCGCCCGCATCGTTCCGGGGATCGCCTGGCATGTCCCTTTGCTTCAGGGGACCGATTGTGTGCCCACTGGAAACGCTCATCATGCGAGCGCTTCGGAGGACTCGAATACGCGGTTCTCAAGGCACCACTCATAAGTGCGCCGGATTCCCTCTTCCAGGCTGTAGCGCGGATGCCAGCCGAGTGCCGTCATCCGGCTCACGTCGAGAAGCTTGCGCGGCGTGCCGTCCGGTTTTGTCGTATCGAAAACGAGCCTTCCCGGGAAGCCCACGATGCGCATTACGGTTTCCGCAAGCGCGTGCACCGTCAAGTCCACACCTGTTCCCACGTTGTAGACGCCGCCGCCGATGCGCCGCTCCATGAGCAGAATGCACCCGTCGGCGAGGTCGTCCGCGTGGAGGAACTCACGGCGCGGCCGGCCGGATCCCCAGACCGTGACCGAGTCGGCGCCCGCGCATTTCGCGGCGTGCACCTTGCGGATCAAGGCCGGGAGGACGTGCGAGGAGGCGAGATCGAAGTTGTCGTTCGGGCCGTAGAGATTGGTCGGCATGACCGACACATAGCGTGTGCCGTATTGCGCGTTGAACGCCTCGCACAGCTTCAGGCCCGCGATCTTGGCGACCGCATACGGCTCGTTGGTGTGCTCGAGCGGCCCCGTGAGCAGGTATTCCTCCCTGATCGGCTGGGGACAGTCGCGCGGGTAAATGCAGCTCGAGCCGAGGTACAGCAGCCCCTTCACGTTCGCCCGCCAGGCTGCGTGAATGACGTTGGCGGAAATGACGAGGTTGTCGTAGAGGAAGTCGGCGCGATGGGTGTGGTTGGCGAGGATGCCCCCGACCTTCGCCGCCGCGACAAAGACATAATCCGGCCTCGACTCCTCCATGAAGCGGTGCACCGCCGCCTGATCACTGAGATCGAGCTCGCGCCGCGTCCGCGTGATGACGTTCCTGTACCCCTTTTCGAGAAGTCGCCGCGTGAGTGCGGAACCCACCATGCCGCGGTGGCCCGCGACGTAGATGCGGCTCTCAGGCGGGGGCACTCTATTCATGGTATTCGAGGACCGGGAATCCATGATCTTTCACGAGGCAGTCGCGTTGCGCGCTGCGATAGTCCTCCTGCACCATCTCGGCAACGAGCTCGTGGAAGCGTATGCGCGGGCGCCACCCCAGCTTGCGGTGCGCCTTCGATGGGTCGCCGAGGAGCGTGTCCACTTCGGTCGGACGCAGGTAGCGTGGATCCACCCTTACGATGGTCTGCCCGATAACGGCGCCACTCGCCTGCTCTCCGCGCACTGCGGCCACGACGCCCACTTCGTCGGCCCCTTCGCCTTCCCAGCTCACGGTAATGCCGAGCTCGCGCGCGGCGACGTCGACGAACTGGCGCACAGAGTACTGCTCGCCGCTCGCGATGACGTAATCGTCGGGCTCATCCTGCTGCAGCATGAGCCACTGCATTTCCACGTAGTCGCGCGCATGGCCCCAGTCGCGCTTGGCGTCCAGATTGCCGAGATAGAGACACTCCTGCAGTCCCAGCGCGATGCGGGCCAGCCCGCGCGTGATCTTGCGGGTGACGAACGTTTCACCACGCACCGGGGATTCGTGGTTGAAGAGAATGCCGTTGCATGCGTAGAAGCCGTAGGCCTCGCGATAGTTGACCGTGATCCAGTAGGCGTAGATTTTCGCGGCCGCGTACGGGCTGCGCGGGTAGAACGGCGTCGTCTCGCGCTGCGGCACCTCACGCACGCGCCCGTAAAGTTCGGAGGTGGACGCCTGGTAGAAGCGGGTTTTGCCGTCCAGTCCGAGAATGCGGATCGCCTCCAGCATACGCAGCGTGCCGAGGCCGTCCGCGTTCGCGGTGTACTCCGGCTCCTCGAACGAAACCGCGACGTGGCTCTGCGCCGCAAGGTTGTAGATCTCGTCCGGCTGGACGAGCTGAATCACGCGCACGAGGCTGCTCGTGTCCGTCATGTCGCCGTAGTGCAGGACGAAGCGGCGGTTGCGCTCCTGCGGCCCCTGGTAGAGGTGGTCGATACGGTCGGTATTGAACAGCGAGGCGCGCCGCTTGATGCCGTGCACCTCGTACCCCTTGCCCAGCAGGAACTCGGCGAGATATGCGCCGTCCTGCCCGGTAATGCCCGTAATGAGCGCCTTTTTCGTCATGATCCCTTTCCCTTGTTGAATCGCTCGAAACTTCCATCCTGAAGACGCTGCACCCGCGATCAGGCGGTATTGAGCACGGTGCCGACCACCTGCACGCTGCACGCCTCGACGCTGCGCCGCAGTCGTTCCAGATCCGCGAGCTTCGTGCGGTTCTGCCGCGCCACGATAAGCACGCCGTCTGCGCGGGCGGAAACGACTTTCGTATCCGAGCCGCGCGCAACCGCCGGCGTGTCGATGAGAATCACCGAGTAGCTCTTGCGCGCCTCGTCGAGCAATGCCGGCAGCTCGGCGCGGCTCAACAGCTCGAGCGGATTGGGCGGCGCTGCGCCTGCGCCGAGCACCGTCAGGTTCTCGAAGTAGCCCATGCGCTCGCCGGCCTCGAGACCCGCACGTCCCCGCAACACGTGCGCGAGTCCGACCCCGGATGTAATGCCGAAAATGCGGTGCTGGCGCGGAAAACGCAGATCGGCGTCGATCAGCAGGGTCTTCTCGCCGAGCTGCGCGAACGACACGGCGAGATTCGCGGCCACGAAGCTCCTGCCGTCCCCCGTATCGGGACTCGCGATTGCGAGCGCTCTGCGTTCCGCATTGACCCAGTGCAGGAGGAGTTGCGTGCGCAGATCACGGAGTATTTCCGACTGCGGATCGAACGGATCATGCGCGACGACGAGATCCTTTGCGAGCGCACCCTGTCCCGGCTTGAGGTACGGATAGTTGAACTGCACGGAGAGCGCGTATTCCACGTCTGCATCGCTCACCAGCCCCAACTTGCGTGCCGCCTCGCCGAAGCGCAGCCCCTTCTCGCGGTGGAGGGCAAACACGCGGGCAATATCCTTCGGGCGCAGCTTCCCCATGTCCACCAGGATGCGGCCGATCGGGCGGTCTTCGATGGTGCCCGCGGCGGGGTGGTGGTCGGGATCCCATAACGGTTCGGTGTCGTGGCGCCTCATGCCGTGTCGCTTCCTAGGTTCGCGGCAGTGAATAGAGCGTGGGCTGCTCGAGGGCGCGCGGACGAGGCCTGCCGCGAAGCTTGGGCGCGAGCACGGCCAGCACGGGCACACCGACGATCTCGACGATGTCGTCCTGAGAGCGCACATAGCGGTTGAATGTCTCCGTGAAGAGCGCCGCTCCGATGCCGAGTGCAAGCCCGGCTGCAAGCGCGATCGCCATGTTGAGCATCCTGCTCGGGCCGGCCGGGCGGGTGGGCGTGGTGGCCGTATAGACGATCGGCGCGCTTGCATGATCGACCTGGCTGTCCATCCGCGTTTGCGTCATGCGCTCGACGCCAGTGTTATAGGCGCGCTGCGCGTTCTCTACGTCCCGGACAAGCGCCGCGAGCGCGTTGCGCTCCTCCTTCAACTTGAGCACACGGCTGCGTTGCCGCTCCAGTGCCGCGCGCAGGGAATTTTCGCGTTGCCCCGCCACGCCGGCACCGGACAACGCGCTCTGCGCGGCCGAGCGCATCGCTTCGTTCAGCTGCTGCTTCAGCTTCTGCGTCTCGCTCGCAGCTGCCTGGTACTGCGGGTGGTTCGGCCCTGCGCGCTTCGCGAGCTCGCCCATCTTCGCCTCGCGCTCGGCAAGTCCCGCGCGCAGCTGCTGCACGAGCGGGCTAGCCGCCACTTCGGGCGGCAGATTGCCACTGCTGCCGCCGATGAAATTGCGGATCTCGCGCTCCCGTGCTGCGCTTTCGTAGGATGCGGATTCGGCGATGCTCAGCTGCGCCGACAGCTCCGCCAGGCGTGCGCTCTCGAGGTCCATGCGCTCGTCGGTCGCGACGATCCCCTTTGCCTGCTGGAACTTCGCGAGACGCGCTTCGGCCTCTTCCAGGTCGAGCTTGAGTTTGCGCACCTGCTCGTCGAACCACTCGGTGGACTGCTTCGCCGGCTGGATCTTCAGGTTCAGAACCGTTTCCTGGTATGCGCGCAGAAAGGCATTCGCCACCGCAGCGGAGAACTTCGGGTCCGGAGAAGAATAGACGATGCGCACCATGCGGCTGTCGCGGTTTGTCTTCGCCGACATGTCGCTGAGCAGCCGTTCGGCCATCCACTGCTTGATCGATCGTTCCTCGGCAGGTTCGTCGGCGAAGAAGCTGTTCAACGCGTCGAGTACGGCGGCCTTCCATTGGAGGATCCAGGCGAGCGGGCCGGTCCCGCCCAGCAGAGCCTCCGCCTGCGGGTCATTCTCAAGCCGCAGCTGTTCCACCACTCTCGTGGCGACCGCGGGACTCGCGAGGATGTCGAGCTGCGTGGAGATGATGTTGTTGGCCTTGTCGCCACCCACGCCGCCCGCATTGCGGGATGCCCACACCGAGTCCGCATCACTCAAGTCCACCATCACGCTCGCGACGGCTTCATAGCGCTGCGGCGTTGCGAGCGTGACGAGCGCGCCGACGAGCAGCGCGCACACGGTGATTCCCGTGATCAAGCGCGCACGCGCCCGCAGTATGGTCAGAAGCTGACTGAATTGCATGAATCCTCCCGCGTTATGCGCCCGGCGGACGAATCGCTATTGCCCCTCGTTCAGAACCAGGCTTCGGGCACGTGCACGACATCGTCGGGCCTCACCAGGTCCGTGAGCTGGGCAGAACGCGTTGTTACCCGCCCATCCGACCCCTTGCGGTCGATCTGTATGCCGCGCTCGCTTCCACGCACGGTGAGTCCTCCGCCGAGCGAAAGCGCCTGGCGCACCGTCATGTCAGGTGCAAGCGGATAGGCGCCAGGCTGGCGCACTTCTCCGTAGATGTAGAACACCGACGCCGGCGCGACGTACACGACATCGTCGCCCATGATCTGGACATTTCTCGCGGGATCCGGCTCCGCCATCAGCTTCTTGAAGTTGACCAGGTACTGCGCGGTGCGTCCGCCCGACTCCTTGCGGATGATCGTCACCATGTGGCCGCCCTTGGGGCTGACGCCCCCCGCCATCGCGATGAGGTCGGTCAGGTTCACGGTCTGGTGGATCGGATACTTGCCCGGCTTCTGCACTTCGCCGATGACCGAGACCTGCTGGCTGCGGTACTGAGCCACGAGAATGTTCACGTGCGCGTTCGGCACGAATCCGCCTTTGTTCAGAGCGGTCGCAATCGTTTTCTCGGCGCTCGCACGCGATAGTCCGCCGACCTTCACCTCGCCCACGAGCGGAAAGCTCAACGTGCCCCTCTGGGAAATTTCCGCCTCGGTGGTCAGGTCCGGATTGTTGTAAACGGTCACGCGCACGATGTCGCCGGGCCCCAGAAGGTATTCCTGGGCCGATGGCGGATCTTCGGCTTGCGCCGCCGACTGCCCGGCGGGGGACGGCGTTTGCGCGCTCTTCGGCGCCTCACGCACCGGCTGTTGCACGCACCCCGCAGTGATCAGCAGGGCGATCAGCGCAATGAGGCAGGAGTAGATCTTCATCCTCGGCATGCCTGGACTCAATATGCTTTCTTGTCTTTCAGCACTACGAAAACCGTTTTCAGCATGATCCACAGGTCGAGCGACAGCGACCAATGCTTGAGGTAATCGAGGTCGCACTCGATCCGCCGCTTCATTTTTTCCACCGTCTCGGTTTCGCCGCGAAACCCGTTCACCTGCGCCCAGCCGGTGATGCCTGGGCGCACCTTGTGGCGGATCATGTAACCGTCGATCAGCCCGCGATACTGCTCGTTATGCGCGACCGCGTGCGGCCGCGGCCCGACGATGCTCATGGTGCCCAGCAGTACATTGATAAACTGGGGCAGCTCGTCGAGCGAGGTTCGCCTCAAGAATGCGCCGAACGCCGTAACCCGGCGGTCGTTGCGCTGCGCCTGCCGGACCTCGGCGCCGTCTTCACAGACGGTCATCGTGCGGAACTTGTAGACGACGATCTCCTTGCCATCGAGTCCGTAGCGGCGCTGCTTGAAAAACACCGGTCCCGGCGTGAACTTGACCCCCAATGCAATGACCGCCAGGAGGGGCCAGATCGCGGCGACAACGAGCCCGGCGATCACAATATCCATTGCCCGCTTCACCACGCCGTTGATGCCGTACAACGGCGTCTCGCACACGGCGATCGCAGGGACGTTGCCGATGCGCTCGACCCGCGCCTGGATCATGTCGAAAGGCAGCGTGCTCGGCACGATATAGACCGAGGCGGTCGTGTCCCGCAGCTCATCCAGCATGCGCACGATTCGCCCCTCGCCGGTCAGCGGCAACGTTATGTAGACGACGTTGATCGCGTTTTGTTTCACGTAGCGCACGACGTCGCCGATGCCGCCGAGCACTTCAGGCCGCTCCGCGCCCGGCAGACGCTCCTCGCCGCGATCATCGAAAAAGCCCTTCATCACTCCGAGGCAGGGGTCGCCGGCGATTTCGCGCGCGAGCTCGCGCGCCATAGGATTCAACCCCACGATCACCTTCGTGCGCGCCATCACGCCCGACGCAACGAATCGGTGCAGCAGGTGCCGCGTCACCGCCTGGGCGCCGTGCAGCGCGAACGGCGTCATGACGAACCATGTCAACAAAACCTTGCGCGAGTAGAAGTCAGAGGTCTTGGTAACGAAAGCAAAGAAGAGCAGCACGCCGACAACCGCGATCCAGTCGGTGAGCATCGTGCCGCCCGGAACAAGCCCGGAGCGGCCGTTCGTGAGCGGCAACTCGCCAAACACGCGCAGCGCGACCAGAAACACCACCCCTGCAAGCGCCCCGTACAGCGGCGAGAACGGTTCTCCGTAAACGCCCATCGAAAGCGCGAGCGTGACTACGCATACCACCGGAGCGAGCGCGACCCGCACGAGTGCGGCGACCGGCAGCTCGGTCCCGACCGCTTTAAACTGAGCGGCGAGGACGCTCATATGCCCTTCCGGGAATGAGAACGGGTGTCACAGGACCTGCACGGCCGCATGACGCACTGCACCATGAAAGCTTCTGGAACGCGAACGGCGCGGTTCACCAGATTTCCCTCCATCATGAAATTTCAACTTCGAGCCGCTGCCCACTCGTAGCAGCAGTCCCCGGGGACTCCCGGTACGCGGAAAACCCGCACGCCACGGTGCGGGCTGCCTTTTGCTCGTCTCTCGACCGCCGCAGACGGCAGCAACTGCTATGCCAGGAGCTACAACACACCTGCGATATCAAAAGCTTGCGTGTCGAAGCCGCTCATTTATGAAGCTGTGCCACTCGCTCTCGGGCGGATTCTGTCGGGAGGAAACGACATCGCTTGCCGCGATTTTCTTACCGAAAGCGGATACCGCCTTGTGTCGCGGTCAAAATCGACCGGTGCTGCGGCGCAGAGCGTGTCGCTCATGAGCGACACCATTCATCTGGCATATCGAAAATTTCTGATTTAGCGGTGAAAACCTCTGTCGCGAATAAGCAACAGACCTTCACCCTGCGTGTGTGCCCCGCTCGACAAGTCCGGGAATTTATGGCATTTAACGTTCACCATTTTTTGCGACGCAGATTGCAAAAGGCCGCCCTCCGTCATGTGGGCGTTGCCAGGGAGAGGGAGGCAAATTGTCCATCTGCAAAAGGAAAAACACATGCATGTTCTGAAGAAGATTGGAATTGCGGTGATGTTGAGCCTGCCCGCCGCGGCATCGGCCTTGGAGACTACCGAAGATATCGTGTGGCCCGAGGAGGGACGTTATCCCGCTTATCCTCAGGAGCGCGACGAGCGCCCGGTGCAGTTCTCGGTCTCCGGCGGCTACTATCACGACGACAACGTCTTCCGTTTGTCCGACAACGCACCACTGCCTACCGGCATTACCGAAAAGTCGGACAACATCTACCGCCTCGGCCTTGGCCTGCGCGCTGATCTGCCGATCAGCCGGCAGCGCGTGCTGATCGACGCCCAGGTCAACAATTACGCTTACGATCGCTACAGCGGACTCGATCACGTGGATTACCGCGCAGGTGCGGCGTGGCGGTGGGTGGCAGGCCAGAGGCTGAGTGGGGAACTGTCCTATGGCCAGCGTCGTTACCTTGCCGACTTGGGAGAAATCCAGGCGCCGATCAAAGACCTCATCACCGAGGATCGTGCCATAGCGTCCGGCGGGTTCCGGGTGACGCCGCGGTGGCGCGTGCGCGGAGCTGCCGAGTACCGCCAATGGGATCATAGTGAACCCACGCGCTCGTCCCTCGATCTCGAAACGACGGTCTGGACGATCGGGCTGGATTACGTCACGCCTGCCAACAATTCCGTGGGCGGGCAGTTCAGGTACGTCAACGGGGATTATAAAAACCGTCAGACGGTCGGCAGCATCCCGGTCGTCAACGACTTCGACGAATACGAGACGAGCGCCGTGCTGCACTGGATCCTGACCGGGCGATCGGTATTCGACGCGCGGCTCGGCTACACCAAGCGCGAACACGATCAGGTGCCGGAGCGCGACTTCGACGGATTCACGGGACGCGTGACGCTCACTTACGAGGCGGGCGCGAAGACGCTGATCGCCGGGAGCGCGTGGCGCGAGATTCGTTCGGTGGAGGAGATCGGCACGCTCGAACAGGCCGCCGCGAGCTATGTTCTCGCCACCGGAGCGAGCATCGGTCCGAGCTGGGCCCCGACCTCCAAGCTCGTATTCGAGCTGAAGGCGGTATACGAAAGACGCGAGTACGCGGGCGATCCCGGACCCGCCTTCAACGTGTTTCCCGGTGCGCCCGGCGTGGAGCGCGAGGATACCTTCAACGGTATCCGCATTGCGGCGGGCTACACGCCCCGCCGCAACCTGAAGTTCTCGCTTGCTGCCGAGCGCGGCGACCGCGAGTCCAATATTCTTTTCAGGGATTACGACTACACGCGCATCTCGGCGAACGCGAGCTTCCAGTTCTGACTTTGAAGCGTGAAAGCAAACGGCGTCGCGGATCTCGCGACGCCGTTTTTGTTTGCGCGAAGACAGGGCGCTCAGGTCCGCTGCTCTGTCACCACGCCCTGCTCGGGCGCTCCGCTTTCCGCCGCGTCCCGCGCGGGGCGCACCGCAGTATCAGCCTGCGGTGCCCAGCCGATGGGACGGCTTTTCTCGATGCGCCCGTAGGTGTCCTCGAAGCGCACGATGTCGTCCTCGCCGAGATATTCGCCCGACTGCACTTCGATGATTTCGAGCGGCAGCTTGCCCGGGTTTTCGAGCCGGTGCTTCACGCCGAGCGGGATGTAGGTGGACTGGTTTTCGCCGAGCAGGAAGACTTCCTCGCCGCGCGTCACTTTCGCGGTGCCGCGCACCACCACCCAGTGCTCGGCCCGGTGGTAATGCATCTGCAATGAGAGCGAAGCGCCGGGCTTCACGATGATCCGTTTCACCTGGAAGCGCGTGCCGGCGTCGATGCCATCATAGCTGCCCCACGGTCGATACACCTTCCGATGCGTGAGGCATTCCTGGCGTCCATCGCCCTTCAGGCGTCCGACCACCTGCTTCACTTCCTGCGCCTTGTCCCTACGAGCAACCATCACGGCGTCCGGCGTTTCCACGACCACCACGTCGTCGAGCCCGACGCAGGCGACGAGCCGATGCTGCGCGATCACGAGCGCATTTCGGGTTTCCACCGCGCAAACGTCGCCGTGTATCACGTTGCCGCTCTCGTCCTTCGCGCCGATCTCCCATAGCGCGCTCCACGTACCGACATCGGACCAGCCCGCTTCGAGGCGCACCACCGTGGCGCGCGGTGCGGCGCTGGTCGCCGGCTCCGCTTCGAGACGCTCCATCACCGCGTAATCGATGGAGTCGTTGGGGCAAGCCGTGAATGCGTCCTTGTCCACGCGGTAGAAGTCCGCCTCCGCGGTGCCTTGCGCATGCGCGCGCTCGCAGGCGGCGAGGATTTCGGGACGGAGTCGGCCGATGCTATCGAGCCACACCGAGGCGCGCACCGCGAAGATCCCGCTGTTCCAGAGATAGCGTCCTGTCGCGCAATAGCGGGCGGCCGTTTCAGCGTCGGGCTTTTCCACGAACGAATGGACGAGATGCGCGGTGGCGCCGTCGCCTACGCTCAGCTTCGCGGCAGTGCGGATATAGCCGTAGCCGGTCTCCGCTGCGGTGGGCGGCACACCGAACGTCACGACATAGCGTTCCTCGGCAAGGGCGGCGCCGTGAGTGAGTGCGGCATGAAACCGGACGCGGTCCAGTATCACATGGTCCGAGGGCATGACGAGCAATACCGGATCGTCGTTCGCAGCGAGGTTCAGCGCCGCGAGCGTGAGCGCAGGCGCCGTTCCGCGCCCCACCGGCTCGAGCACGACGGAACGCGGGCACACGCCTATGGCGCGCAACTGCTCGGCCACGAGAAAGCGATGCTCCTCGTTGCACACCACCAGCGGTGCGGCGCTTTCGCAGACGGGATTGTCCATACGACACGCGGTGGCCTGAAGCAGCGTGAGCTCCCCGTTGAGCGCGAGCAGCTGCTTGGGATACTGCTCGCGCGACAGTGGCCACAGCCGCGTTCCGGATCCGCCGCACAGGATGACGGGTTGAATCTTCATCGGTAACCTCACGAGGTTGAGGAATGGGATTGCGCCGGGCTTATCGCTGGTTCCGGCGCTCGATGCCGCCGCGCACGAACTCACCCAGCAGGTATGCAAAAAACAAGGTGTTGGTGACGAGATAGCGACGCCACAGGCGCCGCGGTTCGGACAGCAGCCGATGAAGCCACTCGAGCCCCGCGTCGCGCATCCATCGCGGCGCACGGGCGATCACGCCGGCGTGATAATCGAACGCCGCGCCTACGCCTATCATGACGCCCCGGACGCGGTCCCGGTGCGCCGCCATCCACGCCTCCTGTTTCGGGCACCCAAGCGCAACGAAAACGATGTGTGCGCCCGATCCGTTGATCATGCGCACCGCTTCCTCGTCCTCTTCCTCCGTCAGCGGGCGAAACGGCGGGGCGTACCATCCCGCGTGCTTCAATGCGGGCAACTCCCGGGCGAGCCGCTCGCGCAGCTTCGCAAGCGTTTCTGGAGTACCGCCGTAGAGGAACACCGACAAACCGCCGCCCGCCGCGCGTACGCAGCAACGCCACATCAGGTCCGGACCGTCGATCCGCTCCTGATCGTGATGTCCCATGCGGCGAAGACGCCACGCGACCGGCGCGCCGTCCGGTGCGGCGATGTCAGCGCCGCTCACCACCCGCCTGAACGTCGGGTCGAGGCGCGCGGTGACCACCGAATGCACGTTGCACATGCAGACATAGCGCGATTCGTGGCGCGATGCCCACGCGACGATGGTGTCGACGCAACGCAGCCAGTTGACCGCATCGATCGGCGCTCCCAGAACCCTGGCGCGCACTTTACCTCCCTTCAATGACATCTCTTATACGGCGGCCTTGAGCCGGACGGCGGCGAGCGCTTGCTCGTAAATCGCCAGCAGCCGCTCATAGTTTTGCTGCGAGGTGTAGCGGGTCTCGTACAGCCTGCGTGCGTTCTCTCCCATCGTCCGCATCTTTTCCGGGAATGCTTCGGCCCACGCCATGTGGCGCGCGAGATCGTTTGCGCACCCCGGCTCGAACAGGAGCCCCGTGCGGCCGTGCTCGATCAACTCGCGCAGTGCGCCGAGACGGCTCGCGATAACGGGCAGCCCGTTCGCGAACGCTTCCACGAGCGTCCGGGGAAAATTCTCGTACCAGATGCTCGGCATGACGAGGTAGGCGGCACGGCGCATCCGCTCGTAGATCTCGCTCTGCGCGCGCCATCCCGCATTGGTGATCCGCGGCTTGCCCTCGAGGCGCGAAGCGAGCGGCCCGCTTCCGATCACTTCCAGCTTTACATCCGGCAACTTCTCCATCGCCGCCACGAGGACGTCGATGCCCTTCTCTGCGGAAAGCCGTCCGACATAGAGCGCGCCGGAACGCAGGGACGCGGGTGGCGGGGCGATGTCCACGAAATTCGGCTTTACGGCAATGCGGGAGGCCGGCAACCCGCCCTCGATGAATTTGCGCCTGCAGAAATCGTTGAGCGCGATGTAACGCGTGACCTTGTGGCGGTATGTCCCCAACGCCCGGTGCATGGCGAGCATGGTCGCCACAGCCGCCGATTGCGCCCCGCTTTCGCGGTAGCACCTGCGCGCCACACCACGCCACGGAACACGCCCCATGCAGTCTTCGCAGACGCGGCTCTCGTGCAAAAACATCCCCTGCACGCAGAGCAGCCGGAAGTTGTGCAAGGTCTGCACCACGGGGATGCCGATGCGCGATGCGTGCCAGTAAAGGGACGGCGATATCAGCGCGAAAGTGTTGTGCGCGTGGATGAGCTCGGGGCGGAACGCGCGCGCAAGCCCGGTCAGCTCCTCCGCCGTGCGCCGCGACCACAGGCTCTGCGCAAACGCATTCACCGCGTTCATATCGCGGAGCTCATCGTTATTGCGGATGTACGTCTCCACCGCATGACCGTTGCGGCGCAGGAGCTCGACCTCCGCGTCGACGACGGCGTCCTCGCCACCCGCAAGCTGGTAGCGGTTATGCGCGACCAGTATGCGAAGCGCGCTCATCGCCGCGGCCCGACCTGCAGTGAGTCGCCGATCGCCGGAAGCCCGCCTGCAAGCGGGCGCGCCTCGAGGCGCGCCGCGATCGCAAGCAGCCCGCTCCAGTCCGGCTGCTGACGCTGTTCCTCCAGCGCGGACTGCAGCGCGGGGGACACCGGGGCGATCTCGCTCCACGAATGCGCATCGTGTCCCGAGGCGGCGCGCCACGCGTCGAGCCCCTTGCGCACCGGCTTCTCTCGAGTGCCCCAGCCGAGCGAGAATCGCGGCGGTTCCGTGACGGTCACGTAAAGGTTGTAGTCCGCCGCGTTCTCGAGTGCTTCAGCCGGGAGCACGAGCGCGGTGCGCCCGTTCCAGGCCACGATGTTGCCGAACACGCGGTTTGCGCGCGGCGCGATCTCGGGCTTCTTCGCGCTGCGGCCCTCGTCGACGATCGCTATGCCTTCATAGCCGTTCATCGCCACGAGGTTGTGCGCAACGACGGACTCCGAGCTGTGCGGGAGATAGATCCCGCGCTGGCGGTTACCGAAGACGTAATTGTTGTAGATGTAGCCCTTGCGGCTCGCCTCGTAGTGGATGCCGAAGCCCGCGTTGTACGCCGAGACGTTGCCGTGGATGCGATTGTTGCTGTTCATCCAGTCGAACCAGATGCCGTCGCCACGGTTCGCCGTTGCGCGATGACCGGTGACCTCCGAGTCGCGCAAGCCGCCCTCGCCGACGAACTTCGCGCCGCCCGCCTCCCACCACTTGTTGAACCCGCGGGTGTTGTTGTAGCTCGTCTCGTTGCCGATCAGGCGGTTCGCGCGACCGCGCACCTTCATGCCGAGCTGCCCGCAGTGGTTCGCGCGGCTGTTGCGGATCAGGTTTTCGTCGCCCGTTATGTCGAAGCCGGCGCCGTCGACGTGATTCACGTCGAGTTGTTCCAGCACGTTGCCGTTGCTCTGCCAGAGATGAATCGCTCCGGTCTGGTTGACGGCAGTCGTGTTGGCGTGCTGAAAGCGGAGCCTCTTGAGCGTCACGTGACGCACTTTCTTGCCGAGCACGAGGTGCGGCCGGACGCTCGCTTCGACGATGCGCCCCTCGAGCGAAGCGCGAGGGACCTTGATGTAGAGACTCTCGTTAGCCGCGTCGTAGTGAAAGGTGTGATCCTTCATCTGCGCGACGCCGCCCGCCACGCGTCCGGGCCAGATGCCGCCCTGCGTCGCGTGCAAACCGCGCATGCGGTGGTTCGCTTTCTCGGGATAGCCACCGAATATGGTTCCGCCGACCTGCTGGAGCGGCACGCCGTCGACGAACACCTGCTGGCTGTTGTGAGGCCATGATCGCTTCACAAAGAGGCCGGGCTCGACCGCTTCCCAGCCGGACACGATATCGGAGCCCTTGATCAGCACTTCCCCCATCCCAGCGGGCTGGATCACGGTAGGCGCCGGCGACCAGTCGATGTCCGGAAAGACAAGCGCCTCGCGATAGACGCCCGGCGCGATGTTCAGCGTATCGCCAGGTCGCAGCCGCTTCATTGCAAAAGTAAGCGTCCGATACGGCTGCTGCACGCCACCGTCACCCGCATCGTGTGCTGCGGGGTGTTGTGGATTCACGTGGCGTACGGCGGCCGCCGCACCATTCACGATGAGGCCTGACAGGGCAAGCGCGTAGAGGAGCCGCATCATCCCGCGCGCCGCTCCATCGTCTGCACGTCATAGCGCCGTGGCGCACGCCCGCGCTGCAGCGAGAGGTAAAGCTTCTCCATGCGCGTAGCCTGGCGCGTCCAGGTGTAGTGTTCGCCCGTGCGCCCCACGGCCGAGGCGCTCATCGACAGCCGCAGCGCCGGATCGCGCGCCAGCTTGCCGAGGGCGCGGGTAAGGCCCGCCACGACCGCATCCGGCGGGCCGGGCGGGATCCGAAAGCCGCACGAGGCGTCGACGAGGAGCGCCGGACCCCCGACATCGAGACAGACCACGGGCACTCCGCAGGAGAGCGCCTCGAGCACGGCATTGCCGCTCGAATCGTGCAGGCTTGGAAAGAGGAATGCCTCGTGCTCGGGATAGGTGCTCATCACTTTTTCGCGTTCGAGCCAAGGGATCCACGTTACCGTGTCGCCGAGAGCAAGCCGCTGCGCGAGCCGGCGCAACCAGCGTTCGTCGGGGCCGCTGCCGATGATCGTCATCCGCGCCTTGCCGTGGATCTCGAGGAAACGGGCAAATGCCATCAGCGCAAGGTGCACGCCTTTCCAGTAAACGAGGCGCCCGACATACAGCACGTGGAAACAGCCGTCCTGCCTTTCACGGGTGGCGGGCCGCGGCGCAGCACCGTGGGTGCCCACCTCCGGCTGCACAAGGCACTTGTCGTGAAAGCGCTGCGGTATGCAGGCCCGCGTTTCGTGCGTCTTGCAGAGAATGGCGGCGGAACGCCGATACACCGTGTTCATGAGAGGATCCAGCCGCACCGCCACATTCGCGAGATCGCGCAGGAGATCGATCACATAGCCTCGCAGAGGAAAAGTGCGGCGCAGTTGCCGCGGCGCGGTCTCGCCGCCCCCGACCGGGCCGAAGACGAACGGCACGTCGAGAAACGCCATGAACGACGGATGGCGAAAAACGCCAAAGGTCAGGTGGTGCACGATATCGAACGAGAGCTCGCGACAGAGGATTCGTGCCAGCCGGTAGGCGCCCCACTGCCAAAGGATGTAGTAGAGCCGAACCCCGCGCCCCCCGCGTTTCCACCACCGCATCCAGCGCGGCAGATCGTGGTAGACGAAGTGAAGCCCGGGTGACGGATGATGTTGCAGCGCGTCTTCGATCGCTGCGCGATTATTCGCACGCGTGAGCACCCACACCTCGTGGCCGGCGGCAGCGAGTGCGAGCGCCCACTGCCAGCCTATGCCGGGCTCCGATCCCTTGCGCGGCTCGCAGGCGTACGCCGAGATCAGGATGCGCAATTTCCGGGGAGCGGTCGCATACGCCGCGCCATCGATCGACATCAGGTCGGAAGCCACGCGGTGCGCCTTTCCATGAGTTGCCAGTAGCTGCGCACCACCGGGTGCGTGCCATCGATGCAGCGGCTGGCGAGGCTGTAGTGGACGAGCACTTCGAGCAGATAGGCGAGCGCAAGCGCACCCACCACCGGGTGGCGCCAGCTCCATTCGGGATACAGCTCGCGGGCGCGCGCACCGGCTTCGCGCAGCGCGGCAGCGAACGCGCACACGCTGATGGCGCGCCCCGATACGGCGCGCGGCATGAGGAGATAATTCAACACGTCGAACAGCGGATTGCCGCCCGCATGGGCGTATTCCCAGTCAAAGACGAAGATTTCATCGCGGTCGATGCGGATGTTCCATGGACTGAAATCGCCTTGCGCAATGACGAACGGGCCCGTCCAACGGCGTAGCGCCGCCGCGCATGTCTCGAGCGCCTTGTATAGGGCGGCACGCGCTGCGGGCTCGCTGAACGCGGCAAGGTCCGAGAGCCCGCGCTGAAGCGCTTCGTAACGCGGCGACGCGACGAATCCGTGGATTTCGAGCCGCTCGCGGCCAAGCGCTGCGAGAAACCGCGCATGTGCCGGCGTGAATTGCCCGCATTGCCGAGTCGTCGGGGCAAGCGTTACGGCAAGATAGCGGCGCCCGCCAAGCGTCGCGCCGTCGGCAATCAGGCGGGGGACCCGCGCAGCCACGCCTGGCATCGCAGCGAGTTGACGCAGCCACGCCGCCTCGGCAATGACCATCGCGTCGGCGCTTTGCGTCATCGCCACCTTGGCGAGGGCGAGCCCGTCGCCCTCCATCGAAGCGAGCAGTACGCTCGCTTTCTGATAGGGGCCCCGCGTGCCGAACCGGATCGCGCAGCGCCACGGCTCGTTCAGCGGCACGTGGAAGGAGAGAAGGTTGCGCAGGTTCTGCGGCAATCGTGCTTCGCGCAGCACGCCCGCCCCCGGCATGAGCGCGTGCGCGCGGAGCAGCGCCCGTGCGTACAGTGCCTTCAATGGATCGGCGACGAAGTAGCGCAGCGCGCACCGTTGAAAGCGATAGTCTTCCGGCGGCAGCCATAGCGGGCGGTTTTTCCGGTGAAACAGCACGCACCAGCGTTCCGGCCAGAGCGGAAAAGCGCTGCGCGCGACCCGGGCCACGCCCTTACCTATACAACGCTGGCTCGCCTCTCCTGAACTCACCTTCCTCCCCCTGTCTGAGCGCACTGCTCGAGCCATATGCGCTGATCCCTGGGAACGCGGGCGGTGTAGCCCCCGGCGAGCGCTTTGGCGGACACGCGCATGCAGCGCGCCGCGATTTTCAATAGGCGTTCGATAAATGTGTGGTTGGGATATACGGGCGCTCGCGCACGTATGGCGTGGTTTTCGTAACGGGCATCCGTCTTGCGGCTGCGCGTCTTCTGCTCCGGATAGAACCTCATGCAGGAAAGGTAGCGGGAAATGTGCGCGATGCGTGTTCTCGCGGAAAACCTTTCCCACAGATCGGCATCCATTGCGAGGTCGAATCTTGCATCGAGCCCATTCACGGCTTCGTACAACGAGCGGCGCCAGAACATGGAAGGCTGCGGAATGTAGTTGTGGTCGTGCAGGAGGACGAAGCGGTTGAACCCCATCTCTTTCTTCGGCCGCAGCAGGCGGCCCTCCGCATCGATCCACAGAGCGTCGCCATAGACGGCCATGATGTCCTGATGGGCGGAAAAAAATTCGCCGACTGCGCGCAGCGCGCCAGGAAGCAGCAGATCGTCGGAGCAAAGCCATCCACAGATTTCGCCGCGCGCGCGTGAGAAGCCCTTGATCAGCGCCTCGGTCTGCCCTCGGTCCGGCTCTGAGATCCAGTACGCCAACGCGGAGGCGTGGCGCCTGATGATCTCCACGCTTCCGTCGGTGGATCCACCGTCGATGACGATGTACTCGAGGTGCGGATAGCGTTGCTCGAGCACGGAGCGCAGGCTCTGCTCCAGATACCGCGCCTGCTGGAAAGAGCACGTCACGACGGAAAACTCGGGAAGCTGCACTGGCGTTACGCCTGTCGGTTCGTTTGTCGTTGTCATGGCTAGTTACAGCCGAGGCATGCCAGCAAGTGGCGTGCCCGAAAGCCCTACGGCATCCTTTTTCGCATGCGGTGCAGTGCCTTAACGGGGGATCACAAGGTGCGGGCGATACGCGCGCGTAGTGGGCGATCTGTCGCAATTCACCGACAGGCCGGAGGTTGCGATGTTTGAATTTCGACTAGGGACAACGACTTGCGCTGTCGCGGTGAGGCGACAGGCGCCTGCGACCGGCGCGGTCGGCGTCCTCTGACACTATTCTTTTCTCAGACACACTTGAAAGTGATCGCGCGCGAACGGATACCACGGCTGGTTTCCCTGTCTTCCCAGACGCTGTGCGACTCCCGCGTAGCGGCCGCCGACAAGACAGTAAAGGCCGACCTTCGCGAGTTCCGCCGCGATTCCCGGGCGAAACACTTCGCGCCTGCTCTTGTGCCGTCCTTCCGCCCAGAACACGACCTCGAATCCAAAAGCGGATGCCATGCTTTCCAGCGAGCGCCTCGACCAGAAAATGTGGTGCTCGATGAGCCTGACATACCACCACTCATGGATGCCGAAGTGTCGCGGCCAGAAGCTGTCGGCATTACCGGTCTCGATGAACACCAGTCCGCCGCTTCGCACCAGCGAGCGCAAATTCTCGAATGCGATCCGCGGCCGGTAGAAATGCTCCAGGACATCGAACAGGGTGACAAGGTCATAAGGATCGCGGCTCCAGCTGAGCGACGGGACGTCGAGGAACCCTTCGATGAATTCGCCCGCGAGCTGCGCCTCGAGACCAGGGTAGCGAATCACGTCGAGCGCCGAGCGCCGCCCCTGCACGCCGCTCTCCGCGCACGCTTTGAGCGACGCACCGTCAGTGGCGCCGACGTCGAGAAGATCGAATACCGCCGTGCCGGCGAGGCGTTGCAGAAGGATCGCTTCGGTCGAGAAATCATGAGTGCCCACCCATTTCGTTCCTCTCTGACGTTGAAAAACCGCAGCGAGAAACGCCGACGTCGGAACCATCGCCTTGTAAATGAGTCCGCATCCTTCGCAGGCGGACACCGCGATGCCCGAATCCGGGAGTGGCATGCGTTCGCCGCCGAATGCGTAATAACGGTCCGGAAGCGTGCCGCACCGTGTGGCGGCGTTCGAGGCGCACGCCGGGCACTCCAGCACGGTCTCCCAGCACGCTTCAACTTCCCCGGAGTGACCGACATCCTGCGGCTCGAGAGGCTGCGGGTATGGGCCGGTAACAAGCGTTGTTGTCATCGTTGCGCCTAGCCTGGGAGTCGGAAGGCGACGTAGCAAGAGATATGCCCGGAATCACCCCATGTGAAAAATTCTAATGTCATCCATCGATTTAGATGTGACACCCGCTCCGAGCCGGCGTTTTCAGGGATGCCCCGCCTGTCGCGAAATAGAGACAATTCCGGGCGCTGCTGAGGGTGCCAATGACGGGGGCATGGCAGATTGCACCTCCACCAAATAAAAAGCCCCGCCATGAGCGGGGCTTGGTAATGGACGTGAAGACGGCTGCGTCAGTAATCCATTTCGCCCATGCCCGGATGCGCGGGCCCCGGCTTTTCGTCCTTCGGCAGCTCGGCCACCATCGCATCGGTGGTGAGGATCAGTCCGGCGACCGAAGCGGCGTTCTGCAGGGCAGTCCGAGCAACCTTGGTCGGGTCGAGCACGCCCATCTCGACGAGATCGCCATACTCGCCCGTCTGCGCGTTGTAGCCGAAGTTGCCCTTGCCATCGAGCACCTTGTTGAGCACGACCGAAGGCTCGTCACCGGCATTCGCCGCGATCCAGCGGAGCGGCTCCTCCACCGCGCGCCATACGATCTTGATGCCGCAGTCCTGATCGTAGTTCGCACCCTTGAGATCCTTTGCTGACTGGCGGGCGCGGAGGTAACCCACACCGCCTCCGGGGATGATGCCTTCCTCGACCGCGGCACGGGTCGCATGCAGCGCATCTTCCACGCGGGCCTTCTTCTCTTTCATCTCGACTTCGGTGGCGGCGCCGACCTTCACGACGGCCACACCGCCCGCGAGCTTGGCGACACGCTCCTGCAGCTTCTCGCGGTCGTAGTCGCTGGTCGCTTCCTCGATCTGCTGACGAATAGCCTTGATTCGCGCTTCGATCTGCTTCTTGTCGCCCGCGCCATCGATAATGGTCGTGTTCTCTTTCGCCACCTCGACGCGCTTGGCGCGGCCGAGATCCTTGAGCGTCACGTTCTCGAGCTTGAGCCCCAGCTCTTCGGAGATCACCATGCCGCCCGTCAGGATCGCCATGTCCTCGAGCATCGCCTTGCGGCGATCGCCGAAGCCCGGGGCCTTCACCGCGCAGGTGCGCAGGATGCCGCGGATGTTGTTGACCACCAGCGTCGCGAGCGCTTCGCCTTCGAGTTCCTCGGCAACGATGAGAAGCGGCTTGCCGGACTTCGCGACCTGTTCGAGGAGCGGGAGAAGATCGCGGATCGCCGAGATCTTCTTGTCGTGGAAGAGGATGTAGGGATCCTCCAGGACGGCGATCTGCTTCTCGGGGTTGTTGATGAAGTACGGCGAGAGATAGCCGCGGTCGAATTGCATGCCATCGACCACTTCGAGCTCGTTGTCGAGGCTCTTGCCGTCTTCCACCGTGATCACGCCTTCCTTGCCGACCTTGTCCATCGCGTCCGCGATGATCTTGCCGATCGACTGGTCGGCGTTGGCGGAAATGGATCCGACTTGCGCGATCTCCTTGCTCGTGGTGCACGGCTTGGAAATCCTCTTGAGCTCGTTGACGGTGGCTTCGACCGCCTTGTCGATCCCGCGCTTCAGATCCATCGGGTTCATGCCGGCGGCCACATACTTCATGCCTTCCTGCACGATCGCCTGTGCGAGGACGGTGGCGGTGGTGGTGCCGTCACCCGCGACGTCGGAAGTCTTGGAGGCGACTTCCTTCACCATCTGCGCGCCCATGTTCTCGAACTTGTCCTTGAGCTCGATCTCTTTCGCGACCGAGACGCCGTCCTTGGTGACGGTGGGGGCGCCGAAGCTGCGCTCCAGCACCACATTGCGGCCTTTCGGACCAAGGGTGACCTTGACCGCGTCCGCCAGCACGTTCACGCCCGCGACGATGCGCGCGCGCGCGTTTTCATGAAATTTGACCTCTTTTGCTGCCATTTGAATTCTCCCAGATGCCTATGTGATGGATCAGGACTCGATGACGCCCATGATGTCTTCTTCGCGCATCACGAGCAGTTCTTCACCCTGCACTTTGACGGTCTGGCCGGAATACTTGCCGAAGAGCACCTTGTCGCCGACCTTGACGTCGAGCGGGCGGAGCTTCCCGTCTTCCAGCACCTTGCCTTTGCCGATCGCCTTCACTTCGCCCTGGTCGGGCTTCTCGGCGGCGGTATCGGGGATGACGATGCCGGATGCGGTCTTACGCTCTTCTTCCAGCCGCTTCACGATGATGCGGTCGTGTAACGGACGAATCTTCATGCTTATCTCTCCTCTTGAGATTGTTGACCAACGAAAAGTTGTTAGCACTCGACTTGAGGGAGTGCTAATAATAGTGAGGAGAGCGGAAAAATGCAACCGGTCCGGTTGGGTTGCTATGCGGTGAGCATGCGCTCACTCACTCTGGGGTCAGACCCCCGCCTTGGGGTCAGACCCCGGAAATGGGGTCTGACCCCGACTTACGGGCATGCCCGAGTATGGCCTAATTTGTTATGGCGGGGCCGCTGCTTACTGCCGGGACGCCGAAGCGATAGACGGTCTTCCGCTTGCCGTCGCATACCGGCGGGATCGGGCGATGGGGGCACGGCGGCCGGCGGCGCCCTTCCGCCGTCAGCGTGGCATCCTCGGCGTACTCGGCCCAGATGCCGCCGCTCACCGGCCGGAACACCCACATGAGGTAACCGCGATCCGCGGCGAGCTGCAGGAGATCGTCGGCATCCGGCGCATCGGCCACCACCACCTGCCGGCCGTTGATGCCGAACGGGAAGGAGCCGAAGGCCTGAAGGCATTCGAACGCTTCCGTCGACGGTGCGCCGGGCCGCATGCAGCCCGGCCGCTCTGCGCGCGCGACATCCCACGCCCCCAGCTCCCAAGCCGCATCCATCGCCGCGCGATCGACCGCGACGAGATTTTCCCAACGCTCGTTCAACTGCAGCGCGGAACTCGGGATGGGCGTGTACTCGACCGCGTCCGCGTCCTCGACCTCCGCGAGCTTCTCCTTGATGAAGCCATGCCAGTGCAAAGTCAGGATCACGGGCGTATCGGGACAGGGCACTGCGGCGAGCGTGATGCCGACGAGCGGCAACGCGGTGGCAGCCATCTGATCTTCGATGCGCTCAAGAATCTGCATGGGCAAGTCGCCTCCTTCGTGGTGTTAAACTCGAGAGCGATGCAAACCTGCTACAGCAGGTCCGATGCCATACGTATTCGGTAGAACGTGAGGATGCAGCGAAGGGTTGACGCCGAAGTTCGCCGAAAGGCGCCATCGGAGACGCGACGAAAAATTTCGCGAGCGGTTTGCCACCAAGCCGGGGTAAGAAGACCGACCCTCCTGCAATCTGTTATGGGTTTAGGCCTGCAGTTTTTTTAATGGTTTCTCCTCTGAAATGCAAACTAGCACTCGCAACGAGCTGCTGCTAGATCGAAGCCTGCGCGCCGTATGGCATCCGTGCACCCAGATGAAGCATCACGAGACGCTGCCGCTCGTGCCGATCATGCGCGCCGGAGGCTGCTGGCTCTACGACTTCGAAGGCAATCGTTACCTCGACGCGATCAGCTCGTGGTGGGTCAACCTCTTCGGGCACGGGAATGCGCGGGTGAACCGCGCCCTGATCGCGCAGCTGCAAATGCTGGAGCACGTGATGCTCGCCGGATTCACGCACGAGCCCGTCGTCGAGCTTTCGGAGCGGCTCTCGCGGCTCACCGGCGGCGCGCTCGGCCACTGCTTCTACGCGAGCGACGGCGCATCGGCCACCGAGATTGCGCTCAAGATGAGCTTCCACTACTGGCGCAACAGCGGCAAGCCAGAGAAGACGAACTTCGTGAGCCTGGCGGGAAGCTATCACGGCGAGACGCTCGGCGCGCTTTCGGTCACCGACGTCGCGCTCTTCAAGGACACGTATGCGCCGCTTTTGCGGCAGAGCGCGCAGGTGCCGAGCCCCGACTGGCGGAACGCGGAGGCCGGCGAATCGCCGCGCGACTACGCGCTGCGCTGCGCGGCTGCACTCGAGCGCCACCTCGAAGCGCACCACGCCGAAACCGCCGCGCTCATCGTCGAGCCGCTCGTGCAGGGCGCATGCGGCATGGCAATGTACGACCCGGAGTACCTGCGCCGCGCGCGCGAGCTCTGCGATCGCTACGCCGTGCACCTCATCGCCGATGAGATCATGACGGGCTTCGGGCGCACCGGGAGCTTCTTCGCGTACGAACAGGCCGGCATCACACCCGACTTTCTCTGCCTCTCGAAAGGCATCACCGGCGGCTATCTCCCGCTTTCCGTCGTGCTCACGCGCGATGCGATCTACGAGGCGTTCTACGCCGACGCCGTGGCGCGCGGGTTTCTGCACTCGCATTCCTACACCGGCAACCCGCTCGCGTGCCGGGCCGCTCTGGCGACGCTCGATATCTTCGAGCAGGACGATGTCATCGCAGTAAACCGGCACAAGGCCGCGGCGCTCAGCGCCGCCGCGCGCGATATCGCGCAGCATCCGAAGGTCCGCGCTTTCCGCAACACCGGGATGATCTGGGCGTTCGAGGTGGAGGCGGAGGATCCGCAGTTTGCGCGCCGATTCTTTGCGCAAGCCCTCGAACGCGAACTTCTGCTGCGCCCCATCGGCAACACCGTCTACTTCATGCCGCCGTACGTGATCTCGGAAGAAGAGATCGCGCTCCTCGCGCGCCGCACGCTCGAAATCGTCGAGCAGGCATGAAGCTCACCTTTCTCGGCGCGTGCGGCGAGGTCACGGGCTCCAGCTTTCTCGTCGAAACCGCGTCGGTCCGCTTTCTGGTCGACTGCGGAATGTTCCAGGGCGGCAGCGAAACCGAGCGCAAGAACCGCGCTGCATTCGCGTTCGACGCGCGTGCGCTCGATTTCGTACTCCTCACCCACGCGCACATCGACCACTCGGGCCTGCTGCCCAAGCTCGTGGCCGATGGCTTTCGCGGCCCGATCCATGCAACGTCCGCGACCTGCGACCTCCTCGGCGTGATGCTCCCCGACAGCGCGCACATCCAGGAGAAGGAAGCGGAGTGGATGCGGGAGTCGCCCACCCGCCGGCCGGGCGAAGCGGAGCCGCTTTATACCGCCGCGCAGGCCGAGCGGTCGCTCCGCCAGCTTGCGCCGGTCGAATACGACGCGGCGTTTCGCCCGCACCCATCGCTCCGCTGCCGTTTTCTCGACGCGGGCCATATCCTCGGCTCGGCGATCATCGAGGTGACGGTCAGCGAAGATGGCGCCGACAAAACGATCGTCTTTTCGGGCGATCTCGGGCAGCCGATGCGCCCTCTCGTGCGCGATCCCACGCCGGTCCACCGCGCCGACGTGCTCCTCGTCGAATCGACCTATGGCAACCGCCGCCACAAATCGATGGCGGATACGGTCAACGAGTTCGAGCGCGCGATCGTCGACACGCTGGCCCGCAAGGGTGGGAACGTCATCATCCCGGCATTTGCCGTCGGCCGCACGCAGGAGGTCCTCTACGTGCTCGGGGATCTCTACCGGCAAGGGCGCCTGCCGGAGATGGACATCTACGTCGATTCGCCGATGGCGCTCAAGGCGACCGAGATCACCTTGCGCCATGCGAAGCTCCTCGACCGTGAGTCGGCCACCCTGCTCGCCTGGCTCAAGAAGAACAATGCCGGCCAGCGCATCCACTTCGTGCAGGATCTGGAGGAATCGATCTCGCTTCACCGAGTGCGTAAGGGCGCGGTGATCATTTCGGCGAGCGGGATGTGCGAAGCGGGCCGCATCAAGCATCACCTGCGGCACAATCTCGGCCGCCCGGAATGCACGATCGTCGTCACCGGTTTTCAGGCGGCTGGAACGCTCGGACGCCGCGTTGTGGACGGCGCGAAGGAAGTGCGGATCTTCGGCATTCCGGTGCCGGTGCGCGCCGACGTCTACACCATCGGCGGGCTCTCGGCCCACGCCGACCAGGAGGCGCTGCTGCAGTGGCTCGCGCACTTCCACCGGCCGCCGCGCCAGACTTACGTGGTGCACGGAGAGCACGAGACGTCGCAGATCTTCTGCGACGCCGTGCGGGAGCGGCTGCGTTGGGCGGCACCCGTAGTACCGGCACTACGTTCGAGCGTACACTTCTGAACCGGAACCACCGCTTACTCCACGCCGCATGCGGTTAGCTGCCGTTCTCGTTGTCTTCCTCCTCAGCGCAGGCGCATTCGCGCCGCAGGCCGCGGCGCAGCCGACGGGCTTGCCCAAGCCCGTGGCGCAGGCGCTCGCCCGGGCGAAACTTCCCGAGTCCGGCGTCGCGGTGTACGTGCACGAAATCGGCGCACAGCGCCCGGTCGTGGCGCACAACGCCAATCGCGTCGTGAACCCGGCTTCCACCATGAAGCTCGTCACCACGTATGCCGCGCTGGAGCTGCTCGGCCCGGCGTACGTCTGGCACACCGAGGCGTACGGCGGCGCGCCGCTCGTCAACGGCGTGCTGAACGGCGACCTCATTCTGAAAGGATACGGCGACCCCAAGCTCACCCTCGAGAACTTCTGGCTGCTGCTGCGCAACCTTCGCGGGCGTGGCGTGCGCGAGATCCGCGGCGACCTCGTGCTCGATCGCAGCTTCTTCGCACGCCTCCCGCACGATGCCGCGCAGTTCGACGATCAGCCCACGCGGCCCTATAACACCGGCCCGGACGCCCTCCTCGTCAATTTCAAGGCCGTGACCGTGCAGTTCATTCCGGATGCGGAAGGACGCACCGTGCGCGTCGTCGTCGAGCCGCTCCTGCCCCAGCTGAAGGTCACGAACGATATCCAGTTCGCGACCGGTCCCTGCGGCAACTGGCTGTCCCAGATCAAGATCGACGCGCAGGGCAACGCGGAAGCGGCGCGGCTCGCCTTCAGCGGCAACTACGCGCTCGACTGCGGCGAGCAGGCGCGCAGTTTCAGCGTGCTCGGTCACCGTGAATACGTCGCCGGGCTGTTTGCCGCCTTGTGGCACGAGCTGGGCGGCCAATTTTCCGGTGTGGTGCGCGACGGCGAAGTGACCCCCGGGGCGCGGCTCCTCGCGAGCGCGCGCTCTCAGACGCTTGCGGAGATCGTGCGCGACATCAACAAGTACAGCAACAACGTGATGGCGCGCCAGCTCTTCCTGACACTGGGCGCCGCGGGAGAGGGCGCGCCAGCTGACTCCGAAAAGTCGACTCGCACCATCAAACAGTGGCTCGCCGCGAAGGGGCTCACGTTCCCGGAACTCATGCTGGAGAACGGCGCCGGGCTCTCGCGCATCGAGCGCATCACGGCGCAACACCTGGGGCAGCTGCTGCTCGCGGCATACTCGAGCCCCGTCATGCCGGAGTTGATGGCGTCCCTCCCCCTCACCGCGGTGGACGGCACCATGCGGAAGCGTTTCTCCGGCGCGCTCGTCGCGGGTCAGGCGCACATCAAGACGGGCTCGCTGTCCAACGTGCGCTCCATCGCCGGATACGTTCTGGATGGGCGCGGCCGACGCGTCGTGGTGGTCTTCATCGCAAACCACCCGAATGCCGGCAATGCGCAGCCGGTGCAGGACGCGCTGCTGCACTGGGTTTATCAAAGATAACAAGTGGATGCCGACGACATACCCGGTGGTGCTATGATCTGTGTGCTTCTTGACTTGGGAGGGGATATGACATCAAGCATACGGAAGCTCGCTGTTGCAGGTCTCATGACGATGGTGTGCGCTATCGCCAATCCAGCGGCTGCGCAGGACTCGGGATTCTATTTGGGCGGGGGTGTCGGACGTGCCAAGACGGACATCGACATGACCGGTATTGCGGGCACGGTCGATGAAAGCGACACCGGATGGAAGCTCTTCGGCGGATATCAGATCAACCGTTATTTCGGCGTGGAAGCGGGATACGCCGATCTCGGATCCTCGACGTTCAGTGGCACGCTGACGACGGCTGTTCCACCGTTTCCGGCCGGTACGGCCGTAGGCGGCGATATCGAGGCCGAGGCGTGGTTTGTTTCGGCCGTGGGCACGCTGCCGATAACCGACCGGTTCTCCGCGCTGGGGAAACTTGGTGTGGCATTTGGTAAGACGGAGTTCAGCGTAAGCGCCGGAGGACTCGCCGGGCGAGTGACGGATGACAGCACCGAGGTTACTTACGGCTTGGGGCTCAAGTTCGATGTGACCCGGAATTTTTCGCTCCGCGGCGAATGGGATCGCTTCCGCGTTGGCGGCGATACCACTGGCGGCAAAGGCGACGTCGACCTATTCACGCTCAACGCCATCTTCCGCTTCTAATTTTCAGTTCCCTGCCAGGGAGTCGAGGCGACAGCCTCGGCTCTTTTGTTTTTCAAAGCCCGAGGTCGCGCCAGAGCGCATCGACGCGCTGGCGCACCTCCTCGCTCATCTCGATCGGCTTGCCCCACGTGCGGCCGGTCTCCGCCGGCCATTTGTTCGTCGCATCGATGCCCATCTTCGAGCCCAGGCCCGCAACGGGGCTCGCGAAGTCGAGATAGTCGATCGGCGTCGCATCGGCGATCAGGGTGTCGCGGCGCGGGTCGACACGCGTGGTGAGCGCCCAGATGACCTCCTTCCAGTCGCGCACGTTCACGTCGTCGTCGGTGACGATGATGAACTTCGTGTACATGAACTGGCGCAGATAGCTCCAGACGCCGAACATCACGCGCTTGGCGTGCCCCGGGTACTGCTTCCTGATGCTCACGCACGCGATGCGATAGGAGCAGCCTTCCGGCGGCAGGTAGAAGTCGACGATCTCCGGAAACTGCTTGGCGAGCAGCGGCACGAACACCTCGTTGAGCGCCTCGCCGAGCATCGCGGGCTCATCCGGCGGCTTTCCTGTATACGTGCTGTGGTAAATGGGATTGCGGCGCATCGTGATGCGCTCGATGCTGAAGACCGGGAACCACTCCGCCTCGTTGTAGTAGCCGGTGTGGTCGCCGAACGGTCCCTCGAGCGCGGTTTCGTACTCGTTCTCTTCCGATGCTCCCGACGAGGCTGGACCCCGACCCGGCATCTGGCCCCTGGTCTCGCCGGGCAGGATGTGGCCCTCGAGCACGATCTCCGCCATCGCCGGCACCTGCAGGTCGTGGCTGACGCACTTCACGACTTCGGTGCGTGCGCCGCGCAGCAACCCCGCGAACTGATACTCGCTCAGCGTGTCGGGCACCGGCGTGACCGCGCCGAGCATCGTCGCCGGGTCCGCACCGAGCGCGACCGCGACGGGAAACGGGGCGCGCGGATGCGCCAGCCGATGATCTCGGAAGTCGAGTGCGCCGCCGCGGTGCGCGAGCCAGCGCATGATGACCTTGTTCGGGCCGATCACCTGCTGGCGATAGATGCCGAGATTCTGCCGTGTGCGGTTAGGTCCGCGCGTGACGACGAGCCCCCACGTGATGAGCGGCGCCGCGTCGCCGGGCCAGCACGTCTGGATCGGAAGGCGCCCAAGATCGACGTCGCCGCCCTCCCACACGATTTCCTGGCACGGCGCGCTCGCCACCTCGCGCGGCGTCATGCTGAGCACCTGCTTCAGGAGCGGCAATTTGTCCCACGCGTCCTTGAAGCCTTTGGGCGGCTCGGGCTCCTTGAGGTAAGCGAGCAGCTTCCCGAGGTCGCGCAGCGCCGAAACCGACTCCTGCCCCATGCCGAGCGCAACCCGCTGCGGCGTGCCGAAGAGATTGCCGAGCACGGGTATGGCATGGCCGCGCGGTTTTTCGAAGAGCAGCGCGGGACCGCCTGCCTTCAGGACGCGGTCGCAAATCTCCGTCATTTCCAGCCGCGGATCCACTTCCACGGCGATTCGCTTCAACTCGCCGCGCGCTTCGAGTTGCGTGAGAAACTCGCGCAGGTCCCGGTACTTCATCGTGCGCGGCTCAGAAAAGGCGCAACCGGAAGAAAACGTCGAGCGCAATGCCGGCGAAGATGGCCGCGCCCACCCAGTTATTGTTGAGGAACGCCGCGAAACACTTCTGCTGGTCCCGGTCGCGGATGAGTTGGTACTGGTGGAGCACGAAGCCGGCCGCAAGGATGAGACCGACGTAATAGAAGACGCCGAGCCGCATCCACGCCCCAACGGTCGCCATGATGCCGAGAAACGCCGCATGGCACGCCATCACCGCGGCGACGTCGTGTCGCCCGAGCAGGATCGCGGAGGATTTGACGCCGATCCTGATATCGTCGTCGCGATCCACCATTGCATACTCGGTATCGTAGGCGATCGCCCAAAACACGTTCCCCAGCAGCATCACCCATGCGACGGGCGCGATCTTGCCGTGATACGCGGCGAACGCCATCGGTATCGAGATGCCGAAGGCGATGCCGAGATACGCCTGCGGCAGATCGAAGAAGCGCTTGGTGAAGGGATACGTGACGGCAAGGAAGAGCGCGACAAACGAGAGGAGGATCGTGAGCCGGTTGAGGAACAGCACGAGCGCAAACGCGAGGAGAAACAGCACCGCGGCGAGCACCAGCGCTTCGGTGGGCGTCACGCGCCTCGCGGCAAGGGGGCGGTTGCGCGTGCGCTCCACATGCGGATCCAAATTGCGATCGGCGTAGTCGTTGATGATGCAGCCCGCGGAGCGCGTCAAGATCGTGCCGAGCACGAAGATGACGAGTATGTCGATGCGCAACACACCCGGTGCGGCGAGCCACAGTCCCCACAATGCCGGCCACAGAAGCAGGAGAATGCCGATCGGCTTGTCGAGCCGCATCAGCTTTTCGTACGCGTCGAGCCTTTCCTTGAGCGTCATGAGCCGAGCTTGTGTATCCCGGGCAGAAACACTTCCGTGACCAGTATAGGCGATTTATGCAGCAGGAATAGCGAGCGCCGCGCCCAGAGGTGAGGCGGAGGGGACGCGAGCGCTTCGACGGCGCGCCGGTAGAGCTCATGGTGACGGCTCAGTCTCTTCTGCCGCAGCGGATAGCGCCGGATGCGCGGGTCGGCGAAGAGCGCAGCGCCGAGCGGCCGATTCCCGAGCCCCGCGATACGCCGCCACGGGCCGCGCAGCGAGCGCGGGTCGATCACGCTGTGCGCGAACACGACCGGCGTGCCCGCGCAATAGAGATACACCTCGCGCACCAGCGCATAGCCGCGGCGCCCGCCCGGGTGCAGGAACACTTCGTCGCGATCGATGCGGCCGCGCCCCTGGAAAACGAGCTTCACGCGGAACGCATCGCAACGCCCCTGGATGCGCGCGGTGAGCGAGCCGCGATCGACGAGCCAGGCGCGCGTTTTCAAAGCCGAATGCGCCGGTCGGCGCAGCCAGCGCCGGTCGCGTGGCGGGAGTCTCACGGCTAGACCTTCAAGTATTCGTGGCGCTCGCCCAGCCAGCGTGCGAGATGCGCGCGCACCGCCGGAGCGTTTTCGCGCACGAGCATGTCTGCGGTGTTGCGGGCGGCTTCCAGCAGATCGACGTCGGTGGAGAGATCGGCGAAGCGCAGCAGCGGCACGCCGCTCTGGCGCGCACCGAGCAGTTCGCCGGGACCGCGCAGGCGCAGGTCGTGCCGCGCGACCTCGAAGCCGTCGTGGTTCTCGAAGATGATCTTGAGACGCTCGCGCGCGGTGGCCGTGAGCGGAGGCGAATAGAGCAGTATGCAGGTACTGCTTGCCGCGCCGCGGCCCACCCGGCCGCGCAACTGGTGCAACTGCGACAGGCCCATGCGTTCGGCGTGCTCGATCACCATCAGGTTTGCGTTCGTCACGTCGACGCCGACTTCGATCACGGTCGTTGCGACGAGCAGCTGAATCTCGCCCGCCTGGAACGCCTGCATGACGCGGCTCTTCTCATCGGGTTTGAGCCGCCCGTGCACGAGCCCTACCTTGAGCTCGGGGAATGTCTGCCTCAGCGTCTCGTAGGTCTCGAGTGCCGTCTTGAGTTGCAACGCCTCCGATTCTTCGATCAATGGACATACCCAGTAGGCCTGGCTGCCCGCCATGCAGGCGTCGCGAATGCGGTGGATCACCTCATCGCGCCGCGCTTCCGCGACGAGCCGGGTCTGCACCGGAGTGCGTCCGCGCGGCATCTCGTCGATCACCGACACGTCGAGGTCGGCATAGTAGCTCATCGCCAGTGTGCGCGGTATGGGCGTCGCGCTCATCATCAGCTGATGCGGCTGCACGTTTTCGTCCGCCCGCGCGCCCTTCATGCGCAGCGCGAGCCGCTGGTGCACGCCGAAGCGATGCTGTTCGTCCACGATCGCGAGCCCCAGATTCTGAAACCGCACTTCTTCCTGGAAGAGCGCATGCGTGCCCACCGCGATCTTTGCCTCCCCCGCGGCTACCCGGGCGAGTGCCGACTCCCTCTCCTTCTTGCGCAGGCTGCCGGCAAGCCAGACGAGGTCCGAGTGCGCGTCGGGAAGCCATGCCTTGAATTTGTGATAGTGCTGCTCGGCGAGGATCTCGGTTGGCGCCATTACGGCAACTTGGCAGCCGTTCTCCATGCACTGCAGCGCGGCGAGCGCGGCGACGATCGTCTTGCCGCTGCCGACGTCGCCCTGCAGGAGGCGCTGCATGGGATGCGCTTGCGCGAGATCGTGCTGGACCTGCGCGAGCGCCCTGCGCTGCGCGCGCGTGAGCTCGAACGGCAGCCGCTCGAGCAGCGCGCGAGTGAGCGTGCCGCGCGGCTCGAGCGCCGGCGCGGCGGCCGCACGGCGGCGGCGGTAGTGGAGCCGCATCGAGAGCTGCTGCGCGAGCAGCTCGTCGAACTTGACCCTGCGCCATGCGGGATGGCGGCGTTCCACGAGATCGCCCTGCGGGGCGCTCGGCGGCGGATTGTGCAGGTAGCGCACCGCGTCTTTGAAGTGCGGGATTCGCAGCGCTGCCGACACTTCGTCGGGCAGCGTATCGCCCAAGTCGCATTCCGAGAGCGCGCGCTCGATCAGACGGCGCAGCGCATCCTGGCTGAGTCCCGCCGTGGTCGGATAGATCGGCGTCAGCGCTTTGGAGACCGGCACGTCCCCCTGTACGACGCGATAGCGCGGGTGCACCATTTCCGCGCCGAAGAAGCCCTGGCGGATCTCGCCGAACGCACGCACGCGCGTGCCGGAAGCAAGCTGCTTCAATTGACTGGTGTAGAAATTGAAGAAGCGCAATGAGAGCACGCCGGAACCGTCTTCGATGTGGCAAACGAGCTGGCGTTTGGGGCGGTACTTGACCTCGCACCGGGCCACTTTCCCTTCCACCAGCACCGGCTGCCCGGCCGGCGCGGCATTGATCGGATACAGCTTCGTCTCGTCGTCGTAGCGCAGCGGCAGGTGCAGCACGAGGTCGAAGGCGCTCGCGATGCCGAGCTTGGCAAGCCGGGTCGTCGTCGCCGGCGTGAGCGTGCTCCATAGCGCACGCGGCCGGACGCGCGCCGTGCGGGGCGCATGTGGAGCGCTCGCCGCAGGTGCTGCGGCGCCCGTGCGCACCGCTGCCTTGCTCACCATACCGTAACGGGCCGCAGCCATCAGTCCTTGGCGTGATCTTCCGGCTGCACCACCATGACCGCGTCGATCTCGACTTGTGCGCCCCGCGGCAGGGCCGCGACGCCCACTGCTGCGCGCGCGGGATAAGGCGCATTGAAGTAGCTCGACATGATTTCGTTCACGAGCGCGAAATTGGCGAGGTCTGTGAGGTACACCGTCAGCTTGACGACATCCCCGAGTCCGCCGCCGCTTGCCAACGCGACAGCCTTCAGGTTGTCGAATACACGCCGGATCTGGGCGTCGATCCCGGAAACGAGCTCCATGGTTTTAGGGTCAAGACCGATCTGCCCGGCCAGATAAATGGTGTTATCGCAGCGTATCGCCTGCGAATAGGTGCCAATCGCCTTCGGCGCGGCATCGGTGTGTATGACGCGTTTGCGCATGCATCTCTCCCTCATAGCTGGTGATGATCCTGTGCGCTATCATGAAGCGCCCGATACGAGAATTCAATCGCCCGTGCCATGACCACTGCCGCCATTGCCAATCTCGAGAAGCTGATCGGCGGCCCGCGCGACAACGCGCTGCTGCGCTACAGCCTCGGCAATGAATACCTGAAATGCGGTGAGCCGGCGGCTGCAGCAACGCATTTGCGTGAGGCGGTGCGGCGCGATTCCCAATACTCCGCAGCGTGGAAACTGTTGGGGCGGGCGCTCTCCGAGAGCGGGGCTCCGCGCGAGGCGCTCGTCGCATACCGCGAAGGCATCCGCGTCGCGGAGGCGAAAGGCGACAAGCAGGCCGCAAAGGAGATGGCGGTCTTCGCGCGCCGCATCGAGCGCGCGCTCGAAAAAACGGGCGGCGAATAGCGGCAGCGAACCATACGCGGCGGGTCCAGCACTGCCGCAGCCTCTTCTTTACTGGCCCAGGTATGTGCTGATTGCGCTCGTTAATTCCTTGTTGGTGTCCAGAAGAGCCGGGGCCAGTATGGCGCTCCAGTGCAGCGAGAGGCGCATTCGGGGATCGAACGCCATACCCGTTTCGAAGACGGAGGAGGCTTCCGTAAACGGCGTGCTGAATACGCTTTCCGGCGCTATCCAACTGCTGCTCCCGGCCTCCTTGTAGGTCTTATCTCCGCCCTTATAGAAAGGATCGTAATGACGGGACACGAGGTTATCCCAAATCGCCTTGGGAAAGGGCAGCACCTCCACTTTTGGAGGCAACTCGATATCCACTCCGGGCAAGTCAGGGTGCGGCGCAGTTCTCGCTGGCGTAATGGTTGGAGTAAAGTCAAAAGTGGTACACCAAAGGCAGGCCTCGACGAACCGCATAAAGACCTCGTCCGGTCCTCTTTCGAGGGCACCAGGAGTCCTCGATATGCCGCTGCCCTCCTCAATGAATTCCGGAACGCCTTTGAGCCAGTCTTCGTCCTCGCTAGTTGCGACGCGCTCCTTCAGCATCTCCAATATTCTCTTGTCAGATCCTCTTGATATCTTTATCCACGTCAAGAGCCCCACAAATACGGTAACCGCGGGTAGTCCTGTGCTTTCTTTGCTCGCTGCCTTTCGGGTTTTCTTCGCGCCCTGCACGTCATCCTTGTCATAAAGCGGTTGCATGGCGGCTTTCGCTGCAATCGTAACCGTGCTTCGGAGATTATTCTCGAGCTCGGGAAAGTACACTTTCGCCACCTCATGCCACTGCTTGCGAAGCTCTTCCTGGGCTTTCCAATTTTCCAGAACCTTTGAATTGCCCCGCCACCTTTCCATCGCGGATTTCATGGGTGCGGGCTCGACCAACGAGATGGTCCCTACCGCTTTTTGCACACGAGCCTCCCGCTCTCGGACGTGCCTGGGCGCTGGCAGCTCAACCTTTGTCAACGCGGGAAGCTTTCGCGATAGCGCGAGCTTTGCTCCGATTCGGCCGACGATGGCGCCGACCGGAATAGCGGTGGTGAAGATGGTCAGTATGGCGTCCATCCACAGTGGGAAGGCATTCGCACTACCCAATTCCTCGATCTTCGCCCATATGAGCTGCTTCTCTCTTCCATCGACTTCGGCACGCGCGCCGTGAACGGCGATTTCCAGAGAGTCCCAGAGGTCCTCCTGACGGTCTTGAGCCTCCTTGATGGTCTCTGTAGCTTGCTTTCGCAGCTCTTTTATTCTTTCTTCCTTTGTTGGTTTACCCATACAGCTTCTCTGGCGCCATGATCAAACCATGCTATCCAGTCGGCCCCTGTTCTCGTCAAGAATTACGAGCGCGGTTGGAACATTTACGAGCCAGGGTGGGCCATACGGTACGCTCCCGGTGGCATAGTTGACTGACGGCGCGGTGCCGCCGACAAACGCCCTATCAAGCTTGATTTCACGCGGTGGCACCACATCGGCAACGGTGTATAGCTCACCGTCAATATAGAGCTCCCTGCCCACATCGCGCTCGCTGGCGTCCCAATTGCTATCGTCGTTGATGCGGACAACGACACTTCCGTTCTCGACCTGCAACGATCCGCTGCCCAATGCCACCTCGGCTTTCCGGTCTATGAGAAGCTCGAGCCACAAATCCTCGAAACTCGTCTGCTCCGGCATTTCGCCGTTTGCCGACCCATCAACCCGGGTCAATTCATCCATCGCCGGATCCGACTCCAAATAGTACAAGACACGCGCTTCGTATCCGGGAGTGACCGGGACAATGACTCGTGCCGCACCCGCACTCAGAAACGCTGTGTGCCGAGGGTCAGTGCTCGCCACGTTGTTACGCATCTTCCACGATTCGCGTCGGGACCAAAAATACGGATAGAGGAAATAGCTCATCTGTTTCCACTCGAAGGCCTCTTCAAAGAACCTCACGATCGGGGCCTGCACATCGGCATTCAGCGGGCTGATCTCCTGAAAATCTCCAACCTGCTCGATCGCATTGAAGTTGTGAGGCTTCAGCCTCATCGCCTTGATGGCCCATTTCTTGAGTTCCTCCTGTTCGATGCGCCTGTTCTCCGCCTCCGGTCGTCCGGTGATCGCCCCGAACACATTACGAACCCGGGCCTCCAGTTCGGTGTCGCGATCGACTTGACGCAGTAGCACCTCGTAGCCCGCGCGAAGCTTTTCCCAGGTTGTGACTTGCCATTTGCTCATGGCCTCCGGTGTGCGCTCACAACGAAGAACGACCTGCGCTACCATCGTCTTGTCGAAGTGCCCTTTTGCGCGCAACGAAATCGGCACGCCATTTGGCCATGGCACGATGGGATCGAACTCGAAATCCTTCAGCCCCAGTCCGTTTGCATCGGCCGCATCAATGACACCGAGGCCTCCCACAGCCATGTAGATGTTGAGGGGCTCGGTGTTATCTTTGATGGCGCTTACGATCGCTTTGCCTGACAGCGGCCGGTATCCGTCCGGAATGGCAACCATTTCTGCCACAGTGTCCTCGGCCCATTCTTCCGCGTCTTCATTCGGGGCGGTCGCCCACGTGAACCCGACATGGATGAATGGTGCAGGGGGAGGTTCGATGCCCTGGGCTCCATACTGCTGTGCCTTGCACAGGTAGTTTCCGCTGTGTATATCGTGCGCCCCCAAGTTGAAAGGCGGAAGCCTGCGCTTCTTGGTGGACATGGCACCAAGCTGGAGCAGGGACACCGCTGGCTCGGGAATATGGAACTCGACTAACAACCTTGTGCCATAGTGACGTAGCTGTACTTGGTGGATTTTCTCCAGCCACAGGTACATGCCACTAATCGGGTCGGGTTGGGTGCCGTTTCCGGAGACCGCTGCGTTACTAAGCCGATGCCGGTTGAGCTCACGGATTTGCTCTGTGATGGTGAGGCGACGCAGTTTGCGTACGCTCTCAAAAGTCCGTTCGACTGCTTTCGAAACGATTTCTTTAGCGAGATTTTGCGCGCTGCCCCGAGACTCGGACTTGCTTTGCTGAAATCCGGCATCGAGGCTGGTATCGACATGTGTCAGCCCGTAGCGCCCTGATGTGTTGACGCCGCTCTGTATCGAGAAATTCTGCTGGATCGAGTCCTGGCTTTGGGTTTGCAACTCATAGCGATCTGTCGTCTGCGAATCGAGTTCAGTCTCGGTCTCGGTGATAGTCTCTGTTTCCACCACCTCCTCGGTCTTGCTCGTGCGCTCATGTTCTCGAAGCTTGGTCTCACCCGGAAGAATGTTCTCTATGTGGGCGATTTCGCGCGCTCTATATCCGGCGAGCCTTTCACGTGCCACCACCAGATCACCCCATCCTACGGCCTTCACTGAAGGCTGCATTCGTTCGGGGGGCAGAGGACTCGCAACCGGGAGCGCGTTCTGTTCTTGCTCCTCCAGTTCCTGGATCTGACTACAAATCGCGTTTGCCTCATCCCGGACGCCAATCGAATTGACTCCTGTAATGAGATCGTCCAAGTCGCCGGGACGTCCACCGGGCATTCGTGACACAACGGAATTGAGCAGTGTTTTCTGTCTCTCAGCCAAACGACTCTCGAGTCGCTCATAAAAGCTATTGTCCAGCTGTCGCGGCCGCAGTGCGGCCCGCTCCCTGCGTTCTGCCCCTGGTTCCACAGCGCCGGTGCGTTCCCGGTTCCATATGAAGTACTCTCTGTGCGCGCGCGATCCAATTACTTCGAGGTCGCTAATTTGTTGGGCTAGTTGCTTCCACAGCGCGCGCTTTTGTTCAATATTTTTCCTGACAGCGGACTCGGCAGCCTCGCTCCTGCCGCGAAGAATTGCAGAATGCCTCGTTCGTAGATCGATCTGACGATAGTTCTCGGCACGCCATGCCGCGGGCAGGCTGCAAGGCGCACTGAGGATTCTTTGGATCGCGCCGTCCTCGCGCAGAGACCCGCCATCGCGAAGCAGACGTTGGGCGAGATACGCGGCTCGAATTAACCGGACATGCCGAGCGAGCAGGCCATTTCTCGGGTCACGCAGCCTTAAGCTGAGCCAGGAATCGAAGACTTTGCGATACTCGTCTGTAAACCGGCTACGACTTGCAAAATCCGTCACCTTGAAAGATCGACTCCCCAACCGAACGGTTGCCTCGACCAACGCCTTGTACGTTTTCGGCTTATCCGTGTACAAACTGTGAGCCAGGCGTTCCAATTCGAGCTTGTCAAACTGCTGCTCCGACAGCGTAGGCAACCCTTCCAGCCGTTCCAAAACCTCGGGCTGAGGCGTCAGCGAATTAACCCTTATTCCCTGCAGACGGGACAGCACTATGCTATCCGAGACATACTCGCCGGGATCGATGGAGAGATCATCAAGGGGTGCTCTGAGGCTGACAAACCTGAAGAGATCATTGCCGGATTGCGACATGTCTTATGCCTTTCGCGATTCTTGGAGTGCGCGGACTACCAACATTGGTGCATGACCGTGAAGGAAGACCGACAAGGGCCAGCAGACACAAAAAGCGCCGCGCCCGGTTCTCGGCACTTACATTGCCTTTGTCGACAAGCGGGGCTGTCAGCTTGGTGCGCCAAACGTCAAATATGGCGTCTGCATAGTGTCCCGGGCACTTAGTGCTGTCAACAATGACGCTAAACGATTCTCCCGCCTTGCAGCGCGGGGAGATTTTCGAAATCAATGTGATAGCAATGCAATTTCATGGATATTCTTGCCGCTGTGATGCCACAAGCTGTGAACATAGGAATGTCCAATGCTGCCGCATGTCCGAGGAAGGGATAGCGACAGAACATCTACGTCATCTCCTACGACGGCTGGCAAGCCGAACGATCACGCATTATCGAGAAGAACAACAAGGGCGGATAACCGCGTACCGGTCTTCTTCGGTGCTGTGGGGG
>CAMPGR010000008.1 GCA_946885605.1 uncultured Pseudomonadota bacterium
AGCCCGAACAGTGCCTGCTCGAACGACTGTGACCCGGGCGAGAGGCTCTGCTCGAGGGCGTCCTTGATCTGGTCGATCTCGCCCTTGGTGATCAGGTCCTGGATGTGCTTGGTATTGAGCAGCACTTCGACAGCCGGCACGCGGCGGCCGTCCACCGTGCGAATGAGGCGCTGGGAAATGACGGCGCGCAGGGCGATCCCCAGGTCGGCCAGCAGTGAATCGCGCGCTTCGCGGGGAAAGAAATTGATGATGCGGTTCAACGCGTTGTAGCTGTTGTTCGCGTGCAGCGTGGACATGCACAGGTGACCGGTTTGCGCGAACAGCAGGCAATTCTGCAGCGTCGGCTGGTCGCGGATCTCGCCGATCATGATCAGGTCGGGCGCCTCGCGCATCGCGCTGATCAGCGCATTGGCATAGCTCTGGGTATCCACGCGGACTTCGCGCTGATTGACGATCGACTTCTTGTGCTTGAACGCGAACTCGACGGGGTCCTCGATCGTCAGGATGTGCCCGGTCTTGCTGCTGTTCCGGTAATCGATCATGGAGGCCATGGTCGTCGACTTGCCCGAGCCCGTGGAGCCGACCACGAGGATCAGCCCGAGCTTCTCCATGATGACCTGCTTCAGGATCGGCGGCAGGCCGAGTGACTCGAAGGCGGGCACTTCCGGCTTCACGTAGCGGATCACCATCGCCACGCTGTTCCGCTGCTGGAAGATGTTGACGCGGAAGTTGCCCACTTGGGGCTCGGCCCGCGCGAAGTTCATCTCGTGACGGGTCTCGAACTCCTTGATCTGATTGTCCGTCATGAGCTCGTAGCAGATCGTCCTGATCTGCTGGGGATCGAGAGCCCGATCGTTGATCGGCGTCACCACGCCCTCGATCTTGATCTGGATCGGCGCGCCGGCCGTGAAAAACAGGTCAGACGCCTGTTTTTCCGCCATCAGCCTGAAAAGCGGTGTCACGAACATGGCCCTTCCCTCCGCGGTGTCAATGGTTGTGCCCGTTACGAGCGGCGGCATGTTTTCTTACGCCTGATCCGCGCCCGTGTGGCAGCGCGGCATATTGTGCCAAGTCCGGCAGGGGTTGCCTAGCGCAGAGTCGGCACAGGCTGCGCAAAGGTCGGGACGCCTATGACGGCTAATCGCTACGCAGGAGCTCGTTGATGCTCGTCTTGGCACGCGTTCCCGTATCGACCTGCTTCACGATGACGGCGCAGTAGAGGCTGCACTTGCCGTCCGCCGAAGGCAGTGACCCGGGCACGACCACCGCACCGGCCGGCACGCGGCCGTAGAGGATCCTGCCGCTCTGGCGGTCGTAGATGCGGGTGCTCGCGCCGATGAAAACGCCCATCGAGATCACGGCGCCTTCCTCGACGACGACGCCCTCCACGATTTCGGAGCGTGCGCCGATGAAGCAGTTGTCCTCGATGATCGTGGGATTCGCCTGCAGCGGCTCCAGCACGCCGCCGATGCCTACGCCGCCCGAAAGGTGCACGTTTTTCCCGATTTGCGCGCAGGACCCCACGGTCGCCCACGTGTCCACCATCGTGCCTTCGTCGACGTAGGCGCCGATGTTGACGAACGAGGGCATGAGCACGACATTCTTCGCGATGTAGGCGCCCTTGCGCGCGGCGGCGGGAGGCACGACGCGAAAGCCGCCGCGGCCGAATTCCTCGGCCCCGTAGCGCGCGAACTTGGACGGGACCTTGTCGTAGTAGCGCATATCGCCCGCGCCCAGCACCGCGTTGTCCTGCAGCCGAAACGAAAGCAGCACCGCTTTCTTCACCCACTGGTGGGTGATCCACCGGCCGCCGCTTTTCTCGGCGACCCGCAGCCGGCCTTCGTCCAGCAGGGTTATGGTGTCTTCCACCGCTTGCCTCAGCCGCGGGTCGGCGCCCGCGGGAGTAAGCGATGCGCACTGCTCCCAGGCCTCTTCGATCGTTTTCTGCAACGGCTGCATGCCTTCCTCGGTTCAGAGATGGGAAATGAAATCGCGTATGCGGCGGGCGGCCTCGGCGCATTCCCCGGTCGGCGCGACGAGCGCAATGCGCACGCGGTTGCGCCCGGGGTTCGTGCCATGCGCATCGCGCGCCAGGTAGCTCCCGGGGAGGACGGAAACCGCCTGGCGCTCGTACAAGCGGCGCGTGAAGTCGGTGTCGCTGATGGGCGTCGAGAGCCAAAAGTAGAACCCCGCGTCCGGCATCTCCACTTCGGTCACCGGCTTCAGGATCTCCAGTGCGGCGTGGAACTTCTCGCCGTACAGGCGCCGGTTTTCGACGACGTGGCGCTCGTCGCCCCATGCGACGGCGCTCGCGTGCTGGACCGGCAGGCTCATCGCGCAGCCGTGATAGGTGCGATAGAGCAGGAACTTCTTGAGAATGGCCGCATCGCCCGCTACGAATCCCGACCGCATGCCCGGCACATTCGAGCGCTTCGAAAGGCTCGAGAACACGACGAGATTGGGAAAACCGTCGCGCCCGAAATGCTGCGCGGCCTGAAGCGCGCCGAGCGTCGGGTTCGCCTCGTCGAAGTAGATCTCAGAATAGCACTCGTCGGAGGCGATCACGAAGCCGTAGCGGTCGGCGAGATCGAAAAGAGCCTTCC
This sequence comes from uncultured Pseudomonadota bacterium, assembly GCA_946885605.1. The sequence goes on from CAMPGR010000008.1 coordinate 2,604, forward strand.
ATTCCTCGAGCGTCAGCACGTGGCCTGTCGGGTTGCCGGGAGAGCAGACATAGAGCAGCTGCGTGCGCCGCCACGTGTCCGGCCCGAGCTCGTCGAGATCGAAGGTATAGCCGCGCGCCGGAACGCTGTTCAGAAAATGCGGCGTGGCCCGGGCGAGGAGCGCCGCGCCTTCGTAGATCTGATAGAACGGATTGGGACAGACGACGATCGGATCAGGGCGGTTCGCATCGATTGCCGCCTGCGCGAACGCGAACAACGCTTCGCGCGTGCCGTTTACGGGGAGGACTTGCGTTGCGGGATCGATGCGCGGGAGCCCATAGCGGCGTTCGAGCCACGCTGCGATGGCGCCGCGCAGTTCTTCGGTGCCCGCCGTGAGCGGATAGGCGGCGAGACCGTCCAAGTGCTCGATGAGCGTGCGCTTGATGAAATCCGGCGTGGGGTGCTTCGGTTCGCCGATATAGAGCGGGATCGGCGTCAATCCGGCAGGAGCGGCCGCGCCTTCGAGCAGCGTGCGCAGGCGCTGAAACGGATAGCTTTGCAGGCGGTCGAGATCGGGATTCACGGGTTTCTTTTCGTGGCGCAGCCGCGTGCCGGTGCGGCGCAGACGCTGCGGGCAGCAGGATTATAGAGAATGTTATAGAGAATGTTGGTAACGGTAGCAGGCGTGAGCTTCAGCGGGTGCTCGAAGGAGCGGCCAGCGTATCGAGCTCGGGCAACCGCGACGGCTTCCACTCGGGCGCGGCGTGTTCAGCGACGACCGTGGTGAAGATTCCGCCGCGCACGTTGAAGCGCGCGGTGAGCCTCATGAAGCGCGGACGCGTCGCTTCGACGAGATCGTTCAATATGCGATTCGTCACCGCTTCGTGGAACGCGCCCTCGTCGCGGTAGGACCATATGTAGAGTTTCAGGCTCTTCAGTTCGACACACCACTGATCCGGTACGTAATCGAGAACCAGCGTCGCGAAGTCCGGCTGCCCCGTCTTCGGGCACAGGCAGGTAAATTCCGGTATTTCCATATGAATCCGGTAATCGCGCTGCGGTGTGGGATTGGGGAAAGTGTCGAGGCGCCTCGTCGCTTTGCTCGGCATAGCGCTACGGTGCAAATCGGTTAAAATGAACCCGGCGATCCTGCCCGATTATAACGTCACCACAGCAGAAGAACTTGCGCCTCACGCAGATCAATCTCGCCGGTTTCAAATCGTTCGTCGATCCCACCCGTATCCCGGTCCCCGGACAGCTCGTCGGCATCGTTGGCCCCAACGGCTGCGGCAAATCCAACGTCATCGATGCGGTGCGGTGGGTGCTCGGAGAAACTTCCGCCCGTCACCTGCGCGGCGAGACGATGCAGGACGTGCTGTTCAACGGCTCGGGCGACCGCAAGCCGGTCAATCGCGCAAGCGTCGAGCTCATATTCGACAACAGCCTCGGCAAGGCGGCGGGGCAGTGGTCGCAGTACGCGGAGATCTCGATCAAGCGCATCCTGCAGCGGGACGGCGATTCGTCCTATTACATCAACAATGCCCACGTGCGCCGGCGCGACGTGGCGGATCTGTTCCTCGGCACCGGCCTGGGCAGCCGGGCGTATGCGATCATCGAGCAGGGCATGATCTCGCGCGTGATCGAAGCGAAGCCGGAGGAGTTGCGCGTCTTCCTCGAAGAGGCCGCCGGCGTTTCGAAGTACCGCGAGCGACGCCGCGAGACGGAACTGCGGCTCAAGGATACCCGCGAGAACCTGCTGCGCGTGGATGATATCCGCCGGGAGCTCGAGAAGCAGATCGAGCACCTGCAGGCCCAGGCCGAGGTCGCGCGCCAGTACCACGCGTTGCAGGCGGACCTCCAGAAGACGCAGAGCCTGCTGTGGCTCACGCGTAAGCAGGAGGCCGCTGCAACCCGCAGCCGCCATGCGCGGGAGATCGAGCGGCTCGGGCTCGAGCTCGAGGCGGAGACGGCCAGGCTTCGTGAAGCGGAGCGACGTCTCGAGGAGATACGGGCGCAGCACTACCGGGCAAGCGACGAGATGCACGCGGCCCAGGGTGCGCTCTACGAGGCGAATGCCGAAGTCGCGCGTCTCGAGCAGCAGATCGCGCACGTGCGCGAGAACCGCGGCCGCATCGAGCACCAGCTTGCAACGCTCAACGCCCAGCTCGAGCAGAGCCAGTCGCAGTTCGCCGCGGCGCAGACGAGTCTCGACGATTGGCGCGCGGAAAAAGCACGTGCCGAGGAAGAAGTTGCGGGCTGCGCGGCGCGCGTCGCCCAGGAGAGCGAGAAGCTCCCGCTCGCCGAGGAGACCTACCGTGCGACCTACAATCGCCGCGACGAGCTGCAACGCGAGCTCGCGAGTGCCGAACAGGCCTCGCAGGTGGAGCAGACCAAGCTCGCCCACGCCGAACGCCTGATCGAGCAGCTCACGCAGCGCGAAGCGCGGCTGCGGGAAGAACAGGCTGCGCTCGAAGTGCCGGATTCTCACCTGCTCGACACCGTGCAGGGCGACACGCAGCGGCTGGAGCAGGCGCTGCATGTGGATCGCGGCACGCTCGCGGAGAAAGAGCGGCTCTTGCCCCAGTTGGAGGACGAGCTCCGCGGCCGCAACGAGGCGCTCGACGCCGCTACCCAGAATCTGACCGCGATCGAAGCGCGCATCGGGGCGCTGCAGCAGCTGCAGGATCGCATCGCGCGCGGAGCGGAAATGGCAGGCTGGCTCGCCGCCCGCAGCCTCGACCATGCGCCGCGGCTCTGGCAGGGAATCACCATCGAGCCAGGCTGGGAAGATGCGCTGGAAGCCGTGCTCCGCGAGCGCCTGAACGGCATCGCGCTCGAATGCCTCGAAGATTCCGCCGGGTGGCTCAATGACGTGCCCCCGGGAAAGATGACGGTCATCAGCGCCGGGGGCGAAGCGGTCGCTTCGTCCCAGGATGCCTTGCACGGCTGCGAGCCGCTCCTGGGTTACGTCGATTGCCGGGATGACCGCATGCGGGCCGTGCTCGCCGAGTGGCTGCATGATGTCTACGTGGTCAGCGATGCGGCGGCCGGGATGGGCCTGCGCGAGGCGCTGCCACCGGGCGCGCTGCTGGTGTCGCGTGAGGGGCATGCGTTCACGCGCCATAGCGTGAGCTTTCATGCGCCGGATTCGGAACTGCACGGGGTTTTGTCGCGGCAGCGCGAGATCGAAGGCTTGCAGGAAACGCTCGCGGGCGAGCGGGCGCAGCGATCGGAACTCGAGTCCACGGTGGCGGCAGCGGAGCAGGAGATCGAGACGCGCAAGTCCGAAGTCGCGGCATTGCGCGAATCGATCAATGCCACTCAGCACAAGCATCATGCGCTTCAGATGGAGGCGCTGCGGCTCTCCGAGCAGGCGCAGCGCCTTACCCAACGCGGGGAGCAGATCGCGGCGGAGCTGAAGGAAATCGCCGAACAGACGGCGAAGGAGATGGAGCACAAGACCGTTGCCACCGCGAATCTCGAACGGCTGGCTAAGGAAGTCGCTACGGTCCGGGAGCAGCTCGAGCTCGCGGCCGACCTTCATCGGCGCGCCGAGGCGGTTCTCGATCTGCAGCGCACCGCTTTGCAGCAGGCGCAGCACGCACATCAGGAGGCGACGTTCAAGCTGCGCACCTCTGACAGCAAAATCAAAGAGATAGAAGGTTCAATTAACCTTTCTTCTCAGAATATCGCGCAGCTCGCCGGGAGTTTGGACGGGCTGAGGAACGATCTCACGGCGTGCGACGAGGCGCCATGGCAGGCGCAACTGCAGCAGGCGTTGTCCGATCGCGGCACGCGGGCGCAGGCGCTCGCGGCGGCGCGCGACGCGCTCGAGGGCATGGAGTCGCAACTGCGGGAAATCGAGCAGGAGCGCATCGCCTGCGAGCAAAAGCTCGAGCCGTTGCGCACGCGCATCGGCGAAGTACGGCTCAAGGAACAGGAGGCGCGCCTCACCGAAGAGCAGTACGCGCAGCAACTCGTGGAGGCCGGGGCGGACGAGGAGGCATTGCGCGGTCTGCTGGAGAAGGGAACGCGGTCCGGCGCGCTCCAGAGCGAGATCAACCGCCTCACCGGCGAGATCCAGTCGCTTGGCGCGGTGAATCTCGCGGCGCTGGTGGAGCTGCAGACGGCGCAGGAGCGGAAGAATTATCTCGATGCGCAATCGCGGGACTTGAGCGAGGCCATGGCCACCCTCGAAGACGCGATCCGGCGCATCGACCGGGAGACGCGCGAGCGGCTGCAGCAGACGTTCGATGAGGTGAATCGGCATTTCGGCGAGATGTTCCCGGCGCTCTTCGGCGGCGGTGTGGCGCGCCTTCTCCTGACGGGCGAGGAGATCCTCGACAGCGGCATACAGGTCATCGCGCAGCCGCCGGGCAAGAAGAACAGCAGCATTCATCTGCTTTCCGGCGGGGAGAAGGCGCTCACGGCGCTCGCCCTCGTATTCTCGATTTTTCAGCTCAATCCGGCGCCGTTCTGTCTGCTTGACGAGGTCGATGCGCCGCTCGATGATCACAACACCGAACGCTTCTGCGACCTCGTCAGGAAAATGTCGCTGCATTCGCAGTTCCTCTTCATCAGCCACAACAAGATCACGATGGAAATCGCCAATCAACTGCTCGGCATTACCATGCAGGAGGCCGGCGTCTCGCGCGTGGTGGCGGTGGACATCGAAGAAGCCATGAAGCTCGCTGAAGAAGCGGCTGCCTGAGAGCGCCACGCATGAGCGACCTGCAGATCAGCCTGCTCGTCATCGGTGCAGTGGTGGTGGGCGGGGTGTATCTCTTCAACTGGGTGCAGGAGCGCAGATTCCGGCGCAAGCTCGGAGAGGCCTTCGACGCCGAGCGCCAGGACGTCCTCCTCGAGCCTGCCCCACGCGGCGAAGGACGCGTGGAACCCCAGGTCTCGTGGGGTGATGCGCCAGACGATGCGCCGGAGCAGTTAGAGCAGGCGGTGCAGGCGCCGCAGCAGCGGGCTGCACCGGTCCAGCACGCTACAGCAGAGCCCCCGCCGTTCGACCCGAATACCGAATACGTTGCGATAATAGAAGGCGCTGCATCGATACCCGAAGCAACCATTGACGAAGTGCTGGAGCGCGTTGCGGCTTGCGGAAAACCCTGCCGGGTGGCGGCGCTCGGCGCAAGCGGCGTGTGGGAGGAACCCGCACGCGCGGGCGGCGAGCACTACGTGAAGGTCGGCTTTGCGCTGCAGCTCGTGAACCGCAATGGTCCGGTGAGCGCTGCCCAGATCGCCATGTTCTGCGACGCGATCAAGAATGCGGCGTCGCGCATTTCGGCAAAAGCGCTGTGCCCTGATACGCAGGCGGCACTGGCACGCTCGCGCGAGCTCGATGCCTTCTGCTCGGAAGTCGACGTGGCGATCGGCGTCAACATCGTCGCGGCCGAGGGGCAGAGCTTCGCCGGCCAGCGTATCCGCACGCTGGCGGAAGGCGCGGGGTTCAAGCTCGAGCCCGATGGGCTCTTTCATTATCGCAACGACCGGCGTCAGACGCTCTTCACCCTGGACAACCACGAACCGGCGCCCTTTCTTCCCGAGCGGATCAACCGGCTCACCACGCGCGGCGTGACGCTCCTCCTCGATGTGCCGCGGGTCGCCGACGGCCCGGCCGCGCTCGATCGCATGCTGGAGGTGGGGCGTGGCCTCGCGCGCGCGCTCGGTGGCCGCCTCGTGGACGACAACCGGGTCGCATTGAACGAGGCCGGTATCGCGCGCATCCGCCAGCAACTTGCCGAAATCGCGTCACGGATGGAGACGTTCGGCGTGAGCGCCGGAGGCGCGCGGGCATTCCGTCTTTTTTCATGACCGCTGGGCCGGAGACCCGGGAGCTAATCAGGCGGTTACGCGAGGAAATTGAGCGGCACAACTACCAGTACTACGTGCTGGATCAGCCGCTCATTTCCGACGCCGAGTACGACCGGCTGTTTCGCGAGTTGCAGGAGCTCGAAGCGCGCTACCCCGCGCTCGCCACACCCGATTCGCCGACGCAGCGCGTGGGTGCGCAACCGCTCGCTGCGTTTGCGGCCGCGCGGCACGAGGCGCCGATGCTCTCGCTCAACAACGCGTTCGATGCGGAGGAGGTGGCCGCGTTCGATCGCCGGGTACGCGAGACGCTGGGGGCGGCGGCCGTCGATTACAGCGCCGAGCCCAAGTTCGACGGCCTTGCCGTCAACCTCACGTACGAACAAGGAATCTTCACGCGGGGCGCAACCCGCGGTGACGGCTATACAGGCGAGGATGTGACGGCGAACCTGCGGACCGTCAGGAGCATCCCGTTACGGCTCCCTTTGCAATACCCGCCGGGGAAACTGGAAGTTCGTGGCGAAGTGCTGATGCGCAAGGCCGATTTCGAGGAGCTCAACCGCGCGCAGCGCGAACGCGGGGAAAGGCTTTTTGCAAATCCGCGCAACGCGGCTGCCGGTGCGCTCCGCCAGCTCGATTCCCGCATCACCGCGGGCCGGCGGCTCTATTTCGTCGCGTACGGGCTGGGCGTCACCGACGGCGCGCCGCGTTTTCGCCGGCAGAGCGAAATACTGGATTACCTCGCTGGCGCGCACTTTTCCGTCGCTACCGAGCGCGAGGTTGTGCGCGGGCTCGACGGCATGCTCGAGTACTATGCCGGCATCGGCGGGAAGCGACAAGCGCTCGCCTACGAGATCGACGGCGTCGTGTACAAGGTCAACGAGCTTGCGGCGCAGGAGGAGCTCGGATTCGTCGCGCGCGCGCCGCGCTATGCGATCGCACACAAGTTCCCCGCCGAGGAGGCGGAAACAGTGGTGGAAGGCATCGAGGTGCAGGTCGGGCGCACCGGTGCGCTCACGCCCGTAGCGCGCCTGAAAGCGGTATTCGTGGGTGGGGTGACCGTCACCAATGCGACGCTGCATAACGAGGATGAAATCCATCGCAAGGATGTGCGCGTGGGCGATGCGGTCCTCGTGCGCCGCGCGGGCGATGTGATTCCCGAAGTCGTGCGCGTGCTCGCCGAGAAGCGTCCGCCGGGCGCGCAGGCGTTCAAAATGCCGGCCCGTTGCCCGGTCTGCGGCTCGGCGGTACAGCGTCTCGAGGGCGAATCGGTCGCGCGCTGCACGGCCGGGCTCTACTGCCCGGCGCAGCGCAAACAGGCGCTGCTGCACTTCGCCTCGCGCCGTGCGATGGATATCGAGGGGCTGGGCGAGAAGCTCGTCGATCAGCTGGTGGACTCGGGTCTCGTGAAAACGCCTGCCGATCTATACCAGCTGACGATCGCGGCGCTCTCCGGGCTCGAGCGCATGGCGGAGAAGTCGGCAGCCAATGTCATCGCCGCCATTGAAAAGAGCAAGCACACGACGCTTGCGCGCTTCATCTATGCGCTCGGCATACGGAACGTCGGCGAGTCCACGGCGCGCGATCTTGCGCAGCATTTCGGCAGCATGGAAGCGCTCGCCGCGGCGGACAGTGAAACACTGCAGCAGGTGCCGGACATCGGGCCGGTGGTCGCGGAAAGCATCGCGCAATTCTTCGCGGAACCGCATAATAGGGAGGTCGTGAGTCAGTTGCAGAGGGCGGGCGTCAGCTTCGAGCCCGTTTCCATCAGGAAGCGCTCCAGTGGCCTGGAGGGCAAGAGCTTCGTGCTCACGGGCACGTTGCCTCACCTCACCCGGGATGAGGCCGCCGCGCGTATCGTGCAACACGGCGGGCGAGTGACGGGCAGCGTGTCGAAAAAGACCGATTACGTCGTCGCCGGCACGGACCCCGGAAGCAAATATGACAAAGCGCTGGCGCTGGGACTTCCCATTCTCGATGAGGCGGGGCTGCTGGAACTATTAGGCGAATCGCATACCGAAGCAGTAGCGGATCCGCATAACAAAGGCAAAGGAACATGACGAAGGTGAACAAGGCGGTATTTCCGGTGGCGGGGATGGGCACTCGCTTCCTGCCCGCAACCAAGGCGAGTCCCAAGGAAATGATGCCGGTGGTGGACAAGCCGCTGATCCAGTATGCCGTCGAAGAGGCTGTTGAAGCGGGCATAACGGAGATGATATTCGTTACCGGGCGCAACAAGCGTCCGATCGAAGATCATTTCGACAAGGCGTTCGAGCTGGAGGCGGAACTCGAGCAGCGCGGCAACAAGCACCTCCTGCAGAGCGTGCGCAATATCATTCCGCGCCGCGTGTCGTGCGTGTATCTGCGGCAGCCGCAGGCGCTCGGACTGGGGCATGCCATCCTGTGCGCCGCGTCGGTCGTAGGTGATTCACCTTTCGCAGTCGTTCTCGCGGACGATCTCATCGACGGCGACCCGCCCGTGCTGCGGCAGATGACCGATCAGTTTGCCCAGCATGGAAGCTCGCTGATTGCCGTGCAGAAAGTGGCCCGCAACGAAACAAGGCAGTACGGCATCGTCAAGCTGGACAGCCGCCGGCGCGGGGATGACCGTATCACCGGCATCGTGGAGAAGCCCGCGCCCAACGCCGCGCCCTCGACGCTGGGCGTGGTCGGCCGCTATATCCTTACGCCGCGCATCTTCGATCATTTGCGCCGCATCAAGCCGGGCACCGGAGGCGAGATCCAGCTCACCGACGGCATTGCGGCCCTGCTCGAGGACGAGGATGTGCTGGCCTACGAGTTCTCAGGCACGCGCTACGACTGCGGCAGCAAGGTGGGCTACCTCAAGGCAAATCTCGCATACGCGCTGAAACACCCCGAGGTTGCGACCGAGTTGCGCAGATACATGAAGAAAGTCGTCTCGCGCCTCGACCGCTAGGCGGCGGGCGCAGAGAGTATGCGGGTGTCCGCGTTACACTGATGGCTTGAAGCTCTCCGCTGAACAGGCCTGGGCAATACGCAAAGCGGCCGATCTCGTGTGCTCCGCCGCCGAGGTGGGCGTAGCGGTTGAGCGCCTTGCGGCCGAAATCACGCACGCGCTGAGCGACCGCAATCCGCTCGTACTCGGCGTCATGCGGGGAAGCGTGGTATTCGCCGGACGACTCCTTCCGCTGCTCGAGTTCCCGCTCGAGTTCGACTATCTGGACGTGACCCGCTACCGCGGCTCGACGCGTGGCGGCGCGATCGACTGGAAAGTGAGCTCCGGCGTCAGCGTGGCGGGCAGGGTGGTACTGGTGCTCGACGACATACTGGACGAGGGGCACACGCTGGCCGCGATACGCGAGAAAATGATCGAAGCCGGCGCGCAGGCCTTCTATTCGGCCGTTTTCGCCGAGAAAGACACCGGCAGGGAGAAGCCCGTGGCGGCGGATTTCGTCGGCATCCATCTTCCCGACCGTTATGTTTTCGGGTTCGGCATGGACGTCCACGGATTCTGGCGCAACCTTCCGGCGGTCTACGCGCTCAAAGACGGGGAGGACAGGTGAGACGTAACCGGAGCGCGCCATAATGCTCGCGATCATCGGCGGCAGCGGGCTCACGCGTCTCGCCACGCTGGACGTGCGGAGCCGCGAGCCGCTGGCGACACCGTACGGCGCGCCTTCCGCGCCCCTCACGTTCGGCAGCATACAGGGTCGCGAAGTGGTGTTCCTCGCGCGCCACGGTGACGGGCATACGATTGCCCCGCATGCGATCAACTATCGTGCGAACATCTGGGCGCTCCACGCGCGGCACGCGCGCGACGTGCTCTCCGTCGCATCGGTCGGCGCCATCCGCAGCGAATTTGCGCCTGGCACCCTCGTCGTGCCCGGCCAGATCATCGACTACACGTGGGGCCGCGAGAGCACGTTCTCCAGCGGAGCCGACGACAAGGTGACGCACATCGACTTCACACGGCCGTACTGCGAAGCGCTGCGGCAGCGCATCCTGCGCGCCGCTCTCGAAGCCGAAGAAAGCGTCTTCGATGGTGGAACGTATGCCGCCACACAGGGGCCACGGCTCGAGACTGCGGCGGAAATCGATCGGCTCGAGCGCGACGGCGCCGATATCGTCGGCATGACCGCGATGCCGGAAGCCGCGCTCGCGCGCGAGAAGGCGCTGTGTTACGCCGCGATTGCCGTCGTGGTCAATCCCGCAGCGGGGCGCGGCAGCAGCGCGGAACGCGTGAGTCTCGACGAAATGACGCTTGTATTGGAGGCGGCGATGGCGCGCGTAGCGAAAATCATCGATCGATTGGTGGCGCGTTATGGCCATTAGGCCGGTGCTTCGCATGGGCGATCCACGGCTGCTCGAGGCGGCGCAGCCGGTGGCGAAGCTCGACACACCGGAACTCCACGCGCTCCTTGCCGACATGCGCGACACGATGGCGGCCCTCAACGGCGCGGGCCTCGCGGCGCCGCAGATCGGTGTCGGGCTGCAGGTCGTCATCTTCGGCGTGGAAGCGAATCCGCGCTACCCCGAGGTCGAACCGGTGCCGGACACCGTTCTCATCAACCCGGAACTCATCGTGCTGGACGACGAAATGGAGGAGGGTTGGGAAGGCTGTCTTTCGGTGCCCGGCATGCGGGGGCTCGTCCTGCGCTACAGGAGGCTGCGCTATCGCGGTGTCGACGCGCACGGAAAGGCGATCGATCGCACGGTGAGCGGATTCCATGCCCGGGTCGTGCAGCACGAATGCGATCACCTCGCCGGCATTCTCTACCCGATGCGCATCCGCGATCTTCGCAATTTCGGCTTTACCGAAGAGCTCTTTCCCGGCCAGGGTGTCGTGGCCGATTAGTTGCCAAAGCAGCTCAAGTCCGCAGCTGCTCCAGAAGTTCGCTCTCGAACCGCACGACGGTTTTCGGATCATTCAACGCCGCGCCGGTGACGAGGAACGTGTCTTCCGCACGCGATCCGAGCGTGTTGATCATCGCGGTGTGCAGGTTGATGTCGTAGGCGTTCAGCACACGCGCAATGCGTGACAGGAGGCCCGGGCGGTCGCCCGCGATCACCGACAGCACCCGGTAGACGCCCTTGTCGTCCGGCTGAATGTTGACTTCCGGGGAGATCGGGAAATGCCGCAGCTGGCGGCTCAAGCGAGGCCGGGTGAGCGGCGGCAGCGGCGCCTTATGGAGCAGCCGTTCGACCAGCTCGTACTCGATGTAGGTGATGAGATCGCGATACTGCGGCGCGCGGTTGCTCGCATCGTGTACCTGGAAGCTGTCGAGCGCATAGCCGTGGCGCGTGGTGTAGACCTTGGCCTCGAAGATGTCATAGTTGATGCTCTCGAAGAAGCTGCAGATGCGAGCGAAGAGCATCTTCTGGTCCGGCACGTAGACCATGACCTGCAGCCCTTCGCCCGCCGGTGAAAGCCGGGCCTTCACAACGGGCCTGACGGTGTTCGCGCGGTAATAGAGAAGCCGCGTGTGCCACGCGATTTCCTGTGGCGCGTGCCGCAGGAAGTACGACATATCGAGCTTCGACCAGAGCGCTTCATGGGCATCGGCGGGCACCGCGTAGAGGCGCAGCTTCGCAAACGCTTCTTCCTGCCGCGCCTGGAGACCGCTTTCGAGGCTCACCGCATCGCCCGTCAGACGGTGCTGCGTGGCATAGAAGAGGTCCTCCAGGAGCTTCCCCTTCCACGCATTCCACACCTTGGGGCTCGTACCGCGGATATCGGCCACGGTGAGGAGATAGAGCGCGGCGAGGCGCCGCTGATCGCGGACTTTTTCGGTGAAGGCGAGGATGACGTCCGGGTCGCTCAGGTCCTGCTTCTGCGCGGTCATGGACATGACAAGATGATGCTCCACCAGCCACACGACGAGATCCGTGTCCTCGGGGGACAGCCCGTGCGCGGTACAGAAACGGCGCGCGTCCGCTTTGCCGAGCTGCGAGTGATCGCCGCCGCGTCCTTTGGCAATATCGTGGAAGAGTGCGGCGAGGTACAGCACTTCGGGCCGCGCAAAATTGCTCATCAGCCGGCTGCACAGCGGGAATTCGTGGGCAAGTTCCGGAATCGAGAAGCGCCGCAGATTGCGGATGACGCGCAAAATGTGCTCGTCCACCGTGTACGCGTGGTACAGATCGTGCTGCATCTGGCCCACGATGCGACCGAATGCCGGCAGGTAGCGCCCCAGTATCCCCGACTGGTTCATACGCTTCAGCGCGCGTTCGACGTGCGTCGGGCTCCTGATAATGTCGATGAAGAGCCGGCGGTTCACGGGGTCGCGGCGAAACTGCGGGTTGATATGGCGCCGCGCGCGCCATAGCGCGCGAAGAGTTGTGGCTCCGATGCCTTTAAGTTCGTGATGATCCTGCAGCAGCCGGATCGTCACCAGGATCGCGCTCGGCTCGCGCTCGAAGAGCTCCGCGCTCGTCGCTTCCAGCAACTCATCGCGCATCCCGAAGCGCGAGTTGATCGGGTGGTATGCCGTGTCGGCCGATGGGGAAATCCGCGCCTTGAGGTTCTGCAGCAGTATCGCGTTCAATTCCGACACCGCCTTGGCGGCGCGGTAGTAGCGCTGCATGAGCTGCTCGCTCGCCAGCCGGTGCGGACGGTCGTCCAGCTTGAGCGACTGAGCGAGCGCCGACTGGTAATCGAAAAGCAGGCGATCCTCGCGGCGTCCGGCGAGATAATGGAGGCGCACGCGGATCGATTGCAGGAAAGCCTCGTGCCGCTGGATTTCGCGCGCTTCCTCGAGCGTGATCACGCCCCGCCGCGCAAGCTCGCGCCACGTCTGGCCTGTGCCCGCTGCGCGAGCGATCCATACTATCGTCTGCAGGTCGCGCAGGCCTCCGGCGCTTTCCTTGATGTTCGGCTCCAGGTTCGATTCCTGGTAGCGCGCGTGCCGCTGCTGCTGCTCGAGCTGCTTCGCCTGCAGGAAATCGGCGGGATCGAGCGCTTCGTCGAGGCGCTTCACGAAACGGCGGAAGAGGCGGCGCTCGCCGCGCACGAGCCGCGCTTCCAGGAGGCTCGTCTGCACCGTGAGGTCCTGCGCCGCGAGTTCCGCGCATTCCTCAACCGTTCGCACGCTGTGCCCGACTTCGAGCCCGATATCCCACAGTGCGCCGATGAGCGCCTCGAGCTTCTCCTGCGCGCGTCCATCCGCCGGCTCGGGCAGCAGGACCAGCAGATCGATATCGGAATAGGGGAAGAGCCGGCCGCGTCCATAGCCGCCCACGGCGAGCAGCGCCCAGCCCGCGGGGAGCGCGTGTGCATCCCAGACTTCGCGCAGGTGGCGGTCGATGAGCCGGCTGTGGCGATGCAGAAGCCGCCCGGCGACGGGACGCTCGAGGAACGTCCGGCGCAGCGCTTCTCTTTGCGCGGCGAGCGCGCGCCTCCACTCGCCTGCAAGGGGGGCGAGCCGCGGGCCCGAAGTGACGCTGAGGCCGCTCACGACTGCAGCGTCGTGCCGCTCAGGCCCGCGTCGAAAGAGCCGCGCCGGGCCTCGCGGGCGCCCCGGGCGACACGGTCAATACTTCCTGCCCGGCCGGCGTAACGAGCACGGTGTGCTCCCACTGCGCCGAGAGGCTGTGGTCCTTCGTGACGATGGTCCAGCCGTCCGCAAGCTGCCGGATATCCGCCTTGCCCGCGTTGATCATCGGCTCGATGGTGAAGGTCATGCCGGGCTCGAGCTTGAGCCCCGTTCCCGGCCGCCCGTAGTGGAGGACCTGCGGCTCTTCGTGGAAACGTGCACCGATGCCGTGCCCGCAGAATTCGCGCACGACGCTGTATCCGTTCTCCTCGGCATGCGTCTGGATGGCGTAACCGATATCTCCGAGGGTCGCGCCGGGGCGCACCGCATCGATACCCCGCCACATGCACTCGTAAGTCACTTCACACAGCCGTTTTGCCTGGATGGAAGGCTGGCCCACGTAGAACATGCGGCTCGTGTCGCCATGATATCTATCCTTGATGACGGTGATATCGATGTTGATGATATCGCCCGGCTTGAGCTTCTTGTCGCCCGGCACGCCATGGCACACGACGTGATTGACCGAGGTGCAGATCGATTTCGGATACGGCTGGTAGCCCGGGGGCGCGTAGTTGAGAGGCGCCGGCGTGACGTGCTGCTCGTCCACCATGTATTCGTGGCACAGACGGTCGAGCTCGCCCGTCGTCACACCGGGGCGCACGTGTGGCGCGATGAAGTCGAGCACCTCGGCGGCCAGGCGGCCGGCGACGCGCATCTTCTCTATCTCACCAGGGGACTTGATGTGGACCGCCATGGAAGGTACGGAACTTCACTGCAGAAAAAGATTCCAAGTGCTTGGTTTTTCGGGAAAGGACGATTGTATCAGACGGCGGTCGCGAGAGCGGGCCCGATTTTCCTCTGGGAATGAGGCGTTTTAATGTAGTAAAATAAATGGTTAGCTCGATCATCAAGTCGGGCGAATACCACACACACCTGCAAGAAGCACACGGGGTGCCCGCCGCTTGCGGCGGGTGACGAGCAGGTGGCGGTTCAACCCTTACAGGAGTCGACATGCCGGTTACGATGCGTGAAATGCTGGAGGCGGGCGTCCATTTCGGACATCAGACCCGCTACTGGAATCCAAGGATGGCTGCGTACATCTTTGGACACCGCAACAAGATACATATCATCAATCTCGAAAGAACCCTGGCGATGTACCAGGAGGCGCTCAAGTTCGTGCGCCAGCTCGCCGCGAACAGGGGAACGATACTGTTCGTGGGGACCAAGCGCCAGGCGCGCGATATCATTCGCGAGGAAGCGCAGCGCTGCAACTCTCCCTACGTCGATTATCGCTGGCTCGGCGGCATGCTGACCAACTACAAGACGGTCAAGCAGTCGATCAAGCGCCTGAAGGACATGGAAGCGATGGTCCAGGACGGATCGATCGACAAGCTCTCCAAGAAGGAGGCGCTGCACTACCAGCGCGAGATCGCGAAGCTCGAGCGCAGCCTCGGTGGCATCAAGGACATGAACGGCTTGCCCGACGCAATGTTCGTGATCGACGTCGGCTACCAGAAGGGGGCCGTGTCCGAAGCCAACAAGCTCGGCATACCGGTGATCGGTGTCGTGGATACGAACCACTCCCCGGAGAAGATCGATTACGTGATTCCGGGCAACGACGACTCCAGCCGGGCGATCCGGCTCTACGCGCGCGGGGTGGCGGATGCGATTCTCGAGGGGCGCAGCGACAGCGTCAAGGAGATCACCGGCGGCGGCGACGAATTCGTGGAAGTCGAGGAAGGCGAAGAGACGGACGCATAGCGGGCAAGCCACCCGCTGCAGGGGCGCGAGCCCCTTTTTTTTAACCAGTGGAGCACTGAATGGCGGAAATTACCGCAACGATGGTACGGGACCTGCGCGAGAAAACCGACGCGCCGATGATGGAATGCAAGCGGGCGCTCGCCGAGGCGGGCGGCGATCCCGCAAAGGCGGAGGAAATCCTTCGCATCAAGTTGGGCAACAAGGCGAGCAAGGCGGCGTCGCGCATTACCGCCGAAGGGATCGTAAGCGCGTACGTTTCGGCCGACCGCAGCCGCGGCGCGCTCGTGGAAGTGAATTGCGAAACCGACTTCGTGGCGAAGAACGCGGAGTTCATCGCCTTTGCCGCTTCAATCGCGGAACTTGCGGCAGAGAAGGCGCCGCGCGATGTCGCGGCGCTCTCGGCGCTCACGCTGCGCGACGCGACGGTCGAGGACGCCCGCAAGGCCCTGGTGGGCAAGATCGGGGAGAACATTTCGATCCGGCGCTTTTCGCGCTTGACCGCGAAGGGCAAGCTTTCCACCTACATACACGGTGGCGCCAAGATCGGGGCGATGGTGGATGTCGTGGGCGGGGACGAGACGTTAGGCAAGGATCTCGCCATGCATATCGCCGCCAGCAAGCCCGTTGCGCTTGACACCGGCGACGTGCCCGCGGAGCTCATGCGCAAAGAGCGCGACATTGCAGCGGCCAAGGCCGCCGAATCCGGGAAACCGGCCAACATCGTCGAGAAGATGGTGGAGGGCTCGGTGCAGAAGTTCCTCAAGGAGGTTACGCTCCTTGGCCAGCCGTTCGTCAAGAACGACAAGCAGACCATTGGCCAGCTGCTCAAGTCGAAGAACGCTTCGATCGCAGGTTTCGCGCTCTTCGTGGTCGGGGAAGGCCTGGAGCGCCGGAAAGACGATTTCGCCGCGGAAGTGATGGCGCAGGTCGGAGACGCCCAGCACAAAGGACAAGAAAAGGCCCGGCAACCCTGACCGGCGCCGGTTCACGCACGAGAACCCCATGCCCGAAACACCCGCCTACAAGCGTATCCTGTTGAAACTGAGCGGCGAAGCATTGATGGGCGAGGACAGTTACGGGATCAACCGCGCGACCATCGAGCGCATCGTGGACGAGATCGCCGAAGTGGCCAATCTGGGTGTCGAGGTGGCAGTGGTCATCGGCGGGGGAAACATCTTTCGCGGTGTCGCGCCGGCGGCCTCGCATATGGATCGCGCCACCGCGGACTACATGGGGATGCTCGCCACCGTCATGAATGCCCTCGCGCTGCAAGACGCGATGCGCCGGGTGAGCCTTGTGAGCCGCGTGCAGTCGGCCCTCAACATCGAGCAGGTGGTCGAGCCTTACATACGCGGCAAGGCTATGCGCTACCTGGAAGAGGGCAAGATCGTCATCTTCGCGGCCGGCACGGGAAATCCGTTCTTCACCACCGATACCGCGGCCGCGCTGCGGGGGATGGAGATGAACGTGGACCTCGTGCTGAAGGCGACCAAGGTGGACGGCGTATACACGGATGACCCGAAAACCAATCCCGAGGCGATGCGCTACAAGCGCCTGACATTCGACGAGGCGATCATCAAGAACCTCAAGGTGATGGATGCGACCGCGCTCACGCTCTGCCGCGACCAGAAGCTGCCGGTGAACGTCTTCAGCATCTTCAAGCCGAAGGCGCTCAGACGCGTGGTGGTGGGCGAGGACGAGGGTACAATGGTTCACGCATAGAACCGGAGGTGGATCATGATTGCCGACGTGAAGAAGACCGCCGAACAGAAGATGAAGAAGACTCTGGAGGCGCTCAAGCACGATCTCGCCAAGGTCCGCACGGGGCGGGCGCATACCGGGCTCCTCGACCATGTCACGGTGGATTACTATGGAACGCCCACCCCCGTTCCCCAGGTCGCCAACGTGAACCTGCTCGACGCCCGCACCATCGGTGTCGTACCCTGGGACAAGAAGATGATCCCGGCGGTGGAGAAGGCGATCCGTGACTCTGATCTCGGTCTCAATCCGGCGGCTCAAGGCGATACCATACGGGTTCCGATGCCGCCGCTCACCGAGGAGCGGCGGAAGGAGCTGATCAAGGTGGTGCGCAGCGAAGGCGAAAACGCGCGGGTGGCGGTGCGCAACGTGCGACGCGACGCGATTCACCAGCTGAAAGAGCTGCTCAAGCAGAAGAAAGTCGCGGAAGACGAGGAGCGCAGGGCGCAGGACGAGATTCAAAAGCTGACCGACCGGCATATCGGCGAGATCGACAAGATTCTGCAGTCCAAAGAAGCCGATTTGATGGCAATCTAGGGAGGCCAATGTTCGAGAGCTCTACGGAGCAGATCCCGGAGCCGCGGGAGGTGCCGCGGCATATCGCGATCATCATGGACGGGAACGGCCGCTGGGCCAAGCGGCGCTTCCTGCCCCGCATTGCGGGGCACAAGCGCGGGGTCGAGGCGGTACGGCGGGTCGTGCGCGCGTGCGGCAACCGCGGAGTCGAGTACCTCACGCTCTTCGCTTTCAGCAGCGAAAACTGGCGCCGGCCGGCGGATGAAGTCTCGTTTCTGATGCGGCTTTTCGTGCTCTCGCTCGAGCAGGAGGTCGGGAAGTTGCACGAGAACGGCATCCGCTTTCGCGTGATCGGCGACCTCTCGCGCTTCGAGCCCGAACTCGCACGCCTGATTCGCACTGCAGAGGAACTCACGGCAGCGAACGACCGGCTGACGCTCACCATCGCGGCGAACTACGGTGGCCGCTGGGACATCCTCCAGGCGGTGAAACGCATGCTGCAGGAGCGGCCCGAGCTCGCCGCCTCTTTCGGTGAAGGCGATCTCGCGCCGTACTTTGCCCTGGCCAATGCGCCGGAGCCGGATCTCTTCATCCGTACCGGCGGAGAGCAGCGCATCAGCAATTTCCTCCTGTGGCAGCTTGCCTATACGGAGCTCTATTTCACCGACACGCTGTGGCCGGATTTCGATGCCGGTGCGCTCGATGCCGCAATCGCGTCATATCAGCAGCGCGAGCGCCGCTTCGGGCGCACCAGCGAGCAGCTGCCGGAACTCCAGTCGATTGGAGCGCCGCGCGAGCTTACGGGGTAGGGCGCACCGTCCCGCGACGGTTGCGCTATCCGCTGCGGAAGATGTTCGCGCGCTTTGCCACCGCGCTCGTGCTGCTCGCGATTTTCTGCGGCGGCCTGCTGCTGCTCCCGAACGACTACTGGGCTCTCTTTCTCCTCGCCTTTCTGTGGGCGGCGAGCTTCGAATGGGGCGCGCTCGCCGGCTATTCACGCGCCGGGCAATGGCTCTTTGCCGCGCTTACCGCCGCCTCGTGCCTTGCGTTGCAGTTTTACGGGCCGGCGAGGGCGCTGTACGTGGCCGTCTACTGGGTGGCCTTCGTCTTCTGGCTGGTGGTCGCGCCGGTCTGGCTCGCGCGCAGAGCGCAGATCAGAAATCCTGTTGCGCTCGGTTTGGCAGGCTGGGTGGTTCTGGTGCCGACCTGGCTTGCGCTCGTCGTGCTGCAAACCGCGCCCGGCGAGCTTATCGCGATGATGGGAATTGTGTGGGTCGCCGACACCGCTGCGTACTTCGCAGGGCGTCGCTTGGGACGGCACCCTCTCGCGCCCCGCGTGAGCCCCGGCAAGACATGGGAAGGAGTGGCCGGCGCGTGCCTCGCGGTGGCGGTGTATTATTCGGTGCTGTGGTTGATATTCAATGCAGAGCAGCCGCCGCGTGATGCGGCGGGCGGCATCGTGCTGTTCGTGGCAGCGACTGCAATGAGCGTGCAGGGCGATCTTTTCGAGTCGTGGATGAAGCGGCAGGCGGGTGTAAAGGATAGCGGCATACTGCTGCCCGGCCACGGCGGTGTTCTCGATCGTATCGACGCGCTGACTGCCAGCATGCCGCTCGCCGCACTTTGGTTCCATTACTTCGACCAGCCGGGGTTCCTCTGATCATGGCCGCGCAGCAGCGCCTTGCCATCCTCGGATCGACCGGCAGCGTAGGCGTCAACACGCTCGACGTGGTGGCACGCCATCCGGACTCGTTTCGCGTGGTGGCGTTGACGGCGCGAAACCAGAGCGATCTCCTTTTCGAGCAATGCTGCCGCTTCCATCCCGCCTACGCGGTGCTGCTCGAACCCGGTCCCGCGGTGGAACTCGAGCAACGCATGCGGCGCTCGGGCCTCGATTGCGAGGTGCTGTCCGGAATCGAAGGACTGGAGCGGGCGGTGAGCCTGCCGGAGGTCGACACCGTGATGGCGGCGATCGTCGGCATCGCGGGATTGCGTCCGACGCTCGCAGCTGCGCGAGCCGGAAAGAAAGTACTCCTCGCCAACAAGGAGTCGCTCGTGACCGCAGGGCCGGTCCTCACGCGGGCGATCGAGGAGAGCGCAGCGCGGCTGCTGCCGATCGACAGCGAGCATAACGCGATATTCCAGGCATTGCCCGGCGGGTACGCAGGCACGCCGGATGCGGTCGGTATCCGGCGCCTGCTGCTTACCGCGTCCGGTGGTCCCTTCCGTTGCGCGCCGAAGCACCGGCTCGAACACGTGACGCCCGACGAAGCATGCGCCCATCCGAATTGGGTGATGGGACGCAAGATTTCGGTCGATTCGGCGACCATGATGAACAAGGGGCTGGAAGTGATCGAGGCGCACTGGCTCTTCCAGGTGGAGCCGGCGCGCATCGAAGTCGTGATCCATCCCGAGAGCGTCATCCATTCGCTCGTCGAATATATCGACGGATCGGTGATCGCGCAGCTCGGGAACCCCGACATGCGCATCCCGATCGCCCATGCCCTCGGTTATCCTGAACGCATTGCGGCGGGCGCGGAATTTCTCGATCTGGCGCGCATCGGTGCGCTGCATTTCGAGGCCCCCGACCTGGAGCGCTTCCCGTGCCTCAAGCTCGCTTATGCGGCGCTCGAGGCCGGAGGGAGCGCGCCCACGGCGCTCAACGCTGCAAACGAAATCGCGGTGGAGAGCTTTCTCTCGGGACGTCTGCGCTTCACTCAGATTCCGGTTCTCATCGAGTCGGTGCTCGAGACGCTTCCCCTGCGGACAATAGAGACGCTCGAGGATGTGCTCGCAGCCGACCGCGAAGCGCGCGCGTGCGCGGAACGCTGGCTGCACGATCAGGGTCTCACGAGCGAGAGGCCCGCCCTCGTGCATTCGTGAGCATCCACCATTCATAGCGTGCCCCGATGAATCTCCTCATCACGCTCGCCGCGTTCGTTGTCGCGCTCGGTCTGCTGATCGTCGTTCACGAGTTCGGGCACTATCTCGTGGCGCGCCTCTGCAACGTGAAAGTCCTGCGCTTCTCCGTGGGCTTCGGCCCGCCGCTCTGGCGCCGGAGTTTCGGTCGCGATGCGACAGAGTGGGTGATCGCCGCTTTCCCGCTGGGCGGCTACGTAAAAATGGTCGATGAGCGTGAAGGGCGGGTGCATCCGGAGGACCTTCCGCGCGCCTTCAATCGCCAGTCGGTCTACAAGCGCTTCGCGATCGTCCTCGCGGGGCCGACGGCCAACTTCCTGCTGGCGATACTTTTCTACTGGATCCTGTTCCTGCATGGCGTGCCTGGCCTCAAGCCGGTGCTCGGCCCGATTGAGCCCAATACGCCGGCCGCGAAAGCGGGCTTCACCCCCGGCGAGACCATCGTGAAGATCGGCGACGAGCCGGTTGAGACTTGGCAGGATGCGCGCTGGGTGCTGCTCCAGCACGCCGTGCGCAAGGACCGGGTGCGCGTGGAAGTGCGCAACGAGAAAGGCGAGATCGCGTGGCGGGAGCTCGACTTGTCGGGCCTCAGCGCCGAACAGCTCGACGGTGACTTCATGCGCGCCGCCGGATTCAGCTACTACCGTCCCCCGATCAAGCCGGTGATCGGAGAGGTCGTCGCCGGTGGCCCCGCCGATCGCGCGGGACTGAAACCCGGAGACGAGATTGTCGCTATCAACGGCAAGCCCATCAAACGATGGGATGAGGTGGTCGAGCTCGTCCGCGCGCATCCGGGCAAGACGCTCAACGTCGAAGTCAAGCGCGATGGCAAAGTGCTGCCACCTGTTGCAGTGACGCCGAGCACGGTGCAGGAAGGCGGGCGGGACGTCGGCAAGATCGGCGCTGCGCCGCTCATCGATCGCAGCATGATGTCCGGGCTCACGACCGTCGTGCGCTATGGTCCGGTGGAGAGCCTCGCGCGCGCGTTCGACAAGACCTGGGATACGTCTGTCTTCACCCTGAAGATGCTCGGCAAGATGATCGTGGGCGAAGTTTCTCTGAGGAACCTGAGCGGCCCGATCACGATCGCCGATTACGCGGGACAGACCGCTCAGAGCGGATGGGTTGCGTATCTGCTTTTTCTTGCGCTGATCAGCATCAGCCTTGGCGTGCTGAATCTGCTGCCGATACCGTTATTGGACGGCGGACATTTGATGTATTATATCGTCGAAATTTTGAAAGGCAGTCCGGTATCGGAGCGGGCCATGGAGATCGGACAGCAGGTCGGCGTGGCGTTGCTGTTCACTTTGATGGCTTTCGCACTTTATAACGATATAAACCGGCTCATTAGCGGCTAATAATTGATGGTGTTTCCCCGACTCGTCGCATTGCTGCTGGCGCTTGGCGCAGTGCAAGCCCAGGCAATCGAACCCTTCACCATCAAGGATATCCGAGTCGAGGGCATACAAAGAACCGAAGCCGGCACGGTCTTCAGCTATCTGCCGGTGAAGGTCGGCGACGTCATGACGGACGAGAAGGCGTCGCAAGCGATACGCGCGCTCTTCGCGACCGGCTTCTTCCGGGATGTCACGCTCGAAGTCGATAACGGCGTGCTCGTCGTCGTGGTGCAGGAACGCCCCTCCGTCGCGCAGATCGATTTCGCGGGCATGCGTGAATTCAACAAGGATCAGTTGCTGAAGGGCCTGCGCCAGGTCGGTCTTGCCGAGGGCCGCATCTTCGACCGCGGCCTTCTCGATCGTGCGGAGCAGGAGCTCAAGCGCCAGTACCTGAGCCGCGGCATGTATGCGGTGAACATCAACACCACGGTCACTCCGCTCGAGCGCAACCGCGTGGCCATCAACTTCAACGTCGAGGAAGGCGAGATCGCGAAGATCCGCCAGATCAGCATCATCGGCGCGAAGGCGTTCAGCGAAAAGGAGCTGGTGGACCTTTTCGTGCTGCGCACGCCTGGATGGCTCACCTGGTTCAGCAAGCAGGACCAGTACTCGCGCCAGAAGCTCGCGGCCGATCTCGAGACCCTGCGCTCGCATTATCTCGACCGCGGTCACCTCGAATTCAGCATAGATTCGACGCAGGTGTCCATCACGCCCGACAAGAAGGACATCTATATTACCGTCAGCATCACCGAAGGGCCGAAGTACACGGTATCCGGGGTGAAGGTGGCCGGTGAAAAGCTGATCCCGGAAGAGGAGCTTCAGAAGCTGATCAAGGTCAAGCCCGGCGATACCTTCTCGCGCGCGCGCCTCACTGAATCGACCAAGGCGATCAGCGACCGCCTGGGGAACGATGGCTATGCGTTTGCCAACGTGAACGCGATACCCGAACGCGCCAAGGACAAGAACGAAGTCGCCTTCACGTTCTTCGTCGACCCAGGCCGCCGCGTGTACGTGCGCCGCATCAACATCGCGGGAAACAACCGCACGCGCGATGAAGTGATCCGCCGCGAAATGCGCCAGTTCGAGGGCGGCTGGTATTCCGCCGATAAAATCAATCTCTCGCGGCGGCGCATCGACAAGCTCGGCTATTTCACCGAAGTGAACGTCGAGACGCCGCCAGTGCCGGCCACCACGGACCAGGTTGACGTCAACATTTCCGTGACCGAAAAGCCCACGGGCGTGATCCTCGTCGGCGCCGGTTTCGGAAGCGGTGAGGGCGTGATCCTGTCCGGCTCGGTGTCGCAGCAGAACATCTTCGGCTCCGGCAAGCACGTGACTGCGCAGGTCGGAACGAGCAAGATCAACACCACTTACGCGCTTTCATACACCGATCCGTACTTCACGGTTGACGGAGTGAGCCAGGGCTTCGATCTGTACCTGCGTGAGGTGGACGCGGTGAACAGCGGGCTCGGCTTCTACCAGACAAAGACGCTCGGCGGGGCGGTTCGGCTCGGCGTGCCGATCTCCGAAATCGACACCATCAACTACGGGCTGGGCTACGAGCAGACGAAGATCACCATCTTTCCCGAGAGCCCGCTCTTCTACAAGGATTATGTTGCGACTTTCGGCAACGAAAATTCGACGGTGCTCGGCACGGTCGGCTGGACCCGGGATGGCCGCGACAGCCTGATCTACCCGACTTCCGGCACGCTGCACAAGGTGACCGGGGAGGTGGGGCTTCCCGGCGGCACGCTCAAGTACTACAAGGCCGCATACCAGTATCAGCGCTACTTCCCGCTGACGCAGACTTACACGCTTATGCTCAACGGGGAAGCGGGTTTCGGCGAAGGCTACGGCGGGAAACCGCTACCCTTCTTCCGCAACTTCTTCGCGGGCGGTGTAACGTCCGTGCGCGGCTTCAAGGCCTTTACCATCGGTCCCAAGGATACGAACGGCGACCCGCGCGGCGGCAGCCGTAGGCTCGTCGGCAACGCTGAGTTATTATTCCCGTTCCCCGGCCTCGAGAAGGACCGGTCAGTGAGAATGAGCGCGTTCGTGGACGCCGGCATGGTGGCGGATACCTACGACGCGGGCGAATTCCGGTTTTCCACGGGACTCGGCGTTCTATGGGTGTCGCCGCTTGGTCCGCTCAAGGTCAGCGTCGCGCTTCCGCTCGCGTCCGAGCCGGGTGACCGCAAGCAGCCGTTCCAGTTCACGATCGGCGGCGTGTTTTAGCAGAAGAGAAGGCGGCGGGGAAGCGACGCTGCCTGGATCATTGCAAGGAGGCAATTTTGAGGCACTGTCACTCGATTCTTGCTGCTATGGCGCTCGCGCTGGGCACTGCGGCGGTCGGGGCCGCGGAGCTCAAGATCGGGTTCATCGACGCAGAACGCGTCAATCGCGAATCGGCTCCGGCCGAGCGCGCGAGCAAACAGCTCGAGAAGGAGTTTGCGCCGCGCGCGCAGGAACTGCAGCGCAGGGAAGCGCAGATCAAGGCGCTGCAGGCGCAACTCGAAAAAGAAGCCATGACGATGAGTGAGAGCGACCGCCGCGCGAGGGAACAGGAGCTCGCGCGCATGAGCCTCGATTTTCAGCGCATGCAGCGCGAGTACCGGGAGGATCTGAACCTGCGCCGCAACCAGGAGCTCGCGGCGCTCTTCGAGCGCGCCAACCGTGTCATCAAGCAGATCGCGGAATCCGAAAAATTCGACCTGATTCTGCAGGAAGCGGTGTACCGCAACCCGCGCATCGACATCACCGACAAAGTGCTGAAAGCGCTCGCTGAAGGCAAGTAGGCGGCCTCGAGCGCGCATGCGAGGCGCGCATCCGCACATTGAATTCCCGGAGCGGGGCACGAAGTGCCCTGTCGGGTCATGACCGTGAGCGAGCAACTATCCTACACGCTGCGAGAGATCGCCGAATGCTTCGGCGGTGAAGTCGTGGGCGACCGGGACACACGCGTGCACCAGGTGGCGGCCCTCGAGAATGCGTGCGCCGGCACGCTTGCGTTCCTCGCGCACCCGCGCTACCTGCCGCAGCTCGAAAAGACGGGTGCCTCAGCGGTGCTGATCGGCGCTTCCATGCGCGATGCGACGACGCTGCCCCGCATCGTATGCGAGGACCCGTATGCGTACTTCGCGCGCGTGTCCACACTGTTCAACCCCCCTCGCGCACCGGAGGCCGGCGTACATCCGGCTGCCGTAGTGGACGCGAACGCCACCATTGCGGCGGATGCGGAAGTGGGTGCGCTCGCCGTGGTGGGCAGCGGCGCCCATATCGGTTCGCGTTCGATCGTCGGCCCCGGTTGCATCGTCGGTGAGCGCGTGCGCATCGGCAACGACGTGCGTCTCCACGCCAATGTCACCCTGTACGAAGGGTGCGAGCTGGGCGACCGGGTCATCGTCCATTCCGGCGCGGTGATCGGTGCGGACGGGTTCGGGATCGCGATGGACGCCGGGCGCTGGGTCAAGATCCCGCAGATCGGGCGCGTCATCATCGGCTCCGATGTCGAAATCGGAGCCAACACCACCATCGACCGTGGCGCGATCGACGACACCGTCATCGAGGAGGGGGTCAAGCTCGACAACCAGATACAAGTCGCGCACAACGTGCATATCGGCGCGCATACCGCCATCGCGGCCTGCACCGGCATCGCGGGCAGCACGAAGATCGGCCGTTACTGCCGGATCGGCGGCGCATCGGGCATCGCGGGACATATCACGATCGCGGACAATGTCGAGATCTCCGCTTACACGGGGGTCACCAAATCGATAGACAAGCCCGGCGTGTACTCCGGACTCTATCCGTTCGAAACCAACCGGGACTGGCGCAGGAACGCGGTGCATCTGCGGCACCTCGCCGAACTCGCCGACCGGCTGCGCGCTCTGGAAAAGCGCTTCGCAGCCCTGGGAAGGAGCGAACCTTGAACAGCATGGACATACACGAGGTCCTGCAATTCCTGCCGCACCGCTACCCGTTCCTGCTCGTGGACCGGGTGCTTGCCTGCGAGCCGGGAAAGAGCCTCGTGGCGATCAAGAACGTGACGATCAACGAGCCGTTCTTCGGCGGTCACTTTCCGCACCATCCCGTCATGCCGGGCGTGCTGATCCTGGAGGCGCTCGCACAGGCCGCCGCCATTCTCTCTTTCAAGACCATCAACGCTCGCGCCGACGACCAGTCGGTCTATTACTTCGTCGGCATCGACAAGGCGCGTTTCAAGAAGCCGGTGACGGCGGGCGATACGCTGCGGCTCGAAGTGACGCTGCAGCGTTACGTACGCGGCATATGGAAGTTCCGGGCCGAGGCGCGGGTCGACGACAAGGTCGTGACCGAGGCGGAACTCATGTGCACGGTGCGCTCGCTCAAGGACGCCTGATCGGCTTGCATTGCGCCTCGCCCAGTGAAAATACATCCCACCGCCATCATCGATCCCGGCGCCCGCCTGGCGCGTGATGTGGAGATTGGTCCCTATGCCGTGATCGGCGGCAACGTGGAAATCGGCGCCGGCTGCCGCATCGGTGCCCACACCGTCATTTCGGGTCACACGCGCCTCGGCGAGAACAACCGCATATACCAGTTCGTGTCGCTCGGCGAGGCGCCGCAGGACAAGAAATACAACGGCGAGCCGACGCGGCTCGAAATCGGCAGCCACAACACCATACGCGAGTTCTGCACGCTCAACCGCGGCACGGCGCAGGATGTGGGCGTCACCCGGATTGGCGATCACAACTGGATCATGGCTTACTCGCACGTCGCGCACGATTGCCATGTCGGAAGCCACACGGTTTTCGCGAACAACGCGCAACTCGCCGGCCACGTTCACGTGGGCGATTTCGCGATCCTCGGCGGGTTCACTTCGGTACACCAGTTCTGCAGCATCGGCGCGCATACGATTACAGGGCTCGGTTCGGTCGTCCTGCAGGACATTCCGCCCTATGTGAGGGCCGCGGGCAATTCCGCCAGGCCGTACGGCATCAATGCGGAAGGCCTCAGGCGACGGGGCTTCGCCGCCGAAACCATTGCCGCGCTCAAGCGCGCCTACCGCACGCTCTACCGCTCGGGGCTGGGTCTCGCGGAAGCGATCGGGCAGCTGGAGCGGCAGCGCGTGCACTGCCCCGAGATCGAGCCGCTGCTCCAATTCATCGCGGCCTCCTCGCGCGGCATCATCCGCTAGCATGTCGCCCGTCATCGGGATCGTCGCAGGGGAGGCTTCCGGCGATCTGCTCGGCGCGCATCTCATCCAGGCGCTCAAGCCCCATCTTCCCCACGCGCGCTTCGTCGGCGTCGGGGGCCCGCGGATGCGCGCGACCGGCATGGACGCGCTGTTCCCCATGGAAAAGCTCGCGGTCAGAGGGTATGTCGAAGTGCTGCGTCATTTTCGCGAGATCCTCGGTATCCGGCGGCGGCTCGCGGCGCACTTCCTGCAACACCCGCCGGCGTGCTTCATCGGAATCGATGCGCCCGATTTCAACCTCGGGCTCGAGCGCCGGCTGAAGCAGGCCGGCATTCCAACCGTTCAGTATGTGAGCCCCCAGATCTGGGCGTGGCGCAGCGACCGGCTCGCCAAGATCGGGCGCGCGGTGGACAAGATGCTCACGGTCTTTCCCTTCGAAGCGCCGCTGTACGAGGCGGCGCGCATCCCGGTCGCCTACGTGGGACACCCTCTCGCCGACATGCTGGGCGATTTCCCTCGCCAGCAGGCGGCGCGCGAGCAGCTGCGGCTTCCGTACTCCGCGCGCATCGTCGCTTTGCTGCCGGGGAGCCGCGTGACCGAGCTCGAGCAGATGGCCGATCTCTTCGTGGCGACCGCGATGGAAATCGCGTCCGTCGACCGGGAAGTGCAGTTCCTTGCGCCCATGGTGAGCAGCGAGACGAGGGCGCTGTTCGAAGCGGCGCTTTACCGGCACGGCTCTCCTCCGCTCAATCTCGTCATGCTGTTCGGGCACGCACACGAGGCCATGGCGGCGGCGGATGTGGTTCTCGTCTCCTCCGGCACGGCAACGCTCGAAGCCGCGCTCCTCAAGCGGCCCATGGTGATCACCTACCGCATGCCGCGGCTTTCATGGTGGATCATGAAGCACGGCTTCAAGCAGCCCTATGTCGGGCTGCCCAACATCCTCTTGGGCGAATACGTCGTCCCCGAGTTCCTGCAGGAGGACGCGACCCCCGAGAATCTCGCGCAGGCGGTTCTCAATCTCATGTCCGATGCGGCGGTGCGCGCGCGCATCGAGGCGCGTTTCATCCGGTTGCTCGCGGAGTTGAAGCAGAACACCGCGCAGAAGGTCGCGCAGGCGCTGCTGCCCATGCTGAACGGCAGGCTCGCATGAATGGAACGGCGGGCATGTGCGGTGTAGACGAGGCGGGAAGGGGGCCGCTCGCCGGTCCCGTGTACGCGGCGGCCGTGATCCTTCCCCGGGGCATCAGGATCTCGGGTCTTGCGGATTCGAAGACGCTCCCGGCCGAGAAGCGCGAGGCGCTTGCCGTCGAGATCAGGCGCCGCGCGGTCGCGTGGGCAGTGGCGAGCGCAAGCGTCGCCGAGATCGACGCACTGAACATCCTGCGCGCGAGCCTCCTTGCGATGCAGCGCGCGGTGCAGGCGCTCGGTGTGCCGCCGCGCCGGGCCGTCGTGGACGGGCTGCATTGCCCGGCATTGCCGTGCCCGGTGCGCGCCGTGGTGAAGGGCGACGCGAGCATCGCGGCCATCTCGGCGGCATCGATTCTCGCGAAAGTCGCGCGCGACGCCTTCATGCTGGAATTGCACCAGCGTTATCCGCAGTACGGATTCGACATGCACAAGGGCTACGCAACGGAATTCCACCTCGCGGCCTTGCGCGCCTACGGCGCGTGCGAGGTTCACCGCCGCACTTTTGCGCCGATCAGCGTGCTGGCGCACACGGGCAGCCTTTTTCCGGATTGAGTACTGGCCACGAAGGAGGACGGGAACCATGAGAGTGGCGCTCATGCTGCACCTCATCGGCGCAGTCGTGTGGATCGGCGGCATGTTCTTTGCGTATTTCGCCCTGCGGCCATCCGCCGCGCAGCTGCTGCAGCCACCCCAGCGGCTGCCCTTGTGGACGGCAACGCTCGGCCGATTCTTCCAGTGGGTGTGGCTGTCCGTCGTGTTGGTGCTGGGGAGCGGCTTCTACATGTTCGCCGTGATGGCCGATGCGGCGCGCATTCCGTTGTACGTGCACGTCATGCTGTACATCGGCGTGGTGATGACGCTCATCTTCGGTTACGCATTTTTCTCGCCCTTCGCGACGCTGAAGCGCGCCGTAGCGGTTCAGAACTGGGAGCAGGCGGCGGCCGCTCTCAACCAGATCCGGGTTGCGGTCGCCGTGAATCTCGCGCTCGGCCTGACCAATATCGCCGTCGCGACCGCGGGCGCGGGGCTCGGATAGTCCGGTTCAGGTCGTCCAGCAGCCGCTTGAGGCACCGTGCTTCCCGTTGCGGCTGTACAAGAATGCGGCGGGCGACGCATTGCTTTTTGAGCTTCAGGTAAAAGCTCGAGTCGGACTCCGCGCGCTTCAGCAGGCGGGCGAGCGCCCTTTCGTTCTCCACGGGAAAGTAGCCGGCATAATCCGAGCCGAGCATGCCGACGTTTCCCGATATGCGCGAGGCCAGGACGGGCACGCCGGCCGCCAGCGCCTCGGAGACCACGTTCGCCCCGCCTTCCATGCGGGAGCTGATCACCATCACGCGGCTGCGCGCAAGCCGGCGGCGCGCCTCCGCGTGCGGCACTTCCCCCAGCCATCGGTAGCGCGGCTCGCGTGCCATCCACTCGCGCGCTTCGCGTGCCGTCTCGTCGCTCAACGCTTTGCCAAGGTGCACGACGCGGATCGCGCTTTCTTCCGGGATGTATTGCAGCGACGCCGCGACGCGAAACGGATCCTTCTCCTGCCGCAGATGCCCGCTCACCAGAACTTCGAAACAAGACGTCAAGGCCTGCGTGCGCGCAGTACGGCGTGCCGACTGATAGATCACATGCGTCTTGCGACGCAGACCGGCGCGAAGCCTGTCCAGCGCTCTTTCCTGCAGCACCACGAGGCGGTCGGCGAGGCGCAGCGTTGCGCGCGCCGATGCATCGGTGGCGATGTCGCGATAGACGTCGGTGCCGGTGAGCGCGACAGCCAGCGGGCGTGCGGGATAAGCGAGCTTGAATCGCCGCGCGGAGTCGTGGCTGCGCCGTGCGTGAAGCGCGATCATGACGTCGGCGGGTACGCCACTCCACGTTTGCTCGATGACGACGCGATGGCCGAATCGACGAAGCAGGGTTGCCCAGCGCGCGGCAGTATGCCGATTACCGTGCCGGCTCCCCGCCGCCGCTGGCGTGACGATGGCAATTTTCACGTGCCGCGGTCCACGATAAACTCCCGCGCACTATATAACATAAGTGCCGAACGCGATGACTGTGTCGCCCTTTGATGCCGCGGCGCTCAGCCGGATGCTCGTCGCCGCGCGCAGCCGCACGCTGCTCCTCTTCGCAGATCTCGATGGCGAGCGCCTGCTGGGACCGAAGCTGCCGATCGTGAACCCGCCTTTGTGGGAGATCGGCCACGTCGGCTGGTTTCAGGAGCACTGGTGCCTGCGCTACCGCCCCGATCGGAGCCTCGCGCCGTCGATTCAGGCGCACGCCGACGCGTTGTACGACTCGTCAAGCGTGCCCCACGCCGCGCGCTGGACGCTGCCGCTGCCGGATTTCGATGCCACGCTCGACTATCTCGAGCGCGTTCAGCGCCGGGTTCTCGAGCGCATCGCCGCGGAGCCCGAAAACGGGCATCTTCGCTATTTCGTGCAGCTTGCGGCCTTTCACGAGGAGATGCATTGCGAGGCGTTTACCTACACCCGGCAGACGCTCGCCTATCCCGAGCCGCGTGGTATTCCGCGCAAAGTCTGCGCGCCATGCGGCCCGTGGCCAGGAGACGTCGAGCTTCAAGGCGGCGTGATGATGCTCGGCGCGTGCCCGGAGGACGGCTTCGTGTTCGACAACGAAAAATGGGCCCACCCCGTCGAGGTCGCGCCGTTTCGCATCGCCCGGGCGCCGGTCACCAACGCGGAATTCGCCGCTTTCGTGGAGGACGGCGGATACCACCGCCGCGAGCTTTGGTTCCCCGAAGGCTGGCGTTGGCGCACCGCGTGTTCAGCGGTACAGCCCGTCTACTGGCGCAAGGACGGCGGCGACTGGCTGTGCCGCGGCTACGACCGCTGGCAAACCCTGCAGCCGCACTTGCCGGTGATGCACGTGAACTGGTTCGAGGCCGACGCCTATTGCCGCTGGGCGGGGCGCAGGCTGCCGACCGAAGGGGAGTGGGAATACGCAGCGGCGACCTCGCCGCACGAAGGCGCGAGCAAGCGGCGCTATCCGTGGGGCGATACCGCCGAAGCGACCGGCCGGCTTGCAAATCTCTACGGCGCGCACGGCGACTGTGTCGATGTCGCGGCGTTCCCGGGAGGGGATAGCGGGTGGGGCTGCCGGCAGATGATCGGCAACGTGTGGGAGTGGACCGCCGACTGGTTCGGTCCGTATCCGGGCTTCGTGCCCGACCCGTACAAGGAGTACTCCGCGCCGTGGTTCGGCGACCACAAAGTGCTGCGCGGCGGCTCGTTTGCGACGCGCGCGAGCCTCCTGCGCAATACCTGGCGGAATTTCTACACGCCCGACCGGCGCGACGTGTTCGCTGGGTTTCGCACCTGCGCGTCCGGCGGGCGTGCGCCGTGAAAATCATCCGCTCGCGCGCGAACCCGCTTTTCAGGGCACTGGCGAGACTCCGTGATTCGCCTCGCGAACGTCGGCGCGCAGGCACGACGCTCCTCGATGGCCCGCATCTCGTAGCGGACTATATCGCCCGCAGAGGAATGCCGCAGACCCTGGCCGTGAACGCGGAGGCGCTCGATTCGCCTGAAATAAGAGAGCTGCTCGCTCGTGCGCACGGCGCCGAACCGGTTATCTTCGCAGAGGGGTTGTTTCGCGAGCTTTCCCCCGTCACGACACCCTCCGGAATACTCGCTGTCGTGCCGATCCCCGCAGCATCGCCGGTACCCCACGATGTCGCATGCTGCGTGCTGCTCGAAGACATACAGGATCCGGGGAATGTCGGTTCGATCCTGCGCAGCGCGGCCGCCGCCGGCGTGCGCCACGTGCTCCTGTCCACGGGGTGCGCCGATGCGTGGTCCCCGCGCGTGCTGCGCGCCGCGATGGGCGCTCACCACGCCCTCGTGATTGCCGAGCGCGCGGATCTCGTTGGGTTTGCGCGCGCTTACCATGGGCAGGTGGTCGCAGCGGACGCCAAAGGCGGCCAGTCGATTCATGATGTCGATTTGACGGCGCCCACGGCATTCGCGCTCGGTAACGAAGGTGCCGGGCTCAGCGAGGTGCTGATGCAGCAGGCGCAGATCCGGGCCGCGGTGCCGATGGCAGGCGCCATCGAATCGATCAACGTGGGCGCCGCGGCCGCCGTCTGTCTCTTCGAGCGCGGCCGGCAGTTGAAAGCGAGTCGAAGGGAAGGGAACTGAAGCCTCTGGCGGCTTTCAATAAATGCGGCGCACGAGTTTCGCCTCGTGGAGAATCGTGGTCGCCAGCTCTTCGACCGATTTGGTGGTGACGTCGAGGATGCGCACGCCCTCGCGCTGCATCAGCGCTTCGGCCTCGCGGACCTCGTATTCGCAGTTCGCCAGGCTCGCGTACTGGCTGCCGGGCCGGCGCTCGTTGCGGATCTTCTGCAGCCTTTCCGGGCGGATGGTGAGCCCGTGCAGCCGGGGTCGCAAGGGACGCAGGTGCGCCGGGAGTTGCTTTGCGGCGAAATCTTCGGGCACGAGTGGGTAGTTGGCGGCGCGCACGCCGTACTGCATGGCGAGATACAGGCAGGTCGGCGTCTTGCCGCAGCGTGAGACGCCGACGAGGACCACATCAGCCTGGTTGAGATCGTGCGTCGATACCCCGTCGTCGTGGGAGAGCGTGTAATTCACCGACTCGATACGGTGATGGTAATTGACGAAGTCGTTGACGCTGTGGCTGCGCCCGATGGCGTGAGAGGCGCGCACGCCGAGCTCCTTCTCAAGCGGCGAGATGAATATGTCGAAGCAATCGAGGAAGAGCGCTTTCGCGGCGCGCACTACCTCCGCGATGTCGGTGTTGACGAGCGTGCTGATCACGATCGGGCGCACGCCGTCCTTTTCGGCGAGCGCATTGATCTGTTTCACGACATCACGCGCCTTCTCCACCGAATCGACGAACGGCAGCGTGACCTCTTCGAAGCCGACGCTCTCGAACTGCGTGAGAAGCGTGTGTCCGAGCATCTCGGCGGTGATGCCGGTGCGGTCGGAGATGAAAAATGCGGTGCGTTTCTGGGCCATGGGGAAGCTGTCCGGCGGTAAAATAGCGTGTTTTCGCACACCGCACAATTCGCGTGCCGGCGATGCGCGGCGCCCGGTTGCGGGCGCAGCAGCGCAGGAGCGCATGGTCGTCCGAATCCATTGGAACGCACGGTGATTTGAGCTAGAATGCACAAACGGCGTAAGTCGCAATGACCAAATACATCTTTGTCACAGGTGGTGTAGTTTCCTCTCTGGGCAAAGGCATCGCCGCCGCTTCGCTCGCCGCGATACTCGAATCGCGCGGCATCCGGATCTCCATGCTGAAGCTCGATCCCTACATCAACGTGGATCCGGGGACGATGAGTCCGTTTCAGCACGGGGAAGTCTTCGTCACCGAAGACGGCGCGGAGACCGATCTCGATCTCGGCCACTACGAGCGCTTCCTGCACGCCAAGATGGGCAAGCGCAACAATTTCACCACCGGCCAGATCTATGATAGCGTCATCAAGAAAGAGCGCCGGGGCGACTATCTCGGCGGCACCGTGCAGGTCATTCCCCACATCACCGACGAGATCAAGCTCTTCATCCGGCGCGGAGCGGGGGACGCCGAAGTGGCCATCGTGGAGATCGGCGGCACGGTGGGCGACATCGAGTCGCTGCCGTTCCTGGAGGCGATCCGCCAGATGGCGATCGAGCTCGGGCGCGACAACGCGTGCTTCATTCATCTTACTTTGGTGCCCTATATCGCATCGGCCGGCGAGATCAAGACCAAGCCGACCCAGCACTCGGTGAAGGAGCTGCGCGAGATCGGGATCCAGCCCGATGTGCTGCTGTGCCGCGCCGATCGCGCGCTGCCGGAGGACGAGCGCCGCAAGATCGCGCTTTTCACCAATGTCCCGGTAGAGGCGGTGATTTCGGCTGTGGACGTGGACAGCATCTACAAGATCCCCGCCATGCTGCACGAGCAGAACCTGGACGACATCGTCTGCCGCAAGCTCGGCCTCGCCCCGCCGCCCGCCAACCTCTCGAGCTGGGAGAAGCTCGTCTACGCGCTCGAGCATCCGCAGCGCGACGTCAATATTGCGCTGGTCGGCAAGTACGTGGATCTGACCGAGTCCTACAAGTCGCTGTCGGAAGCGCTGATTCATGCCGGTATACATACCGGCGCGAGGATCCGCATCAATTATGTGGACTCGGAAAGCATCGAAAAGAACGGCGTTGCGTCCCTCAGTAACATGGACGCTATCCTAGTTCCGGGCGGCTTCGGCAAGCGCGGCGTGGAGGGCAAGATCCGGGCGATACGGTATGCGCGCGAGAACCAGATCCCGTATCTCGGGATCTGCCTCGGCATGCAGCTTGCAGTCATTGAGTACGCCCGTGATGTCGTCGGCTTGGCCGGCGCGCACAGCACCGAATTCGAGCCGGATACGCCGCACCCGGTGATCGCGCTCATCACCGAGTGGCAGGACCGGGACGGCCGTATCGAACGGCGCGACGCGACCTCGGATCTCGGCGGCACGATGCGCCTCGGCGGTCAGGAGTGCATTCTCGAGCCCGATTCCATCGTCGCGCGCGTGTATGGAGCCGAGCGCATCGTCGAGCGGCACCGTCACCGCTACGAGGTAAATGCGCATTACCTGCCGCGCATCGAGCAGACGGGGCTGAAGGTGAGCGGCAGGTCGGCGAAAGAGGGACTGTGCGAGGTGATCGAGCTCCCCGGACATCCGTGGTTCGTCGCGTGTCAGTTCCATCCCGAATTCACATCCACCCCGCGCGAAGGGCACCCGCTGTTCAAGGCATTCGTGCAGGCGGCCCTGCTCAATGCGCAGTCGTCGGATGCGCCGCCGGAAGCGGCCGGGCGGCTGAAGAACATCGCCTGAAGCATGAACCTCTGCGGATTTGAGGTCGGGCTCGATAGGCCCCTTTTTCTGATTGCCGGGCCGTGCGCGGTCGAGTCGCGAGAGCTCGCGCTCGATACGGCAGGCGAGCTCAAAGAGATCTGCCGGAATCTCGAAATCCCGTTCGTCTACAAGTCCTCGTACGACAAGGCGAATCGCAGCTCGATCAAATCCTTTCGCGGGCTTGGCATGGAGCGCGGGCTGGAAATACTGGGCGAAGTGAGAAAGACGATCGGCGTGCCGGTGCTGACCGATGTCCACGAGACCGAGGACATCACTGCCGTGGCGGCGGTCGTGGACGTGCTGCAGACGCCGGCTTTTCTATGCCGGCAAACGGATTTCATCTGCGCCGTCGCCCGCGCGGGAAAACCGGTCAACATCAAGAAAGGGCAGTTTCTCGCGCCGGGGGACATGAAGAATGTCGCCGAGAAGGCCCGGGCGGCGAGCGGTGAGAACAACGTCATGGTGTGCGAGCGCGGCGCATCGTTCGGCTACCACAATCTCGTGTCGGACATGCGCGCGCTCGCGATCATGCGCGAGACGGGTTGCCCGGTCGTGTTCGACGCAACGCATTCCGTCCAGTTGCCTGGCGGGCGCGGCGATGCGAGCGGCGGGCAGCGCGAGTTCGTGCCCGTGCTGGCGCGGGCGGCGACGGCAAGCGGGATCGCGGGACTCTTCATGGAGACGCATCCCGACCCGGACAAGGCGCTGTCGGATGGCCCGAACGCATGGCCGCTCAAGCACATGAAGGCCCTGCTCGAGA
Source organism: uncultured Pseudomonadota bacterium (assembly GCA_946885605.1). The sequence goes on from CAMPGR010000008.1 coordinate 38,242, forward strand.
CCGTCAAGGCGCTCGACGAATTGACCAAGCGCAAGGGCTTTGCCGAGAATCTGGTGACGTAGCGCGATTTCCAACTCCGAGCCAGGAAGACTCCACCATGAGTGCAATCGTTGATTTGATAGCCCGCGAGATTCTGGATTCGCGCGGCCAGCCTACGGTCGAATGCGACGTCCTGCTCGAATCCGGCGTGCTGGGCAGGGCGGCGGTGCCTTCGGGCGCCTCCACCGGAAGCCGCGAAGCGATCGAGCTGCGCGATGGCGACATGGAACGCTACGGCGGCAAGGGTGTGCTCAAGGCCGTCGAGAACATCAACACCGAGATCTGCGAAGCGGTGATCGGCGTGGATGCCACGGAGCAGAGCTTCGTGGACAAGACGCTGATCGAGCTCGACGGCACCGAGAACAAGTCGCGGCTCGGGGCCAATGCGATCCTTGCGGTCTCGATGGCGGTCGCGAAAGCGGCTGCCGAGGAATCCGGACTTCCGCTCCACCGTTACCTCGGTGGCGCGGGGGCAATGTCGATGCCGGTGCCCATGATGAATGTCATCAACGGCGGGGCGCATGCCGACAACAGCCTGGAGATGCAGGAGTTCATGATCATCCCGACCGGCATGCCGAGCTTCCGCGAGGCGCTGCGGTGCGGCGCGGAAGTGTTCCAGACGCTCAAGAAGCTGCTGAAGGAGCGAGGGCTCTCCACCGCGGTGGGAGACGAAGGTGGGTTCGCACCGCGCTTGCCGCGGAACGAGGCGGCGCTCAAGGTGATCATCGAGGCGATCGACGCGGCAGGCTACCGGCCGGGGGAGGACGTCATGCTCGGGCTCGATTGCGCGAGCTCGGAGTTCTACGAGGAAGGCGAATACATGCTCGCTTCGGAAGGGCTCGCTTTGACGTCCGCCGAATTCATCGACTATCTCGCCGCGTGGGTCGACAAGTATCCCATCATCAGCATCGAGGACGGCATGGCCGAGGATGACTGGGAGGGGTGGAAGCTGCTGACCGAACGGCTGGGCAGCAGGGTGCAGCTGGTCGGCGACGATCTTTTCGTCACCAACACGCGCTATTTGCGCCAGGGGATCGAGCAGGGCATCGCCAATTCCGTGCTGATCAAGGTGAACCAGATCGGAACGCTCACCGAGACGTTCGCAGCGATCGAGATCGCGAAGCGCGCACGCTACACGGCGGTCGTCTCGCACCGCTCCGGCGAAACGGAGGACACGACGATCGCCGACATCGCCGTCGCCACGAATGCCATGCAGATCAAGACCGGCTCGCTGTCGCGTTCCGATCGACTGGCCAAGTACAACCAGCTGCTGCGGATAGAAGAGGATCTTGGCGATACGGCGAGCTATCCCGGGCGCGCGGCTTTCTACCAGCTGCGTTGAGCGCGCCGGGGGCGTCGCCGCATGCGCCTGCTCACCCTGGTCCTTGCGGCGCTGATCGTCGTTATCCAGTATCCGCTGTGGCTGGGGAAGGGTAGCTGGCTGCGCGTCTGGGAAGTGGACCAGGAGATCCGCGCGCAGCGTGCGACGAACGAGCGACTGCAGGCGCGCAACACCGCGCTCGATGCGGAGGTGCGCGACCTCAAGCAGGGGCTGGAAGCGATCGAGGAGCGCGCGCGCAGCGAGCTCGGCATGATTGGCCGGGACGAGATTTTTTTCCAGATCGTGGAGCCGCCTCCGCCCGCGCTGCAAGGAAGAGAGTAGGTGCCGAGATCACGCAGTCCCGGTAAGCGCCGTCCGCTCAGCCATGGCGAGCGCGAGTTCGCGTCTCGCTGCTGCTTGAATCCCCGCGGCCATCACCCGCTCGCACGATGACGGCACATATCCTCAAGGGCGCGACGATCGCGCGGGACGTCTATGCCGGGCTCGAACGCCGCATTACGGCACTGAGAGCTCGCGGGATACAGCCCGGGCTGGCGGCGGTGGAAGTGGGCGGGAATCCCGCTTCGCTCGTCTATATCCGCAACAAGGTGAAAGCCTGCACCGCGGTGGGCGTGCACTCCGAGGTGCACGAGTTTCCGGCGGATTGCCAGGAAGCGGCCGTGCTTGCGCGCCTGGAGTCGCTCAATCGGGACCCCCTCGTGCACGGGATCATCGTGCAATTGCCCTTGCCTCACAGTTTCGACGCTCATCGCATCATGCAGGCGATCATCCCGGAAAAGGACGTGGATGGGTTCGGGTGGCGCAATCTCGGGGCGCTGCTCGATGGCCGGCCGCTGTACGTGCCGGGCACGCCGCTCGCCGTCATGACGATCCTCGATCATGCCGGCATACCTGTCGAGGGTCGCAGCGCAGTCGTCGTCGGGCGCAGCACCATCGTCGGCAAGCCGATGGCGTTGCTGCTCCTCGGCCGCGACGCGACAGTTACAGTGTGCCATTCGAAGACGCCCGACCTTGCCGCCTATACAAGTCGCGCGGACATACTGGTCGTCGCCGCAGGCAAGCCCGGACTCGTTACGGGAGAGATGGTGCGCAGCGGGGCAGTGGTGATCGACGTCGGCATCAATCGCCTGCCGAGCGGAAAGCTTGCCGGCGATGTGGATTTCGAAACAGTGAAGCGCAAGGCTTCATATATCACCCCCGTCCCGGGCGGCGTCGGGCCGATGACCGTTGCGATGCTCATCGCCAACACGGTGCAGGCGGCGGAACGCATCGCCTGCTGATCCAACGCGGGCGCATGACTGCCGGTCGCAGCGAGCGCTTGCCGGAATCGCGAGACGCGCTCAGCAATAAAACGCGTTCGCGAAATGGAGCAGGAAGTCGGGCCCGAGATAAGCGCGAAAGCTGAAGTAGGAGAGGGCGCTTGCCAACGCGGCGAGGAGCAGCCAGATGAGAATCCTGCGCGGCTGCGCCATCGATGCCGACCCGTCGCCGGGATGAAATGACGGAACGCTCATCGCGGTGAATTATCCCACGCCGCGCGCCGGCCGCGCGCGACCCCGCATGTCCATAGCTCGAAGCGTTATAAGAACGCGCGTCATGCTTGATATAATGCGATATTTGGCTTGGGCTCAATTGGCTGCTGACGTTATTCCCGTCCCGGGCTCGGGACTCGCTTTCGCCGACCTCTACACCCGGGACGGTCTCCTCCGGGTGGACCGGCTGTTCCTGCAGGATCTGGCAGCGCGCGATGCCGCGCTTCATGAGCAATTTCTGGCCGCTCGTGCGGGCGCGGACGCGCTTGCCGTAAAGCAGGAGTCGGAACTGCTCCTTGCGCTCGCGCCGCATGTCGAGCGCTTCCTCGGATGGCTCTTCGGGATAGAAGAGGAACTGCAGGCGCTCGCTCGCGCGCATCACTTGCGCTCGCCGCTCTACAGCGTCAAGCGCCACCTCGTGCAACGCAGGGCGATGCATCGCTTCAAACGCGAGGAAGCGGAGGCCTTCGACGGCGCGGCGCTCGCGAGCCAGCTCGAATCGCTGATGGGCGAGCCCTTGACCGAGCTTGCCTTCGCGCGGCACGTCACCGATTGGCAGAAGGACGAGCAGGCGCACGCCGACAAGCTCGATCTCGCGCTGCGTTACGCGGCGTGGGCAAGCCACAGCGAGGCGGGCCGGCGCAAGCATCGAGCGGATGTGCTGTTCAAAGCACCGCATAAACTCGACCCCAATTATCTCGTCCCCGCGATCGCCGACCGGGGGCCGGGCTATACGCGCTATCGCCTCGGCGAGGACCGTCTGCGCCGCCGCGAAGGCTTCAAGCTCACCGATCCCGGGACCGACCTCACCGGTGCGCTCGACCAGGCGCATTACTGCATCTGGTGTCACGAGCAGGGCAAGGATTCGTGTTCCAAGGGCCTGAGAGAAAAGGGCGCGAGCGGACGCGGGACGGAGTCGTTCAAGAAAAGTCCCTTCGGTGTGGTCCTCGCCGGCTGCCCGCTCGAAGAGAAGATTTCCGAGTTTCACAAGGCGAAGGCCGAAGGCTTCCCGATCGGCGCGCTCGCGATCATCGCGGTCGACAATCCGCTTGCGGCGGCAACCGGGCACCGGATCTGTAACGACTGCATGAAATCCTGCATCTATCAGAAGCAGGAGCCGGTCGACATCCCGCAGGCGGAGACCCGCACGCTGAAGGATGTGCTGGAGCTGCCGTGGGGCTTCGAGGTCTACAGCCTGCTCACGCGCTGGAATCCGCTCAATCTGCGCAAGCCCTATCCGAGTCCTGCCACCGGCAAGCGCGTGCTCGTTGCCGGAATGGGCCCGGCGGGGTTCACGCTCGCGCACTTTCTGATGAACGACGGGCATACCGTGGTGGGTATCGACGGGCTCAAGATCGAGCCGCTCGCGCCGGAGCTCTCGGGTGTCGACGCACGCGGCGGGCGGGTCGCTTTCAAGCCGATTCGCGATGTGCGCGAGCTGCGCGAGTCCCTCGACGAACGCGTCATGGCGGGTTTCGGCGGGGTGGCGGAGTACGGCATCACCGTGCGCTGGGACAAGAACTTCCTGAAGCTGATCCGCCTGCTCCTCGAACGCCGGCGCGAATTTGCGCTTTTCGGTGGCGTACGCTTCGGCGGAACGATCTCCACCGACGAAGCCTTTGCGCTCGGCTTCGATCATGTCGCGCTCGCCATCGGCGCCGGGCGCCCCACGGTGCTCGACATGCCGAACGGGCTGGCACGCGGAGTGCGCACGGCGTCGGACTTCCTGATGGCGCTGCAGCTCACCGGCGCAGCGAAGGCGGATTCCATCGCCAACATGCAGTTGAGGCTGCCGATCGTCGTCGTGGGTGGCGGACTTACGGCGATCGATACCGCGACCGAGTCGCTCGCGTACTATCCGCTGCAGGTGGAGAAATTCCTGCAGCGCTACGAGCAACTTGCGCGCGACCATGGCGAGGCCGCCGCCCGCATTGCGTGGACCGATGAGGAGCGCGAGATCGCCGACGAGTTCCTGAGCCACGCCCGCGCAATCCGCGCCGAACGCGCCGCGGCGGCGAAGGAGGGGCGCGCACCGCGCGTTCTGGAACTGCTGCAGTCGTGGGGCGGTGTGACGATCGCCTATCGCAAAAGGTTGATCGACAGCCCCGCCTACACGCTCAATCACGAGGAGGTGCAGAAGGCGCTCGAGGAGGGCATTGTGTTCGCGGAGGGTCTTACACCGCGCGAAGCGCGGGTGGATCGCTACGGCCACGTGCGTGCCCTCGGTGTTTCGGTGCAGGCGCGCGCGGAGGATGGCAAGTGGACCGAGACCGCGCGCAGGGAGTTGCCGGCGCGCACCGTGCTCGTCGCGGCGGGCACCCAGCCAAATACTGTGCTCGCGCGCGAAGAGGCGGCAAATTTCAAGCTCGACGGACGCTACTTCCAGGCGGTGGATGAGGAAGGCCGGCCGGTCGTGGTGGAAAAGGCGATCTCCAAGCCGAAGTCGGTACGAGTGCTGCTCGCGCGCCGGGATGACGGACGCTGCATGAGCTATTTCGGGGACGTGCATCCGTCGTACTTCGGCAACGTCGTGAAAGCCATGGGTGGCGCCAAGCAAGGCTATCCGGTGGTGAGCCGCGTGCTGTCCGCGGTGCAACCCGCCGCGCCCGGCAGCGACGAAGCTTTCATCACCCGGCTCAATGACGAGCTGCGCGCGAGCGTGCACGAGGTGGTGAGGCTGACGCCGATGATCGTCGAGGTGGTCGTGCGTGCGCCGCTTGCCGCGCGCCGCTTCCGCCCGGGACAGTTTTACCGGTTGCAGAATTTCGAGACGGGGGGTGCGCGCGCCGACAGCACGCGGCTTGCCATGGAGGGGCTCGCGCTCACGGGCGCATGGGTCGATCGGGAACGCGGGCTCGTGTCGACCATCGTGCTGGAAATGGGCGGCTCGAGCGATCTGTGCCTGCTGCTGAAGCCCGGCGATCCAGTGGTGCTGATGGGGCCGACCGGCACGCCGACCGAAATTCCCGCAGACGAGACGGTGATACTGGCCGGCGGCGGCTTGGGGAACGCGGTGCTCTTTTCCATCGGCCAGGCGATGCGCGAGGCGGGCAGCCGGGTACTGTACTTCGCGGGCTACAAGCGCATGATCGACCGCTACAAGGTGGCGGAGATCGAGGCCGCGGCCGATGTCGTCGTCTGGTGTTGCGATGAGGAGCCCGGCTTCGTGCCGGACAGGCCGCAGGATAGAAGCTTCGTCGGCAATATCGTGCAGGCCATGCACGCGTATGCGAGCGGCGCGCTGGGCGAGCAGCCGATTCCCTTCGCAGAGGCCGATCGCCTCGTCGCGATCGGCTCAGACCGCATGATGGCGGCGGTGGCGCGCGCGCGGCACGACGTGCTCAAGCCGTATCTCAAGCCGCACCATTTCGCCATCGGCTCGATCAATTCGCCGATGCAGTGCATGATGAAGGAAATCTGCGCGCAGTGCCTGCAGCCCCATGTCGATCCGAGCACCGGCAAGACGACGTATGTCTTCTCCTGTTTCAACCAGGATCAGCCGCTCGATCTCGTGGACTGGAAGGCGCTCCACTCGCGCCTCTCGCAGAATGCGGTGCAGGAGAAGCTCACCGCCGAATGGGTCGACCATTGCCTCGTCGCGCTCGGCGCGCGCGACATGCAGCGCGTCTGAGCGCTTTGCGCGGGCGCTAATCGCGCCCGATCTCCCGCAGTGCGTCTCCGATCACGCCGACCAGTTCGTCGATCTCGCGTTCGCTGATGATGAGCGGGGGCGAGAGCGCGATGATGTCGCCCGTCGTGCGGATGAGCACGCCTTTTTCATAGCAGCGCAGGAACGTTCGGAACGCACGTTCCGTCGGCTTGCCGGGCCTGGGCTCAAGCTCGATTCCCGCGACAAGGCCCATATTGCGGATGTCCACGACGTGGGGCATCTCGCGCAGCGAGTGCACCGCATTCTCGAAGTACGGCGCCAGGCGCTGCGCGCGCTCGAACAACTTCTCCTCCTCGAATACGTCGAGGCTCGCTTCCGCAGCCGCCGTCGCGAGCGGGTGGCCCGAATAGGTGTAGCCGTGAAAGAGCTCGATCGCGCCGGGTGGCGCAGCGTTGATGATCGCATCATAAATACCCCGCCCGACGATGACCGCGCCCATCGGCACCGTGCCGTTGGTGAGCCCCTTGGCGATCGTGATCATGTCGGGAACGACGTTGAACGCGTCCGCGGCAAAGCAGGGGCCAAGACGCCCGAATCCGGTGATCACTTCATCGAAGATGAGCAGGATGCCGTGACGGTCGCAAATGCTGCGCAGGCGCTCGAGATAGCCCTTGGGCGGGATGAGGACACCGGTCGAGCCCGCCATCGGCTCGACGATCACTGCCGCGATGTTCGATGCATCGTGCAACGCAACGATGCGGTTCTCCAGCTCATCGGCCAGGTGGGCACCCCACGCGGGCTGCCCGCGGCTGAAAGCGTTCTCCTGTGGGTAATGGGTGTGGCCCAAGTGGTCGATACGTCCCAGCATGTTGCCAAATGCCTTGCGGTTCGCGGGAATGCCGCCCACCGCCATGCCGCCGAATCCCGCGCCGTGATAGCCGCGTTCCCGGCCGATCAGCACGGTGCGTTGTCCTTCGCCGCGAGCGCGGTGATAGGCGAGCGCGATCTTGAGCGCGGTATCCACGGCTTCCGAGCCCGAATTTGCATAGAACACGTGGTCGAGATCGCCGGGAGCCAGCTTCGCGACGCGGTCCGCAACGCGGAAAGCGCCCGGATGGCCCATCTGGAATGCCGGGCTGTAATCCATCGTCTCCACCTGCTTCTTCACGGCCTCCACGATCTTCGACCGGCAGTGGCCGGCGTTGACGCACCAAAGCCCGGACGTGCCATCGAGGACGCGCCGCCCGTCTTCCGTGACGTAGTGCATGTCCTTCGCGGCTGTGAAAAGACGCGGGGCGGCTTTGAACTGGCGGTTCGCGGTAAACGGCATCCAGTAGGCATCGAGCTCGAAGTCCCGGGGATTCATGGTGTATTGGTCCTCGCGGCGTGGGAATGGAAACGATACCGGATTCTGCCAGCACGGGGTCCGGCCGTCATCCGGGGGAAGGGCCGCATGCTAACATTCGGCCGCAATGAAGCGACATATCGCCTGTCTCACGTTCGATTTCGACGCGCTTTCCGGCTGGATCGCGCGCGGCATGACCACACCCACGCCGATCTCCCGCGGCGAATTCGGCCCCAAGGTGGCGGTGCCGCGCCTCCTGGCGCTGCTTGCGCGCTACGGCATCAAGAGCACCTGGTACATACCGGGCCATACGCTCGAGACCTACCCCGAAGCGTGCCGCAGCGTGTTCGATGCCGGACACGAAATAGGCCATCACGGCTGGACGCACCGTCCGCCCGCGAGCCTTTCGCGCGAAGAGGAGGAAGCCGAACTCATCCGGGCGAACGAGGCCATACGCACGCTGACCGGGCGTCCGGCGCGCGGTTATCGCTCGCCGTCGTGGGACCTCTCGCCGCATTCCGTGGCGCTGCTCCTCGAGCACGGCTTTCTCTACGACAGCAGCATGATGGGCGATGATTACACCCCGTATCGGGTGCGTGAGCCGGATGTGATCGAACTGGAGCAGCCCGCGGTGTTCGGCCGCGCGACGCGCCTCCTCGAGATGCCGGTGAGTTGGACGCTGGACGATTATCCGCATTTCGAGTTCGTCCGCACAGCCACCACGATTCTGCCCGGGCTCATGAATGCCGAGAGCGTGCTCGGGAACTGGATCGACGACTTCGTCTATTTGCGGGACCACCTCGAGTGGGGCGTCATCACTTACACGTTTCACCCGTTCGTCATCGGACGCGGGCACCGCATGCTGGCGCTGGAAAAGCTCGTCCGCACGCTCCGGGGAAACGGCGCAGTGTTCCTCACCGCGGAGGAAGCGGCGCTCGAGTTCGCCGCGCGCCAGCCTGCGGGTTGACGCGGCGCGTCGGCCTCGGGTTGCAGCGGCGCCCGGTGAAGGAGCCTCAGCGTGATTGCGCTCGAGCAGGTGTCGAAAAGCTTTGGCCAGCATCGCGGTCTCGCATCGACGAGTCTTGCGTTCGCGACCGAGACGACCACGGCGCTCATCGGTCCGAGCGGCTGCGGGAAATCGACACTCCTGAGATTGATCGTCGGGCTCATCGAACCGGATACGGGGCGCGTCGTGATACACGGCGAGGCGATGGGCCGCCACAACGTGAATCGCCTGCGTCATGGCATGGGCTACGTGATCCAGGAAGGCGGCCTCTTTCCCCATCTCAGCGCGCGCGAGAACGTCACGCTGCTGGCACGTCATCTCAAGCGCGGTGCCGGGTGGATTGATGCACGCGTAGCTAAGCTTTCCGAGCTTGTGCGCATACCGCCCGATATGCTCGGGCGTTTTCCCCGCGATCTCTCCGGCGGACAACGCCAGCGCGTGGGGCTCATGCGCGCGCTCATGCTGGATCCGCAGATTCTTCTGCTCGACGAGCCGCTCGGCGCCCTCGATCCCATCACCCGTTTCGAGCTGCAGGACGAACTGAAGCGCATCTTTCGCGAGCTGCGCAAAACAGTGGTGCTCGTGACGCACGACATGGCGGAAGCCGCGTATCTGGCGGACAACCTGGCGATCATGCGCGAAGGCGCCGTCGTGCAGCGCGGAACCCTGCGCGAGCTGCTGGATCGGCCCGCTCACGATTATGTGCGCGATTTCGTGCGTGCGCAGCGGCGCGTGATGCCCGCCCATCAGCCGTGATGCGAAATCTGATCGCGCTCATCCTCGCGGTTCCGGTGCTGTGCGCCGCGCAGGACATGGTGAACGTTGGATCGAAGCGCTTCACCGAGTCGTACGTACTGGGTGAGATCGCCGCGCAAACCCTGCGAGGTGCGGGCGAAGCAGCAGGGGCGCACCGTCAGGGACTGGGGAACACCGGCATCCTGCTCGCAGCGCTCAAAAGCGGGGCAATCGACCTCTATCCCGAGTACACCGGAACGATCGCAATCGAAATTCTCGGGCAACAGAGCGTGTCGAACCTGACGAGCCTTGACCGGCAGCTTGCCTCGCACGGCCTCGCCGTGGGCGTCCCCCTGGGTTTCAGCAACGCCTACGCGCTCGCGATGCGGGAGCAGCATGCTGCGGCGCTCGGCATCACCGCGATTTCCGACCTCGCCCGGCATCCGCATCTGAGACTCGGCCTTTCGCAGGAGTTTCTCAATCGCAGGGACGGCTGGCCGGCGCTGCGCGCTGCCTATGACCTGCCATTCGTTCCGCGCGGACTCGATCACGGGCTCGCCTACGAGGCGCTTGAAGCCGATCGGCTCGATGTCATCGACGTCTACACCACCGACGCGAAGCTCGAGCGCTACCGGCTGCGCGTGCTGGTCGACGACCGGAAATTTTTCCCGGCTTACGATGCGGTGCTCCTCTATCGGCGTGACCTGCCGCAACGGTTTCCACGATCATGGTCGGCGTTGCAGAAGCTCGAGGGGCGCATTTCGGGCGCCGACATGATCGCGCTCAACGCGCGGGCCGAGCTCGATGGCGTTTCGTTCGCAGAAGTGGCTAGAGAATTCCTCGAGGGCAAGGGCGTGCCGGGTGCGGCACCTGAAGCGGCGCGGCGCGACTTTCTGGGCATGCTGTTTGCGCCGGACTTCCTGCGCCTGAGTGCGGAACACCTACTCCTGGTCCTGGTCTCGCTCGCCCTCAGCGTGGCGGCCGGCGTGCCACTCGGCATCTGGGGCGCGAAATCGCCGCGCGCCGGCCACTGGATTCTTGCCGCAGCGGGCGTCGCCCAGACCATACCCTCGCTCGCGCTCCTCGCCTTTCTCATCACGCTCACCGGCACGATAGGGGTCGTGCCCGCGCTGATCGCGCTCTTTCTCTACGGCCTGCTGCCGGTCGTTCGCAACACATCGGCCGGATTGGCCGACATCGCGGCCCCTGTCACGGAATCCGCACGTGCCCTCGGATTATCGGCCTGGGCGCGGTTGCGGCACATCGAGCTGCCGCTCGCGGCCCGGTCGATCCTCGCCGGAATCAAAACGTCCGCAGTGATCAACGTTGGAACGGCGACCCTGGCAGCCCTGATCGGGGCCGGCGGCTATGGAGAGCGTATCGTCGCGGGGCTTGCGGTGCACGACAACGCCATGCTGCTCGCGGGCGCTATCCCGGCGGCATTGCTCGCGCTCGTGATGCAGTGGAGCTTCGATGCGTTCGATCGCTGGGTCCTCCCCGAAGGTCTCCAAGCGGCGGACGGCGAGCAGGGGGGGCGCTGACGGGCGGTCCGGGATGGCGACATGCGCCAAGCCGGCGAATGCCCACGTCGGGAAGTGAACTAATTTGGGGCCGCTCGGTCAGTGCACTAACGGTAGTCTTCGCGTTCCATGCAACCGTCCCGGGCGGGTATACTGTGCGATTATTATCCAGCCGGTAGCACCGCTCGACTTGGATAAAAACTTCAATGTCAGGGACGGGTTTGATGAGCGATCGCGAAGTCGATCAGCAGCTGGTCGAGCGCGCGCAGCGCGGCGACAAAGAGGCGTTCGAACTGCTGGTGAGCAAGTACCAGCGGAAGCTCGCCCGCTTGTTGTCGCGTTTTATCAGGGATGCGACCGAGGTGGAAGACGTAACACAGGAGGCCTTCATCAAGGCCTACCGGGCGCTGCCGACGTTCCGCGGAGACAGTGCGTTCTATACGTGGCTCTATCGCATCGGGATCAACACGGCGAAGAATTATCTCGTGGCGATGGGGCGGCGTGCGCCCACCACCACGGATTTCGATAGCGACGAAGCGGAGAACTTCGAGGACGGAGATCAGCTCCGGGATCTCAACACACCGGAGAACGAGTTGATGAGCCGTCAGGTCGCCGAAACGGTGAACCAAACGCTGGAGGAGTTGCCAGAAGAATTGCGAACAGCAATTACATTGCGTGAGATCGAGGGCCTGAGCTACGAAGACATCGCGAGTATCATGAATTGCCCGATCGGCACCGTGCGATCGCGGATCTTCAGGGCGCGCGAGGCAATCGCCGACAAACTGAGACCGCTGCTCGGAACACGCAAGGACAGGAGATGGTAGATGGACACAATATCCGCATTGATGGACGGCGAGCTTGACGCGCATCAGGCCGATCAGGCGCTTGCCCGGCTGAAGCAGAGCGGCGAGCTGCGCCAGACTTGGGGGACGTTCCACCTGATCGGCGATGCTTTGCGCGGCGAGCGCCTGCTTCATACCGAGGTCGCCGGGCCGTTGTCCGAACGTCTGGCCGCCGAGCCGACCGTGCTGGCGCCGCAGCGTCGCGCACCGCGCAAAATAGCGACTTACGCGCTGTCGGCAGCCGCGTCGCTTGCCGCCGTGGGGCTGGTGGGATGGATGGCTTTGAGTGCGCAGCCGGGTTCGACGCCCGCGGTGGAGGAATTCGCCAGCGCTCCTAAACCGGTCGTGGTGTCCGCTCCGGCCGTTGCTCCCGTACCGGCTGCGTCGGTGCGTAGCCTGCCGGACGAGGGGAGGCGCAACGAATATCTGCTGGCGCACCAGGGCTTCTCGCCCAGCACCGCGATCCAGGGTGTCGCGCCCTACATACGCAGCGTCTCGACGCGCCAGTCGTTCAAAGATCGCTGATCCCGGTTATGAGAGCCGTCTGGCCGGTCGTTCTCCTGGGATTGTCGGCCGCCAACTTCGCTGTCGCCGACAGCGCGGATTCCCGGGAGGGTCTGCAGTGGCTGAGCAAGATGGCCACGGCTTCCAATCAGCTCAACTATTCCGGCACTTTCGTCTACCAGCACGGCGGTCAATCCGAGACCTCGCGCATTGCGCATTTCATGAATCCCGCCGGCGGCGTGTTCGAAAAGCTGGAGACCCTGGACGGACCGATCCGCGAGGTCGTGCGCAGCAATGACCAGGTCACGTGCTACCTGCCGGGTACCAAGACGGTGCTGATCGAGCAGCGCAACGCCCGCCTGCTACCGGCATTGCTGCCCGAAAGCCTGACCGGTATCACCGAGAGCTATGTCGTGCGGGTTGGCGGACGCGACAGGGTCGCCGGGCACGAGTGTCAGGTGGTCGCCCTGGAACCCCGCGACAACCTGCGCTACGGCCGTCAGTTCTGTCTCGAGACGCGTTGGGGGCTGCCGCTTCGTGTCCGGACGTTCAATGAGAAGAACGACTCCGTGGAGTCGTTCGCCTTCACCGAGCTGAAAATAGGCGGGCGCTTCGACCGCGAAAAGGTGAAGTCCCGCTATGCCGCGAGAAGCCGCAACTGGCGCATCGACCGCTCGGCGCTGAACGTCACGGAAAAAGCCGCGGAAACGGGTTGGGTGGTGGTGAACCGACCGCCCGGCTTCAGGAAGCTGATGGAGGTCAAGCGCTCGATTGCGGGGCGCTCGGCGCCCGTGGCGCAAATCGTTTTCTCCGATGGCCTCGCTGCAATCTCGGTATTCATCGAGCCCATGCCCAAGGAAAAGCCCGCAGAGACGAGCTTGACCCACCAAGGCGCGGTCAACATCTATACCCGGTCCTACGCCGACCGCATGGTCACCGTGCTTGGGGAAGCGCCGGCTGCGACCGTGATGCAGATCGCGAATTCACTCGAATTGAGGGCCAGCGCTGCTGCCAAGTAATCGGGCAAGAGCCCGTTTCCGTTTCCAGAATAAAATTAACGACAACAACACAAATCAAGGCCGTCCGCAAATGCTCCAACGGTACGTTCTCGCGTTGCTGCTGCTCGCGCCCCTCGTCACCGCAGCCCAGCTTCCCGATTTCACCGATCTCGTGGAAAAGCAGGGCCCCACCGTCGTGAATATCAGCACGACGCAGTCCACGAGAAGCGGCGTGGCCGTTCCCAACGTGCCCGAGGACGATCCCTTCTACGAGTTCTTCCGGCGCTTCATTCCGAGTCCCGGGCCGCGCGAATTCCAATCGCAGTCGCTCGGCTCGGGCTTCATCATCAGCGGCGACGGCTACGTACTGACCAATGCCCACGTCGTCGACGCCGCCGAGGAGATCAACGTCAAGCTGAACGACAAGCGGGAGTTCAAGGCGAAGGTGATCGGGGCGGATCGACGCACCGACATCGCGCTGCTCAAGATCGAGGCAAGCGGGCTGCAGGCGGTGCGCTTCGGTGATCCGAACCGGCTCAAGGTCGGTGAATGGGTGGTCGCGATCGGCTCGCCGTTCGGTTTCGAGAACACGGTCACGGCCGGCATCGTGAGCGCGAAAGGCCGTTCGCTTCCCCAGGAAAATTTCGTGCCGTTCATTCAGACCGACGTTGCGGTCAATCCCGGGAATTCCGGCGGCCCGCTCTTCAACTTGAGGGGCGAGGTGGTGGGCATCAACTCCCAGATCTACAGCCGTACCGGCGGCTTCATGGGGCTATCGTTCGCCATCCCCATCGACGTTGCGAACGATATCGTCCAGCAACTGCGCACCACCGGAAAAGTCACCCGCGGGCGCATCGGCGTGGTGATTCAGCCGATCACCAAGGAACTGGCCGAATCGTTCGGGCTTCCGAAACCGGCGGGGGCGCTCGTCAATTCGGTGGAGAAGGGCGGACCCGCCGACAAGGCCGGCATCGAGTCGGGCGATGTGATCCTCCGCTTCGATGGCAAAATGGTGAATTCCTCGGAAGACCTGCCACGCATCGTCGGGGCAACCCGGCCGGGCAGCAAGGTGAGCGTTCAAATCTGGCGAAACAAGGCCACGCGCGAAGTGCAGGTCACGGTGGCGGAACTGCACGACGACCGCACCGCGCGTGAGTCGCGGCGCGGCGGCAAGCCGCCTGCGGCGAGCCAGTACGGCCTTGCGCTTTCGGATCTAAGCGAGGCGCAGCGCAGGGAACTCAAAGTGGAAGGCGGGGTGCTGGTCGAGAACGCGCAGGGTGCAGCGGCGCGTGCCGGCATCCGCAGGGGAGATGTGATCCTCGCGGTCAACAACCAGGATGTGAAATCCGTGGAGCAGTTCAAGGAAATCATGAACCAGGCGGAGAAGGGCCGCATCGTGGCTCTGCTCGTCCGTCGCGGCACGAACTCGCTCTACATTCCGTTCCGGGTGGATGGAAACTGACGGCATCCCGCGGCTGACGCTCTACAGCCGCAAAGGTTGCCACCTGTGTGACGACATGGCGGCCGCGCTCCGCGGGCTCCGAGGCGTGCGTCGTTTCACCCTCGAAGTGGTCGACGTGGACAGCAGCGCCGATCTCGCGCGGCAGTACGGCGACCGCGTTCCCGTGCTCGCGTGCGGGGCGCAAGAGCTCTGTCACGCCCGGCTCGACACCGCCGCGCTTACTGCCTTTCTGTCCGGAATCCGATAAAATACAGATGCTTTAACAGCGACAAGGGCGCTCGACAGCGCCCTTTTCTATGCAGCATATCCGCAATTTCTCGATCATCGCCCACATCGACCACGGCAAGTCCACGCTGGCCGACCGGTTTATTCACCTCTGCGGTGGCCTCTCCGACCGCGAGATGGAAAGCCAGGTGCTCGATTCGATGGATCTCGAGCGCGAGCGCGGGATCACGATCAAGGCGCAGACCGCGGCGCTTTCCTACCAGGCGCGCGATGGCCGGACCTACGCGCTCAATCTCATCGACACGCCGGGGCACGTGGATTTTTCGTACGAGGTATCGCGCTCGCTCGCGGCTTGCGAAGGCGCGCTTCTAGTGGTCGACGCCTCGCAGGGCGTCGAAGCGCAGACGGTGGCGAACTGCTATACGGCGATCGAGCAGGGCGTAGAGGTGGTGCCCGTCCTCAACAAGATGGACCTGCCGCAGGCCGATCCCGAGCGCGTCATGGCGGAGATCGAAGACATCATCGGAATTCCCGCGAAGGATGCGCTCAAGGTGAGCGCCAAGACCGGAGAGGGCGTCGCCGACATCCTGGAAGCGGTCATCGCGCGCATCCCGCCGCCCAAAGGCGATCCCGACAAGCCGCTCAAGGCGCTCATCATCGATTCATGGTTCGACAATTATGTCGGCGTGGTCATGCTCGTGCGCGTGGTGGACGGGGAGCTGCGCCCCAAGGACCGTATCCTGCTCATGTCCACGGCGGCGAGCTATGTGTGCGAGCAGGTCGGGGTTTTCACGCCCAAGTCCCGGACCCAGAACAGGCTCGGCGCGGGCGAGGTGGGTTTCGTCATTGCCGGGATCAAGGAGCTCACGGCCGCGCGCGTCGGCGATACCCTTACCCTCGCCCCGAATCCGGCGAGCGAGCCGCTGCCGGGATTCAAGGAAATCAAACCGCAGGTGTTCGCCGGGCTCTATCCCGTGGATTCCAACGAGTACGGTGCCTTGCGCGAGGCGCTGGAGAAACTGCAGCTCAACGACGCTTCGCTCAGGTTCGAGCCCGAATCCTCCCAGGCGCTCGGTTTCGGATTCCGGTGCGGTTTCCTCGGGCTGCTGCACATGGATATCGTCCAGGAGCGGCTCGAGCGCGAATACAACATGGCGCTCATCACTACCGCCCCGACGGTGGTGTATCAGGTCGCGCTGAGCGACGGTTCCGTGATGGAGATCGAGAATCCCTCGAAGCTGCCGGACGCTTCGCAGATCGACGAGATCCGCGAGCCGGTCATCACCGCGTCGATCCTGGCGCCGCAGGAGTACGTCGGCGCCGTTATCACGCTTTGCACCCAGAAGCGCGGCATACAGCGCAACATGCAGTACATGGGGCGCCAGGTGATGCTGAACTACGAGTTGCCGCTCAACGAAGTCGTCATGGACTTCTTCGACCGGCTGAAGTCGGTCTCGCGCGGCTACGCCTCGCTCGACTACGACTTTCTGGAATATCGCGCCGGCGACCTCGTCAAGCTCGACATCCTGATCAACGGTGAGCGCGTCGATGCGCTCTCGCTCATCGTCCATCGTGAGAATGCGCAGTACCGCGGGCGCGAGCTCGTCGCGAAGATGCGCGAGCTGATCCCGCGCCAGATGTTCGATGTCGCGGTGCAGGCGGCCATCGGCTCGCACATCATCGCCCGCGAGACGGTCAAGGCGCTGCGCAAGAACGTGCTGGCGAAGTGCTACGGCGGCGATATCACGCGCAAGAAGAAGCTGCTCGAGAAGCAGAAGGCCGGCAAGAAGCGGATGAAGCAGGTCGGGAGCGTCGAGATTCCGCAGGAAGCGTTTCTTGCCATCCTGCAGGTGGAGAAGTAGCGCGCGTGCGAGCGGCGTTCGACGCTCGGTGCATAGCGCTCGCGCCTGACGCGGCGGGTGCCCGGCCGTTGCATCGGGCGCGCAAGGAAAAGGACAAGAAGTGAATTTCGCCCTCATCATGTTCGCGCTGCTGGTCGTGACCGGCGCGGTCTGGCTGCTCGACCGCTTTTTTCTGAAGCGGCGGCGCGCTCCGGGAAAGGCGGAGCCGTGGTGGATCGAATACTCGAAGAGCTTCTTCCCGGTGATCCTGATCGTGTTCCTGCTGCGCTCTTTCCTGGTGGAGCCGTTCAAGATCCCTTCCGGCTCGATGCTCCCCACGCTGCTCGTCGGGGATTTCATCCTCGTGAACAAGTTCACGTACGGGATCCGTCTCCCGATACTCAACGTGAAGCTGATCGACGTGAATACCCCCCGGCGCGGGGAGATCATGGTCTTCCGCTACCCCGAGAATCCGTCGCTCGACTACATCAAGCGCGTGGTGGGTCTGCCCGGAGACCGCGTCGTCTATCGCAACAAACGGTTGTGGATCAACGGGCAGGAAGTGAAGGTGTCGCCCGCCGGCGAGTACAACTATGTCGAATCCGGGCTAACCTTCGTGTCCGCATTGCGCTTCTCGGAGGTGCTCGGCGGTCACGAGCACACCATCCTGATTCAGCCCGACACTCCGACCGTGCAGCTCTCCGGCGTCAAGGCGTTTCCCGAGCGCGACAATTGCACATACAATGACAGCGGTTTGACGTGCACGGTGCCGCCCGGGCATTATTTCCTGATGGGCGACAACCGCGACAGCAGCAGCGACAGCCGCTACTGGGGCTTCGTGCCGGAACAGAACATCGTGGGCAAGGCATTTTTGATCTGGTGGAATTTCGACGACTTTACGAGAATAGGTCGTTCGATCAACTGAAAAAGGGGGGGGACGTTCATGCGCGGGCAACGCGGGTTGACGATGACGGGTTTTCTGGTGACGGCCGTGATACTGGTTATCCTGGCGCTCCTCGGCTTCAAGATCGCGCCGCCGTACATGGAGTACTACACGATACAGAGACAGATCAAGATCGTCGCCAACGAAGTTTCGACACCCGACCGGCGCGCTGTCGAGAACGCTTTCGACCGGCGCGCCGTGGTCGAGAACATCACCGCAATCACCGCCAGGGACCTCGAGATCACGAAGGACGGCGACAACGTGATCCTGACGGCGGACTACTCGGTGAAGGTGCCCCTCGTGGGGAACCTCAACGCATGCATGGATTTCCGGGCGAGCTCCGAGAAGTAACTGATGGGGGCCACCGGTTGCCTCACTGATGGGCGCAGAGGATTTCGGACCGAAGATAGGCCACCGCTTCAACGATCCTGAGCTGCTGCGGCGCGCGCTCACGCATCGCAGCCATGGCGCGTTGCATAACGAGCGCCTGGAGTACCTCGGCGACAGCGTGCTGAACTGCGTCATCGCGCTCGAGCTTTTCCACAAGTTTCCAGAGCTGACCGAAGGGGAGCTGTCGCGATTGCGGGCGAGCCTCGTCAACCAGCCGTCGTTGACGGCGGTGGCGCAGCGGTTCGATTTCGGCGAGCAGATGCGCCTGGGTGAAGGGGAAATCCGCAGCGGCGGCTTCCGGCGCCCATCGATACTCGCCGACGCGGTGGAAGCCGTGGTCGGGGCGGCCTTTCTCGACGGAGGGTTCGACGCCGCCGCGAACGTCGTTCGTTTTCTTTTCGCGGATGCGCTCGCGAGCGTCGATCCGCGAAGCGTCGGGAAAGATGCGAAAACGCTGCTGCAGGAGTATCTCCAAAGCCGTCGCCTCGGGCTGCCGCGCTATGGCGTGGTGGCAACGCGGGGCCAGGCGCACCAGCACGTGTTCCAGGTGGAATGCGTGATACCCGAGCTCAACATACGTTCCACGGGAGAGGGCAGCAGCCGCCGCAACGCCGAGCAGAAGGCGGCGCGGCGCGCTTACGAGCTTGCGACGCAGGGATGAGCGAGCAGGCGCATCGCGCGGGCTATATCGCGATCGTAGGAC
>CAMPGR010000009.1 GCA_946885605.1 uncultured Pseudomonadota bacterium
GAAGCCGCGGGCCTGAGCCCGCGCGGCTAATGCAGCGATTCGCGCGGCTGCGTTGCAGCTTCGTGGGAAAAGCGCTCGGACAGCTTGTGCGCATGGAGGTGGGAACTCACCGGCCGCAGCACCCGAAACGCTTCCTGGCCATGGTAAGCGGCGTAGTCGCGGGTGCCGTCCGGCAGCGTGCGCCAGCGGCGCGTGACCCAGTGATATCCCGGGGGCGCATCGTCTGCGCCGCCCTCTGCAGGCCGGTCTTCTTGCGGCGGTTCCGTTGCGCTCTGCGATTTCCGCTCCGCCGACTTCGAGAAAGCAAGCCATTTCCCGGTTGACACGACGAGCAGCATCCCCAGGACCGGAGCCGCTTCGTGCGCCGTGTGTGCGTAGCCTTGCATGAAGGGGCTTACCGCCGGGTCCGTCACGAGCATCTCGCCCGCGACCCACCCGAGTATGCCGCCTCCGGCGGTGACGATCACCGGGTAGCGGTTCATCAACTTGAGGATCAACGTGCTGCCATAGATGATAAGCGGGATGCTCACTGCGAGCCCGATGATGAGGAGCACGAGACTCCCCTTTGCCGCGGCCGCCACGCCGAGCACGTTGTCGAGGCTCATGACGAAATCCGCGACAATGATGGTCTTGATCGCGGCCCACATGTTCGAGTTGGCATCGAGTTCGCCATCGTCGTCTTCCGGGAGCAGCATCTTGATCCCGATCCAGAGCAGCAGCACCGCGCCGAAGAGCTTGAGGAAAGGCAGTTCGAGGAGCATCACCGCAAAGAACGTCAGTATGACGCGCAGGATGATCGCCCCGAAGCTGCCGAAGAGTATCGCCTGCTTCTGCTGGCGCGGCGGCAGCGCACGGCTCGCCATGGCGATCACCACCGCATTGTCACCGGAGAGCACGATGTTGATCATCATGATCTGCGCCAGCGTGACCCAGAAAGTGGAACTGATGAGCATCTCCATTCGCGCGCTCCTCGGTGGACGGCCCTGGCCGGTTGAGGAGCGAGGATACGGAACGAAGATGAGCGCAAGCTGTCCGCGACATGACGATATGCTGTCTGCCGGATGAACGAATCCTTACTTCAGGTGACGCGAGGCTCGTTTTCAGGGAGGGGCGGAAACGACACGGTGAACGTATTGCCGGTGCCGTCCTTGTCCTCGGAGAGCGTGATGTCCGCGCCGTGGATGCGCGCGATTTCGAGCGCGATCGCGAGGCCGAGGCCGCTGCCCTCGCGCGCGCTGCCGAGCAGGCGGTGAAAACGCTCGAAAACACGTGATCGCTCGTGCGCCGGGATCGCCGGACCGTCGTCGCTCACGGTGACGCTCGGCACCGGATCGCACGCGACGCGCACCGTGACCCGGCAGCCCGCAGGCGTGTAACGGACGGCGTTGTCGAGGAGATTGTCGAAGAGTTCCCGCAGCCGCCCGGGTTCGCCGCGGATCATCACTGCGGAGGCGCTGCCTTCGAGGCCGAGATCGATGCGCTTCTCGAGCGCCTCCGGCACCCAGCTCGCCGCCGCTTCGAGCGCAAGCGCGTTCAGGTCGAGCGGTTTGAGCGTGACGCTCTGCGCTGCGTCCGGCTCGTTGCGTGCGAGCGATAGGAGTTGGGAAACGAGCCGCGCGAGGCGTTCCAGGCCTGAGCACAATCGCGCGACCGACTCGCGTATTCGATCGGGATCGGTCTCGCGCAGCGCGAGCTCCATCTGCGCCTGCAGGCCGGCGACGGGCGTCTTCAACTGGTGAGCGGCGTCCGCAACGAATCGGGCTTGCAGGGTCAGCACGTGATCCAGGCGCTCGAGGAGGCCGTTCAGCTCGTCGACGAGCGGGCGCACTTCTCCCGGCACATCCGGCACCGCTACCGGACCGCGCGCCCGGTGTGACCGCGCTGCGACGGCCTGGCGCACTCTCTCGAGCGGTGAGAGCCCGCGCACGACGCCGCCCCACACGATGGCCCCGGCGAGCAGGATGAGGAGCACCTGCGGCAGCACGACGCTCAGCAGAATCTCGCGCGTGAGCTCATTGCGCTTCGCTGTCGTCTCCGCGATCCGCACCATGGCAGCCGGGCGGCCCGATGCTTCGTCCGCCCGCACGCGAAGCTGCACGACGCGCACCGGCACGCCCTGCATCACCCCATCGTAATAGCGTTCCCCGCCGGTCAGGCCCAGCGCTGGTTCAACACCGGCCGGAATCGCGTCTCCCGCGATGAGTTGCCCGTCCGCCGCCGCGACCTCGTAAAACAGTGTGTCGCTGGGGTCGGTGAAGAGTACCTCGCGGGCAGCGTCAGGCATATCGAAGTGAAGCGCGCCGTTTCGCCCCGACACGTGCAGCGAGACTTCGCGGGCGATTTCGAGCAGCGTCCGATCGTAAGCACGCTGCGAAAAACGCAGCGCGACGCCGTAACTCAGGAAGGCGTCGGCGACGAGCAGCAGGGACAGCGGGACGAGGAGCCAGGTGAGAAGCTGCCGCCTCAGCAACGGCTCACGCCGCATGCTGTTTCTCGATGAGATATCCCATGCCGCGCACCGTGCGTATGTCGACGCCATACGGTTCAATTTTCCTGCGCAGCCTGTAGATGAAGACTTCAATCGTGTTGCTCGAAGAAACCTCGTCCCAGCCGTAGAGGTGCTCGATGATCTGCTGTTTCGTGACGACCCTGCTGCCCCTAAGGAGCAGGAGCTCGAGGACGGCAAGTTCCCGCCCCGAAAGTTCGATGGGCTGATCGTCGGCATACAGCCTGCGTGCCGCCATGTTGAGGCGCAGCCGCCCGTGCACGAGCTCGGAGCTCGCGCCCGCGTGCGCGCGCCGGATGAGGGCACGCACCCGCGCCTCGAGCTCTGAGAGGTGAAAAGGCTTGGTGAGATAGTCGTCGGCGCCGAGGTCGAGCCCGGCGATCCGCTCTTCGAGCGCATCGCGCACCGTGACGATCAGCACCGGCACGACCGAGCGCCGCGCCCGCAACCGCTTGAGGACCTCGAAGCCATCGAGTCCCGGCAGCTCGACATCGAGCACGACCAGATCGTAGTCGCCCGTGGCCAGCGCGGCGTCGGCCTCTTCTCCGCTACGCGCAACGTCGACCGCATGCGCCGACTGCGTGAGCGACCGGGCGATGGCGTCGGCCAGCAGGGAATCGTCTTCGACGAGCAATATGCGCACGAGCGTCAGGCCGTACCGTTGCAGCCGCGCACTGTAAGCAACCCCCTGACGAAAATCAATTTCAACGGGCCGGCGGCGGCGCGGCCGCCCTCAGCGCGCCGAGCACGCGCGTGCCGGCGCGTCCGTCCGCCGGCAAGCCGGCGGAGACCTGGAAAGCTTCGATCGCGGCGCGAGTCTTCGGCCCGATCGCCCCGTCCGGCTTGCCGGCATCGAAGCCCTGCGCGTTGAGTCGCTCCTGCAGCTCGCGCCTTTCAGCGCGCGACAGGCCGGGGTCGTCCGTCGGCCATGGGGTCGCGAATGCATCACCCCCACGCAGCCGGTCGGAAAGATGCGCAATGGCGAGGGCATACGATTCGGCCGCGTTGTAGCTGTAGATGGCATCGAAATTCCCCAGTACGAGAAATGCCGGGCCCTCGACGCCCGCCGGCAAGAGCAGCGCTGCCGATGTCGTCCCGCTGACCGGCTGCCCGTCGATGCGCCGTATGCCGAGCCGGTTCCATTCCCTGAGCGGCCGGCGATCGCGGCGACCCGCCGGGCCCGGGTAGTTTTTCGGCAGCCGAACCTCGTAACCCCAGGGCTGCCCGGGCTGCCAGCCTGCGCGCTTCAGATAGTTCGCGGCCGATGCGAGCGCATCGGGGACGGACGCGACGATATCGCGACGCCCGTCGCCGTCGAAGTCGACCGCGGTGCGCTGAAAAGTGGACGGCATGAACTGCGTCTGACCGAACGCGCCGGCCCAGGAGCCGACGAGCAGCTCGGGCGGCAGATCGCCGCTTTGCAGGATGCCGAGCGTTGCCAGGAGTTCGCCGCGAAAGAAGCGCTGCCGGCCGCCGAAGCACGAAACCGTCGCAAGCGAGCGCACGAGCGGACGCCCGCCGCGCACGCTGCCGTAGTCGGACTCGATGCCCCATACCGCCACGACGACATGGCGGTCGATACCGAAGGCGCGCTCGACTTCGGCAAGCACCTGCGCCCATTCTTCGAGCTTCCTTCGGCCGTCGGCGATGCGCTGCTCGTCCACCAGAACGGCCATGTAGTCCCAGATCGGCAGCTTGAATTCCGGCTGGTTGTCCATGGCATCGATCACGGTCGGATCCGGCTCGACGCCCGCGAGCGCCGCGTCGAATGTCCTCGCTTCGATTCCTTTTGCCAGGGCTTCGCTGCGCAACTCGCGCACGCACGCACCGAACTGCTGCGGAGGCGCCGTGGCTTGAGCGGAAGCGAGAATCGGGCAGGCGATGCTGCAGGCGAAAACTGCTCGGCGAAGGGATCGAATCATCGCCGTGGATAATGCCACAGCTTGCGGGGCGGTTGCACCGTTGAAACGCGGCGACCGCTGTGCCACTATCTGCAGCGCTCCGGTGCGGGAACCGTGTGCGGTCCCCCGCCTTCGAAGCCACACGCCCACAACGGAGGCCGAATGCCCGCCCGATTCACGCTCTGCAGCTTCAAGACCTGCCCGTGGGTACAGCGCGCCGCGATCGTGCTGCGGGCCAAGCGCGTTCCCTACGAGATCACTTACATCGACCGCGACAAGCGACCGGACTGGTTTCTCGCGGTGTCGCCGCATGCCAAGGTGCCGGTGCTGCTGATCGACGGCAAGGAAGCGCTGTTCGAGTCCAACGCCATCGCGGAATATCTCGACGAAACGCTTGCGCCGCGGCTTCACCCGGTGGATGCGATCGCATGCGCACGCAACCGGGCGTGGACCGATTACGTGCCCACTTTCGCGAGCGCGATCTCGAACACCGCCTATTCCGAGACGGAGGAGGAATTCGTCGCGCGCGCGGCGAAGATCGCCGTGCCGTTCAACAAGCTGAACGAAGCGCTTGCGAAGCGCGGCAATGCCGGCCCCTATTTCAACGGGCCGTCATTCTCCCTGGTGGACGCGGCGTATGCGCCGTTTCTCCAGCGGTACACCTTCGTGGATCGCCTGCGCCGCCTCGGCATCATCGAAAAATTTCCGCATCTCGCTCAATGGCGCGATGCGCTCCTTGCAGCGGACGCCGTGCAGGCGTCTACCGTCGCCAACATCGAGGCGGTGTGGCAGGAAAACCTGATCCTGCGCAGCCGCTGGCTCTCGAAGTTCGTGCCGAAAAGCGTGCTCGGCGCCGCGGAGGTCGAATAGCCTCGCGCCGTCGCGTGCCGACCACGATCGTGCGCGCAAGCCGTAGCCCTCGGTCCACCACGGGTATGCTGCGCGGGGCGTGTGCGCCGGTCGCCGACCACACCCCGTTCATCGGACGCATGCACCCATTCGTGAAATATGACATAGGGTTACGGCCATGCACGGGGTATCTTTGCGTCCGGGTGGAGCGCAAAGCTTCACGCATTCCATCCGAGCTTCGAAAAGGGCAAACCCGACCGAAAGGCGGGGACGCAAAGTCGCTGGTCTAAAGGGTATTTGAAGCCCCATGACCGAGAGATTGCCGAGGGCGAGTCATTGGGCTGCCGGCAATCTTTTCTCCCGCGCGCGCCCGATCCTTCCCCTCGTAACTCAACCGGCTTTTCTCCCCGTCAAGAACGCATTACATCGAAGTCGGTCTCCCCGATTCGAGCGACCCGAAGAGGATGTCCTCGCCGGGAACTACAGGGGAAAGATCATGCTGGAACGGTTTCAAGGCAAGGATGGCCGGGTAACGCTGCTCAATGCGCTGCGCGGCCAGTTCCTGGTTGACGGAAATACCGAGATCGCCGACAAGATCTCATCGACGCTGCAGCTCAGGGAGTACGCGCCCGGCCTTCCGCTGTTTTCGCAGGGCGAGCGTGGGAGCGATCTCTATTTCATACTCCACGGCAAAGTTTCGGTTTCCGTCAGCGGCCGAGAAATCGCAAGCGTCGGCCCGGGCATGCATGTAGGGGAGATCGCGCTGCTGGAACCGTTCAAGGGGCGCTCCGCAACGGTGACGTCGGTGGAAAGCGTGGTCGCCGCCCTCATCACGCAGCAGCGCTTCACCGAAGTCGCGCGCTTTCACCCGGATCTGTGGCGCCGCATGGCCATCGAGCTGGCGCGCAGGCTCGTCAAGACGCAAGGCGGCGGTTGAGCACGGGCTCGAGAGGAACTCGCGGCGGCGGCCCGCGGTCTTCTGGTGGCGGTTTCGCTTCTGCCATGGAGGCTTTGTGGAGAGCGCGTACACGGCCGCCTTTTCCGTCCTGCTCGCGTCGTGCGCGGCCACGGCGCCGCAGCCGCTCGTATACAAGGGTGATGGCGGGACAAACGCCGCCTTGGGCTGCTGGGTGGATGCCTACGCGGAGGCGCAGTACCGTCCCCCGCTCACGACGTATACCGGGCCGGGCGCCGATCCGGTATTCACCCAGCAAACGCGCAGCGTGGTCGTCGGCCCGCAGGCACGTCTCGTCGCTTATTCGAGCGACCCCGCACGGAAGAAGAGATGGGGCCTTCCGCCTGGCGCACGCGTGCCCGACCTGAAAGAGGCCGGCTTGCCGCCCGATGTAGATGCGCTCGAGCTCGTGTGCGTGTCGGGCGACGCGGCGCTCGAGCCCGAACGCGATCTGCGGCGGTGAGATCTGTGCGAGCCGGCGCAGCCTACCGGCCGTCCGCGGTGGGCGCCTCGCCGGGTACGATGATCTCCATCCGCCGGTTGAGCTGGCGCCCGCTTGGCGTGGGCGGTGCTCGCCACCGGAAACGCTTCTCCCATTCCGCGCGTCACGATGCGCTCGGGTGGGACGCCGTACTGCACGAGCGCATTCTTCACCGAAGACGCGCGCTGCTCGGAGAGGCGCTGGTTGAGCTCGGGGTTTCCTGCGCGAGCCGCTCGGCGCTGCTCAAGGCCCGCGCCGCCTGCTCGAGTTGCGCCGAAGCGAATTGCTGGACGTGAGGATCGTTCTGCGCCGCTCGGTATGCGGCGCGCGCCTCGGCAAGCTCGTTCTCGGCCGGTGGCGTTTGCGCACAGCTGGCGCAAGTGCAACAGCGGAAATACCGAGAAGCTGCAAAGGCGCTTCATGGCTGTCTCCCTTCCAGCTGCTGTTTGAGGGCATCGACGCTGCGATTCACTTCCGCGGCGGCGAGCCGCAGCCGCTCGGAGTCTGCCACCGCATGCGCGAGGCGCGCATCGACCTGGGCCTGCTCCGCCAGCATGCACGCCGTCTCGTACTCCTCGCGGGCCAGCGCCTGCTCGGCAAGAGCGAGCGTGTCGCGTGCGATGCGCAGTTGCTCCGGCGCGTAGCGAGCTGCAACCGGTTCTGCCTGCGAGACCGCCATGCGCGCGGCGGATACTTCTGCGACCTGCGGAGGGGTCGAGGCGCATCCCGCAAGCACAGCGAAACACGCCACGGGCACCGACAAACAGGAAGACCGAGGTTTGCTCATGAGACCTCCGGGCGACGGGAAATACGACTATTGCCCGCGGCGGCTTGAGCGAGGCTTAAGGTTTCGCGGCGGTGAAGGCGCGCGGCGAAATGCCGAGCGCGCGGCGGAACATCGTCGAAAACGCGCTTGGGCTCTCGTACCCCAGGTCCATTGCCACGGCGGTGACGGGCACGCCCTCCGCCAGCCGGCGGATCGACTCGAGGAGGCGCGCCTGCTGCTTCCAGCGCGCAAAGCTCAATCCGGTCTCGCGGAGAAACCTGCGGTACAACGTGCGCGTGCTCACGTTGAGCTCGCCCGCGTTCGTCGCGCAGCCGCCCCGCGCGGACAAGTCGGCAAGCAAGCCCTCGCACAACCGCATGAGGTCCGCGCTTTGGGGAAGCGGGAGGTCGAGCGCGCAGGGCGCGAGGCGTCGGATCTCGGCCATCAGAAGACGCATCAGAAGTCCGTCGACGCCCGCCTCGTCGTACAGAGCCGGCAGGGCGACCGCGCGCACGATCAGCTCGCGGAGGAGCGGCGTCACGCTGAGCACAACGGGCGACGCCGGCATGCCTGCGGCCGCCTGATCGCTCACATAAAGGCTGTGCATCTGCACGGCGCCGTACATATGGATTTCGTGCGCGGTGCGCGCGGGAATCCACAACGCGCGGCTGGGCGGCACGATCCACACGCGGCGCGCGCTGCGCACCCGCATCGTCCCCTCGACGGCAAAAGCGAACTGCGCGCGCGCATGCCAGTGCGGCTTGATGTGGTGGCCCGGCTCGTAACGCGTCCGCCGCGTGACGATGGGCCGGGTAAGGTCGCCCTGCACCGGATTCTCCGGCACGACGGCCAGCTCGTCCTCGAGCTCGACCGCGCGGGTGTGCAACGGCCTGTCCATTTCGCGCAAGTTGTCAGAAAAATATCGAAGGACAGACGATTGTAACGCGTGCAGAATGCGCCCCCTATGAATACGCTCGCTCAAGCCGCTCCCCGCCCCGACGGGTTCCCACGGGCCGTCAGTCTGCTCCTCAACATCGGCCACGGCGTCGACCACATGTTCCTGCTGATCTTCGCAACCGCCGTGGCGTCGGTCGCTGCCGAATTCCGCTATGCCAACTGGACCGACTTGATGCCCTACAGCGTCGGGGCGTTCGCGCTCTTCGGGCTCGGCGCGCTGCCAGCGGGCCGGCTCGGCGACCTGTGGGGCCGGCGCATCATGATGATCATCTTCTTCGTCGGCATGGGCGGCGCAGCGCTCCTCGTCTCGCTCACGCAAAACGCCTGGCAACTCGCCGCCGCGCTCACGCTGATGGGCGCGTTCGCCGCGATCTATCACCCGGTCGGCATCCCGATGCTCGTGCAGAACGTCCCCAATCCCGGCGCGGTGATCGGCATCAACGGGCTCGCCGGCAATCTCGGTATCGCGGTAGCTGCGCTGGCCACCGGCTTTCTCGTGAAATGGATCGGCTGGCGCGCCGCCTTCGCCATACCGGGGCTCTTTTCCATCGCGTGCGGCATCGTCTTCGCGATTGCCTGCCCGAGGGAAGCGGAAGCGCCCGCGAAGCGCAAAGGCGGCAAGGCGAAGGTCGAGATGACACCTGCGATGCTGGTGCGCGCTTTCACGGTGATGACCGCGGCGGCGGTCGCAAGCAGCCTCCTCTTCAACTTCACCACCAACGGCAACTCGCAACTCATGACCGAGCGCTTCCTCGGCGTCATAGAAGACCCGGCGGTGCTCGGCGCCCTCCTCGCGCTGATTTACACCATTGCGTCGTTCGCGCAGATCGTCATCGGACGCCTGATCGACGCGATGCCGTTCAAGCCGCTCCAGCTCTGGATGTCGGTCGCGCAGGTGCCGCTCCTCATCTTCGCCGCGCACACCCAGGATTGGTGGCTCTTCGCGGCGCTGCTCGCAGTGATGGTGTTCATCTTCGGTTCGATTCCGTTCACCGATGCGATGATCGTGCGCTACGTCGATGACCGGCTGCGCTCGCGCGTTTCCGGCATGCGCGTGACGGTCGCCTTCGGCATCAGCTCGGCTGCGGTGTGGGTGCTCGGGCCGCTCGTGAAGGAGATCGGGTTCGCCAATGCCCTATGGGTGCTGGCCGGCATCGCCGCCATCAAGGCAGCGATCGTGCTGCTGTTGCCTGACGAGCCCGCGCCGGAGAAGGCGGCACAGGCGTAGAATCCTCTGCGCTTCAATAACGAGGAGCGCAAGATGACTAAACCGCTGGGAAACGAAGAACTTTCCGCTACGCCCGGTGAACGGGTGATCGACAAGCCTGAACTGCCTCAATCGGGCATCACCAACGAGAACGATGTCCTGACCGAGGTCGTTGCCGGAGAACTGCAGTTGAAGCGCGGCACTTCGGGCAAGTTCGAAGTGTGCTGCGACGAGCCGGCGCGCATCGGCGGCACCGACCGCTATCCCTCGCCCATGGCTTACCTCGCGATGGCGATCGGCTTCTGACTGCTCACCCAGGTTGCGCGGTACGCGCACATGATGAAGATGAAGGTGAGCCGCGCGAACTGCCGTGTCGTGATGCGCAAGCATCTGGGCGGTTCGGTGCTCAAGGGCACGGTGTTCAATCGCTGGGAAGGGATCAGCACCCACCTCAAGCTCGAGAGCGACGAGCCGGAAGAAAGGCTCGCGCATCTCCTAAAAAACGCCAAAGCGGGGTGTTTCGCCGAAGGGCTGATTACCCAGCAGGTTCCGCTGCACAGCCACATCGACGTGAACGGGAAGCCGTTTCACATCGAAGGCGTCACCGAAACGTAGCGACGTACGCTTCTGCACGTGTTCCGAGGATGACGGGCGCTACCGGGGCGGCACGTATCCGTCCCGGATGGCTCACGCGCGAATCGCGCGCAACACGCGAGGAAAGTAAAGGTGCAGCAAGAGGCCGCGCAGGCCGAGAAAGGCCGTGATCGCGATCCAGATCCCGGTGTTCCCGTAGAGCGGCGTCAGCGTGTGGAGCAGGACTGCGAACGCAGCGAACGAGACCATCACGGTATTGCGCATGATGGTGGTGCGCGTTGCCGCAAGATAGACGCCATCGTAGGTGAAAGCCCAGACCGAGATTAGTGGCATGACGACCGGCCAGAGCACATAGTCGGCTGCCGCGGCGCGCACTGCGCCAATGCTCGTGAGCAGCGCGATAATGCCGTGTCCTGCGAGCGCATACAGGAGGAGATTGAGCGCGCCGACGAGCGCCGCCCAGAAAAAAACAACTCGCATCGCCGCGCGGAACGCCGCACGGTCACGCCGTCCCACCGCTTCGCCGAGGATCGCTTCCGCCGCATGAGCAAAGCCGTCGAGTCCGAACGAGGTGAACACGAGGAAATTGTGCAGCACCTGGTTCGCCGCGAGCGTGAGGTCGCCCAGCTCGGCGCTCTTCGCCATGAAAAGACCGAGCACGGACACGACGCAGAAGGTCCGCAGCACCAGATCGCCATTGATGGATACCATCCGGACGAGTCGTGCGCGGTCGAGGAGTCGCGCGTGGCCACGCCCCGGAAGACTCCGCAGTGTGCGCCACACGCAGTAGAGCCCAAGCAGCAGCCCGGCGTACGAAGCGATGACCGACGCAAACGCGACACCTGGCACGCCCCAGCCGAATCCGAATACGAACAGGAAATCGAGCGCGATGTTGAGGGTGTTGCCGAAGATCTGGACGATGAGCGGCGTGCGCACGTCGCGCAAGCCGTAGTACCAGCCGATGATGGCGTAGCCAGCGAGCACCGCCGGCATCGCCCACACCCGGATCAGGAAGTACTGGCGGGCGTAGAACTCGACTTTCGCGCTGGCATCGATCACCCAGAAAGCGAATGCGAGGATGGGAAGCTGCAGCGCGATGAGCACGCCGCCGATCGCCGCTGCGAGGAGCAGCGCACGGCCTATCATCGCCCGCACTTCCGGATAGTCACCCGCGCCCCGCGCCTGTGCCGTAGGGCCGGTCGTGCCCATGCGCAGGCAGTTGAAGAGGTGATAGATGTAGGTAAAGAGCATCGCGCCGATCGCGACGGCGCCGATGTAGTAAGGCTCCGGCAGATGACCGACGACCGCGGTGTCCACCGCGGAGAGGAGCGGTACGGAAACGTTGGCGAGGATGATAGGCCCCGCCATCGCGAGCACCTGCCGGTGCGAATCGCGTGAAACTTTCGCGGAACCGGGGACGAGGCTGGGCGCGGGCAAAATCAGCGCAAAGCGTCGGTCCGGACGTCGGCCGCCACGCGCCCTACGACTGGAGACGAGGTCGTTGTCACGGCTCAGTGCATCTGCGCGCGCCGCCATGCGGCGGGCGGCGCGCCGACGAGGCGCTTGAACGCACGGGAGAAGGCCGCTTCGGATTCGTAGCCGACCTCGAGCGCAATGGCCGCCACCGTGCGGCGTGTCTCGCGCAAGAGCCGCGAACTGACCTGTATCCGCCAGTTTGCGAGGTATTGCATCGGCGGCTGGCCCACGTACTCGACAAATCGCTCGTGCAGCGCGGAGCGCGAAAGGCCCACCTCGCGGCCCAGCTCGTCGATCGTCCATGCGTGTTCCGGGCGCGCGTGGAGCAGCGCGAGCGCGTGTCCGACGTAGCGGTCGCGCAAACCTGCGAGCCAGCCGGTTGCATGATCCGGCAGGCTGTCGAGGTAACGCCGCGCGGTATCGACGAACATCATCTCCGCCAGCCGTTCGAGCACCGCCTGCCCGCCGGGCCGCCCCTCGGCCGACTCGGCAGCCGCCTGGTCAATGACGCGGCTTATCCAGCCCCCCGCGCGCTCGGCCGGCAGGTGCAACAGTCGCGGCAGCGCGCCGATCAGCGGATTGAACGGCCGCAAATCGCAGCCGAGGAAGCCGCACACGAGAACGCTGTCGGCAGCGGCGACCGGCGTCGTGGAGCCCGGCTGCATCACCCCGTGATGGTACGAGATCGTCATCGGCTTCGGCACATTACGCGTCTGGTACACCCACTCCGCATCGTTGCGTTCGGGACGCAAGTGCGGGGCGCTCGACATGATATGCGCGTCGCCGTGGGGAAACATGACCACGTCGCCTGCAGCCAGCTTTACTGGCGCCAATCCGGAAATGGCCGCCCACGCGCTGCCCTTTGCGACCATATGATACTCGATGACGTGCTCGGCACCGGGCATCACCGCTTCGGCGATTTCGCATGCCGGCGCCGCCTCAGCAGCCCATTCGGCGCGAAAGCTCACGTAATAGAACACCGCACCGCGCAAGCGGACGGCGCTCAGCAGATCCGACAGCGTATCGTGCGACATCGCAGGCCTCGTGCGGGACTTCTGATCCAAGTTGTGCGGACGCCCGATCAAGTGCCGGACCAAGCGCGGACGCGGGCAAATTTGCCCGACGTTCGGTGAAGCGTCAATAGGACGCAGACATCCACGATGCAACGGGTCGCTGCCTACGTTCCATCGCCAGCGAGCCTGCGCTCACCGCGCGGTCCTCTCGAGGAAGCGTCACGGCAATCCAACGCTGGCTGCAGGGTTGCATTACAACGCTGCAGGCGCCATATATAACGTCCTGTGCGAGGCGGCGCCTGAGGCCGCAGCGTAGCACTCTGAAGGAGTCCGTGACATGCGAAAGATCCTCGAGATTCATCGCGCGGGACCGCAACACTGGGTGGGCGACGGTTTCCCCGTGCGTTCCGTTTTTACCTACGATCGCGCCGGCGCAGCGTTGAGCCCGTTTCTGCTGCTCGATCACGCGGGCCCGGCGCGCTTTACGCCGACGCGTGAGAAGCGCGGAGTCGGCGAGCACCCGCACCGCGGTTTCGAAACAGTAACCATCGTCTACGACGGTGAAGTGGAGCACCACGATTCGGCGGGCAACGGCGGGCGGATCGGCCCGGGCGACGTGCAGTGGATGACCGCTGCATCGGGCATCCTCCATGAGGAATATCACTCCCCTGATTTTGCGAGCGGTGGCGGCACGTTCGAAGTGGCGCAGCTATGGGTCAACCTCCCCGCGCGATTCAAGATGGCGCCGCCCCGATATCAAACGCTCGCGAAGCGCGATATTCCGGTGGTTGAATTGGAGAACGGCGCCGGGATGCTGCGCGTCATTGCAGGAGAATTCCGCGGAAGCAAGGGACCGGCGCGTACCTTCACGCCAATCAACGTTTGGGATCTGCGTCTGAAGGCGGGTGCGAGCGTCCGGCTCGCCGTGCCCGGGACGCACAACCTCGCGCTCGTCGTGCTCAAAGGCAAAGTGCGCGTGAACGACGAGGAGAACGCAGCCGCCGACGAAGTGGTGCTCTTCGAGCGCGCGGATGGCGACATCACCGTGCAGGCGGAGAGCGACGCCACCCTGCTCGTACTAAGCGGCGAACCGCTGGACGAGCCGATAGCCGCTTACGGCCCGTTCGTCATGAATACGCGCGAAGAGATTCAGCAGGCTTTTGCCGATTATCACGCCGGACGATTCGCGCAGGCGCCGGGAACGGCGAACGTGTAGCGCCACGCCTCAGGCGCGCAAGCGGTAACCGCCGCTGTACGCCCGTCAGCCGCGAGGTCGTCGTACGTACATCTTCCGCGCGCATCTCGCGTACCACGCGTGATGTAAGATCCGCTTTTTCTCTCGGGAGTAAACACGAATGAAAAGACGCTACACCCCGCTCATCGCGTGTGTTCTCGCTCTCGCTGCATCGAATGCGGTCGCAGCGTATCCGGAACGGCCGGTGCGGCTGGTCGTCCCTTATTCGGCGGGCGGCTCCACCGATGCGGTCGCTCGCCTCATCGGTGCCCGCCTTACCGAGCGCATGGGGCAGCAGTTCGTCGTGGACAATCGCACCGGCGCCGGCACGATCATCGGGACCGAAATCGTCGTGCGTTCGGCGCCCGATGGTTACACGCTGCTCATGGCCACACCTCCGCTCGCCGTGAATCCCTCGCTCTACGGCAAAGTGCCTTACGTGCTCGAACGGGATTTCGCAGCGGTAACGAACGTCGCCGCATCGAGCAACCTGCTCGTGGTGCATCCTTCCGTGCCGGCAAAATCGACGTCCGAGCTGATCGGGCTCCTCAAAGCCAATCCCGGAAAATACGACTACGGATCGAGCGGCGTCGGCGGCGCAGGTCATCTCGCGATGGCGCTTTTCGTCAGTATGGCGGGCGTCGATGCGGTCCACGTCCCCTACAAGGGCGGCGCTCCGGCCGTGACCGACCTCGTGGGTGGACGACTTGCGATGATGATGGCGAACCTCACCACCGCCCAGCCGCACATCCGCGCCAGCCGGCTGCGCGCGCTCGGTATCGGAACGAAGTCGCGCTCGAAGCTCTTTCCCGAACTGCCCACCATTGCAGAATCCGGTGTGCCGGGCTACGAAGCGAACAACTGGAACGGCGTGGTGGTACCCGCGGGCGCGCCGAAAGCGGTGATCGAGCGGCTGCACCGGGAGATTGCCGCGGTGCTCACCGAGCCCGCGATCGCCGAGCGCATGGCAAAGTCCGGGCTGGAGCCCATCGGCGATACGCCGGCGGAATTTGCGCAGTATCTCAACTCCGAGGCGGAAAAATGGGGCAAGCTGGTGAAGTCCGCCGGCATCCGCGCTGAATAGCGTCCTCGTGCCTGATTCGAGCGAGCGACGTCGAACTGGCGCCACGGCGTGCGACTAACACTAACTGCCCGAAACGGAGGATCTCACATGAAATATGTCGACGGATTCGTAGTGCCTGTCCCCAAGAAGAATCTCGACGCCTATCGCCGCATGGCGAAATTGGCCGGCAAGGTCTGGCGCGAACACGGCGCGCTGGAGTACGTCGAGTGCGTGGCCGACGACGTAAAGCCGGGCAAACGCACCTCCTTCCCGCAAAGCGTCAAGCTCAAGCCGGGAGAGACGGTGGTGTTCGCGTACATCGTGTACCGGTCACGCGCGCACCGGGACCGCGTGAACGCCAAGGTGATGAAGGACCCGCGGCTCGCTCCCAGCATGGATCCCAAGGCGATGCCTTTCGACGCCAAGCGCATGTTCTGGGGCGGGTTCAAGGTGTTGGTGTCCGTTTGAGCTGCTGGGCAATCATACTGACCGGCCGCGCGGCACTTCGCGTCTCATGAAAGCGATCATCTCCGTCAAACAGCTCTCGAAAACCTACGCTACAGGGTTCCGCGCGCTCAACGACGTCAACCTCGAGATTCGCGAGGGCGAGATCTTCGCGCTGCTCGGTCCCAACGGCGCGGGCAAGACCACGCTGATCGGCATCATTTGCGGAATCATCAATCCCAGCGCAGGCACCATCACGGTGGACGGCCACGACGTCGTTTCGGATTACCGCGCCGCACGCGCGCTGATCGGGCTCGTGCCGCAGGAGCTCACGACCGATGCCTTCGAAACGGTGTGGAACACCGTGTCGTTCAGCCGCGGGCTCTTCGGGAAGCCGCCGGATCCGGCGCATATCGAAAAGGTGCTCAAGGACCTTTCGCTGTGGCCCAGGAAGGACAGCAAGGTCATGACCCTCTCCGGCGGGATGAAGCGACGGCTCCTCATCGCGAAGGCGCTGTCGCACGAGCCGCGCATCCTCTTCCTCGACGAGCCGACCGCAGGCGTCGATGTCGAGCTCCGGCGCGAGATGTGGAACCTCATGCACAGGCTGCAGGAGAGCGGCGTCACGATCATTCTCACCACCCACTACATCGACGAGGCGGAGGAGATGGCCGACCGCATCGGCGTCATCAACAAGGGCGAGATCATCCTCGTCGAGGAAAAGATGGAGCTCATGCGTAAGCTCGGCAGAAAGCAGCTCACGTTGTACCTCGAGCACGAGCTCGAGCGGATCCCCGACGGTCTTGCCGCCTTCAACCTGGCGCTTGCCGATAGCGGCTCGGAGCTCGTCTATACCTACGACGAGCGCAGCGACCGGCGTGGCATCACGGAGCTCCTTCAGGCGCTGCCGGAGGCGGGCATCCGCTTCCGCGACCTGCACACCACCCAAGACTCGCTCGAAGACATCTTCGTCACCCTGCTGGAGGAGAGCAGGAAATGAAGGGCCTCAATCTCTACGCCATCAGGGCAATCTACAGTTTCGAGATGGCGCGCACGCGGCGCACGCTCATGCAAAGCATCGTTTCGCCAGTGCTCTCCACCGTGCTCTATTTCGTCGTGTTCGGCGCGGCGATGGGACCGCGCATCCAGGAGGTCGAGGGGATCAACTATGGCGCGTTCCTCGTGCCGGGCCTCATCATGCTCTCGCTCCTTACGCAGAGCGTCTCCAACGCCTCGTTTGGCATCTACTTTCCGCGGTTCACCGGCACGATCTACGAGCTGCTCTCGGCGCCGATCTCCTATTTCGAAATCGTGGTGAGCTACGTCGGGGCGGCGGCCACCAAGTCGGTCATTCTCGGCATCATCATCCTTGTCACCGCTGCGTTGATCGTGCCGATCAGGATCGAGCATCCCGTCTGGATGGTGCTCTTTCTCGTCCTCACCTCGGTCGCGTTCAGCCTGTTCGGCTTCATCATCGGCATCTGGGCCGACGGCTTCGAAAAGCTGCAGTTGATTCCGCTTCTCGTCATCACGCCGTTGACGTTCCTCGGCGGGACCTTCTACTCCATCGACATGCTGCCGCCCGCGTGGCAGACCGTCAGCCTGTTCAACCCCGTTGTGTACCTCGTGAGCGGTTTCCGCTGGAGCTTTTATGGCATTGCGGACGTGAGCGTGGGCGTGAGTCTGGCGATGACCGCGCTCTTTCTCCTCGGCTCGCTCGCCGTGATCGCGTGGATCTTCAAGACCGGATACCGGCTGAAGTCCTAGTCCGCCCGGCCCTCGGTTACAGCGCGCTTATCCCTGACGGTCCTCGCCTCCCTTCAGCACACCGAGCGCAACCGCAATAAACGCCGCGAGGTTGAGCCCCGCGCTCGCGGCGTGCGAGTATTCCCA
Organism: uncultured Pseudomonadota bacterium; assembly: GCA_946885605.1. The sequence goes on from CAMPGR010000009.1 coordinate 17,340, forward strand.
CTGGGTTCTGAGCGCCTCCCAGTGCTCGGGCAGCACCGTCCAGTTCATGGTTTCCCGGTTGGCGGGAAAGGTAAACGTCCAGAAGACGATTTGCGTGCCGACGATGCAGAGGAAGCCGATCAAGGCCGGCGTGAAGCCCTTCCGGACGCGCGACATAATCGCGAGCGCCAGCGTCGAGACGAGCGCACCGACGACGACGATACCGAGCAGCGCCCAGCCGCGATAGATCTGCTGAACGGTGAGATAGTCGTCCCGGGAGAGATGGATCTTGTTCGGGAGTTCCAGCAAGTGCGCCATGGCGGGCGCGAGGGCGAGTGCGGTAAAGAGCAGGCTCAGGAAGCGTACGACCGTCATGGTGTTTACAGCGCGGCAATGAATTCGGCGATCAATCTGTTCACCTTTTCCGGGATCTCCGTGGGCGGGAAATGCCCGGCACCGGCAAGCTCGACATACCTGGACCCCGGCACCGCCTCGTGGATTTCCTGCTCGTACTTCGGCGGATTTCCGTGATCGCGCAGCCCCCGTAAGAGCATGAGCCTGGGTTTCAACGTGCCAATCCGGTCGCGCACGTCGAAACGATCGATCGCCTTGAGGTCGTGATACTGCGACAGCGGCCCGACCCGCCGATGCCGTTCCATGAGCCGCTCGCGCAAGCGAGGCTCTACGAGATGCATCGCTCGCATCTGGAACGCGAGCCACTCCTTGTAGACCTCCGCGTCTTCGGCAGCGCGCAAACGCATTTCGTAAGTCCCGGGCGCGCGGACCTTCGGGCGCGCGGCCACCGTCATCAGGACGAGGCCTTTCACTTCGTCGGGGTAGTCGAGACCGTACTGGAGCGCGATGGACGCACCGAGCGTGTATCCGACGAGAACAAGGTCGCTGTGCTTGCCTTGCGCCCAAAGCCAGCCGCGCACCCACTCGGCATAACGCGCGACATCCGGGCAGGCGGCGCCCTCGAGGTGTCCGGGCAGATTCGGCGCAAGGCTGCCCGGAAAATGCCGGAGCTGATGGCAATAGGCGTCCGCGCAGCCGCCTGCGCCCGGACCATGAAGAAAAACGAGTTGCGGCATGAGTTGCCCGGAGTTATCCGACCATTTCGAATCGTAGCACCACGTCATCCATTGGTGGACGAAGACACGCCTGTAGCAGAAAATGACGGCGCAGGCTTGCGAACCTGGGCTCAACGGGGACTGCAATGACGACAGCAACGATACCGATCAACGGCGCGTGCGATCCGCGTTTCGCCGCCGTGGGCGAGGAATTCGAGCGCAACTTCCGGGAGCGCGGCGAAATCGGCGCCGCCGTGTGCGTCTATGAGGGCGGCCGAAAAGTCCTGGACCTCTGGGGCGGCCACAAGGATCTCGATCGCGCCGTCCCGTGGGAAGAAGATACGATAGTCATCATGAATTCGGTCGCGAAGAGCATGTGTGCGCTCTGCACGCACATCCTCATCGACCGTGGACAGATCGACTTCGATGCCCCGGTTGCACGGTACTGGCCGGAATTTGCGAGCGCCGGCAAAGAACGGGTGCTCGTGCGCCATGTGCTCTCGCACACCTGCGGCGTCATCTATTGCGATCAGGCGCCGCCCGGCTCGTGGTTCGACTGGGCCGCGCACATCCGCGCCATCGAGCAGCAGGAGCCGGCGTGGGAACCGGGCACGAAAGGCGCTTACAACTCCATTAACATCGGATACATCTTAGGCGAGATCGTGCGCCGCGTGACGGGAAAAAGCATCGGCACGTTCCTGCGCGAGGAAGTGAGCGGCAAGCTCGGCGCCGATTACAACATCGGGCTCAAGCCCGACGAGATTGCGCGCGTTTCCGACATGCACCGCAACCCGAAGAACACTTTCTTCAAGATCGCGTCGGATCCTTCGACGCCGCTGGGACGCGCATTCCGCTCCGCGCCGAAGACCGGTTACTTCCAGAACTGCCGCGAGATCCGGGAACTGGAAGTGGCTTCCTTCGGCGGGCACGGCAATGCAAGGGCCATGGCGCGCATCTACGCGATACTTGCGGGCAACGGCATGATCGACGGCGTGCGGCTGCTGAGCCGCGAGGCGGTGGAGCGGGCAGCGACGCTTGTATGGGAAGACGATTGCATCATGACCCAGCGTCGCATCCGCATGGGCTACGGCTTCATGCACAACGAGCCCAATACAGTGCCGATGGGCGAGAACATGAAGGCGTTCGGACACACCGGCACGGGCGGCGCCTTCGCCTGGTGCGATCGCAGCCGCAATCTCGCGTTCGCCTATTGCACCAATTTCCAGCGCGAGGGCCCCGGCATCGGCCCGCGCGGCGCGGCGCTCGGCGTTGCGGCCGGCGGCGGCAAACGCCCCGACTGGCTAAAATAGCGGCTTTCCGTTAACACGAGAGAGAATGATCATGTCGGACGCGAGCCTCGCCTTCGATCACGTGCACCTTGTCGCGAAAAACCCGCGGGCCACCGCAGATTGGTATGTGGACAAGTTGGGCGGCAAGGTGGTGCGGAGCCTGGACGTCAAAGGCGCGCCGCAGATCTACGTTTCGCTCGGTGGCTTCATCGTGATCGTGCGCGGCGAGCGACCCAAAGAGACGGCGAAGGACAAGCCGGGACTGCAGTGGGGCGTCGACCATTTCGGCGTGCGGGTAAAAGGCGATTTCGACGGCTTCTGCGACGGCCTGCGCAAGCGCGGCGTCACGTTCAGCCTCGAGCCGACCGACTTCAACCCCACGACGCGCATCGCGTTCATCAACGCACCGGATGGCGTGAGCGTCGAGCTGCTCAACCGCAAGGACGACTTGTAGCGGGTTACTCCAACCCTTCCACGATGCGCAGATCGCGCTCCGCGCCGTCGCCGAGCGCCTTGAGCGCCGCCTGGTACCCCGGGCTGTCGTGCACTTCGATCGCTTTCTGCACGCTCTCGAACTCGATCACCACCACGCGCTGCATCAGCCCCGCCTCATAAACCTTGGTCGGGTTTCCTCGCACCAGGAATTTCGCTCCTGCCGCCTGCATCACCGGCCCCGCGAGATCGCGATACGCCTCGAACTTCTTCTGGTCCTTGATGGAGTGGAACATGTTGATCCAGTATCCCTTTGCCATAAGGCTCTCCTCTCCAAGCGGCTGATTGGCCGCCGCAGTATCGCGCGAAAGCTGCTCCACGACAAATCGCGAGCGGCACCGGCTTCAACTTGCGCGTCATGGACAGCTAAAATCGGCTCGCATACATGAAAGGGAAAGCGTATGAAAGCGGCTTACTTCATGAAACACGGCGGTCCTGAAGTCATGCAATACGGCGAGGTTCCCGATCCCGTTGCGGGCCCCGGGCAGGTGCTCGTGGAGGTACACGCGGCGAGCGTGAACGGCGCCGACTGGAAAGTGCGTGCGGGGAAGTATGCGCCGATCACCGACGTGCCCTACATACCGGGTCGCGATTTTTCGGGCGTGGTGAGCGCGCTCGGACACGGTGTAACCGAGCTCGCGCGGGGCGAGGCGGTGTTCGGCGTGTGCGACGTCGGGCAGGAAGGCGCTTACGCCGAAAAAATCGCCATCCGCTCCGCGATCGTGGCGAGAAAGCCGGAGAGCCTCTCGCATATCGAATGCGCAGCGCTCGCCCTCATCGGTCTCACAGCGCTGTGTTCCATCGAGGACACGCTCAAGCTCGAGGCGGGCGAGAAGATCCTGATCCAGGGCGGTGCGGGCGGTGTCGCCGGCTTCGCAATCCAGCTTGCCAAACATATCGGCGCGCACGTCGTCACGACGGCAAGCGCGGCGAACCACGATTACGTGCGCAGTCTCGGCGCGGACGAAGTGATCGATTATCGGGTGCAGGATTTTACGAAACGCGTGTCCGGCTGCGATGCGGTGTTCGACACGGTGGGCGGCGAAGTCGCGACGCGCTCGTACTCGGTGTTGCGCCCGGGCGGTCGTGCGGCGTTCATTGCCTCCGGCAACACCGCCCCGGCTGCACCGCGGAGCGACGTGCTGGGGCTGCGTCCGAAGGTCGTGCGCGATCGGGCGCACCTCGAGCGGATCGCGGCGCTCGTCACAAGCGGCGCGGTGCGCGTTCCGGAGGTTACGCTCTACCCGTTGTCGAAAGCCGCCGATGCCCACGCGGTGAGCGAAAGCCGCCACCTGCGCGGCAAGCTCGTATTCCAGGTTCGCTGAGTTATGCGGGGCCGACGAAGCCGATGTACGCGCCGCACGCCTCGGCCGGTGTGGCGAGCATCGCGTGCTCGCCGGTATTGCGCACCCCGCGCGCGAGCGGCGGCAGCCCCTGCTCCTGCATCCACCGTGCGGCCGCGCCCATGCTCGTCGTCCGGTACAGCGCCTGGAACGGCCCGGGACCGCGCCGCTCCAGCGCCTGCGCCGCTGGCCCGTCGGCGTACGGCTGAACGATGCCCAGCCCTGTTGCGCCGATCTGGAACACCGCCATGTTGGACATAATGACCGTGCCCTTCGTGATCGGCGGCTTCGGCAATCCGAGCACCTGCGCGTAAAGGGCAGCGGCGCTGTCGACGTCATGCGTGACGATGTAAGCCCGCTCGAGCGCGTAAACGCCGTTCGGATGGAGCATGCCCGCCGGCCCGGAAGCCGCAGCGGCCAACTTCCTGCGCTCGGCCAGCGGCGTCTGATGCTCGATGAAGAAGATCGGCAGCGGGTTGCGCGGGCCGAGCACCGCTAGCTTCCATCGCAATTCCTGCCCGGAGGGGGTAAGCCGCTGGCCCTCCAGGGCGGCGCCGGTGTCGACGCCCCGATTGCGCATCGCTTCCACATCGCCGGCGAGGTCGTCGCTCTGAACGACGACGTAGCCCAAGCCGCCGCCCGCCGCGATGAATTCAGCCACTCCGGCAACCCAGCTTCCGGGTCGCGCGGCTGCCGCGCTCTGCTCCGCCGCGTCGCGGATCGCGAGAAGCTCGATGTAATCCTCCTCGTTGAATGCAATGGCATTGTGCGTGCCCATGCCGGGATGCGCGCCTCCGGGCTGAACGTTGAACCCCAGGCTGCGAAACTGCGCGCTCGCCTGGGCGAGACTCGGAACCGCAAGGACCACGTGATCGATGCGTGTGAACACTGAACCTCCCTTCTTCTTTTTCAAACGTGCGCGGCGGTATTGGACTCTTCGAAAATCCTGCGCACATTCTCGATGTTGTAGGGGTGCTCCAGCAAAGTCTCCGGATCCCATTCGCTTCGATCGACGGCGAAAAAGTCGCCCCCGTAGACGTGGATCGCCCCGGTATGGCGCGGGATCGGATTGGTGACCGAGTGGATGATGTCGCGGCCGAGCGGCTCGGCGTCCTTCGCCCCGAGCGCTTTGGCCCCCGCCGCCTCGACCCTGCCCGCGGCATCGCCTTTTACGCGCCGCCAGAAAACGTTGTCCTCGCGCCCGGTGTAGATGCCGATGACGGCCCACATCCGGTGATTGTGCGGCATGAGGGTCATACGCGGTCCCCAGATGACGTTCAGGATCGTAAGTTCATCGGAGCGGTAGAGCGTCTGCAGTTCGGCGCGTTTCGGCTCGCCGAGCGCCTTGAGAATGGCAGCCGGGCTCGACACGGCGCGCGCCACGACTTCCCGGACTGCTTTATGTGAGGGATCCTCAGCCTGTGCCGCGCGGCAGTCGGCGATGAACTGCTCGATATCGAACGACATGTGCCCTCCTTTGCGCCGTCTCTCTCCGGGCAAATGGCAGGCAATCGGTCGTGACGTGTCCACGCGAGGACTTTCGCACGCACCGCTTGCTCGCGCCCTTTGGGGGAAAGCGTGGGCCGGGCGCGAACCCTCGGCGATCGTCAGCGGATGGATTTGCGGCGGATCAGGTTGACGATCGCGAGCAGAACGATCGCCCCGGCAAGCGAGACAAGCAGCGAACCGATGCTGAAGTCGCTTTGGTTAATCGTTCCCACGCCGAATAAGGGGGCGAGCAACAGGCCGCCAAGGAAGGCTCCCACGATGCCGACGATGATGTTGAGAAGCATCCCCTGCTGCTCATTCGTGCCCATGATCATGCTGGCGATCCAACCGATGAGGCCACCCACGATTAACCAGACAATAAAATTCATACGTTCTCCTTTGCGTGTGCCGCCCGGTGGGCGGCCGCTTTGAACCCGCAACCGGGAATTAAGCACTCTATCGGCTTAACCGGTCTAACCTCGTCCCTGGTCTTCGATAGGTCGAACGGATTATATTGACCTTACAGGGCGGGGGTTAGTTCGCGCGAGCCGGGCGCAAACCGGCTCAACCGGAACATCGCTATGTTGTGAGAGGCGCAACCCCCGAGCGCGAGATCCGCCATGATCTCCCCGACCACGCTGCAAAATTTGAACCCGTGGCCAGAAAAGCCGGCCGCGAGCGCAACTTGGGGATGGTCGGGATGCAGATCCAGTATGAAGTGCTCATCCGGTGAATTTGTAAAAAGGCAAGTCTTCATGTCGAGCGTCGGCCCGTCGGCGTCCGGAAAGTAGCGACGGATACCGGCGCGCAACACAGCCTCATCCTCAGGATGGCAACGGCGGTCCATGTCATCCGGCTCCACCCGTTCGCCGCGGTGATGGTACCTGCCGATTTTGAAACCGGGCACGCCGTATACCGGAAAGCCGTAGAAACGCCCTTCCGGGGTTTCCAGGTTGAACACCGGAAACGTCCCGAGGCTGAAATACTCGGGACGCAGCGGTCGCGTCCACATCAGCACCTGGCGCTCCGGCACGGCAAGCCCGCGCAACTCGGGAAGCAGCGTGCGCGCCCACGCGCCGGCGGTAACGACCATCCTTCCCGCCCGATACGTGGCCCGCTCGCTCTCCACCTCGACATGCTTGCCGTCCGCAGCCCACCGCAGTACGCGTTCTCCGTCACGTATGTCAGCGTTGTGCCTACGCGCCGCGGCGACGTGCGCCACGATGCAGCGCTCGGGCAGGAGAAAACCGGCGTCGGGCTGGTGCACGGCGACCATGTCAACCGGCAGTCGGTAACCCGGGAACTGCTGTGCAAGCGCACGCGCGTCAAGCAGCTCGTGAGCGAGCTGATGAACCGCACACGACTCGAGAGAGCCCCGAACGGTCGCGCTCTCCGGCGTGCCCGCGTCGATGCCGCCCGTGATAATCAAGAGCCGCTCGCCAGTCTCGCTTTCGAGCTCGCGCCATAGCGCGTAGGCACTTCTCAGCAACGGCACGTAACCGGGATGCTCGGCATACGCGAGCCGGATGATCCTGCTCACGCCGTGGGAGGATCCCATTTCGTGCGGAATTTCGAACCGCTCCAACCCCAGCACCTTCGCGCCGCGGCGCGCCAGGTGATAAGCGGTCGCGCTCCCCATGCCGCCGATTCCAACGACGATCACGTCGTATGGATCGCTTCCTTTCGGCACAGAACTTGCTCTGAACACAGAACTTGCTCTGAATCTTGTGGCCACCTGCATCATTGAGCCCGGAAAGTAGCCTCGTCAAGCATCCCCGGCAACGTTGTCTTGACGTCTGACATGCTGCGCGACCTGCCCGACACGCAAGCCGAAACGGATCGACATATCGAACTGCTGCGCAGCGCACTGCGCTCGACGGAAGTCGGCGTGTGGGAGATGGACCCCGACACCGGGGACAGCGTATGGGCAGACGGCATGGCGGAGCTGCTGTGCGTTCCCCCTGAGCGCGCCGCTGAAGAGAGCAAGCGGTGGATGGAATATGTGCATCCCGAGGACCGCGCGCGCGTCGCCGCCGAGCTCGCTCAGGCCAAGCCCGGCGCAACGTGGAGCACCGAGTTTCGGGTTATCCGTGCGGATGGCGCGGTGCGCTGGATCGCCTCGCGGGCGATCGTCATCGCGAACGTGGAGGGCAAGCGCCGCCTGGTGGGAAGCGATCACGATATCACGGCACGCAAGGAAGCCCAGGAGCGCCTTGCGCTCGCGCTGAAGGCGGGCCAGGCCGGTACGTTTGATTGGGATGCGGCGACAAACACCCGGCTGTGGTCCGACGAGCAGCTCGCGCTCTACGGCATGCGCCGCGAGGAGTTTCACGGGCGTCACGAGGACTGGCTGAACTGCGTGTTGCCGGAGGATCGTGAGCCCGCGGCAAGAGCGTTGAAGCGCGCGCTCGAAACCGGCGACTACTCGGCGGATTTTCGCATCCGCCGCCGCGACAATGGCGAGATTCGCTGGCTGCATGGCCGTGGGCGCGTGTTCTTCGACAGCCAGCACAGGCCGGTGCGCATCATCGGCATCAATGTCGACATCACCGCCCGCGTGCGCGCCGAAGAGTCCGCGCGCGAGTGGCGGTATGCCGACAGCCGCAAGACGGAGTTCCTCGCGTTGCTTGCGCACGAGCTGCGCAACCCGCTCGGTGCGATACGGAACGGGGTGGAGCTCCTGCGGTCTGGCTCCGAGCCTGTGCTGCGGGAAGTGAGAAGCATGATCGGGCGGCAGGTCGAGCATATGACCCGCGTCATCGAGGATCTCTTCGATGTCGGGCTCATCAGCCAGGGAAAGCTCGCGCTTCGGGTGCAACGCTCGTCGTTGACGGACATCATCCGGCAAAGCATCGACATGGTGACTCCGCACGTGGGGCACGAGTTCGTGGTGTCGCTGCCATCCGAGCCCATGTACTTCAATGCCGATCCCGTGAGGCTCGTCCAGGTATTCACCAACCTGCTCAACAATGCGTGCAAGTACACGGGAAAAGGCGGGCGGATTTCGCTGGTCGCAAGACAGGAAGGGTCGGATGTGGTCGTCAGCGTGAAAGACACGGGAATCGGAATATCGCCGGCCCACCTGTCCCATGTGTTCGAGATGTTCTGGCGGGACCCGACCGGCGACAAGGCGGCCGGAGGTCTGGGGCTCGGTCTCGCGTTGAGCCGGGCGCTCGTGCAGATGCACGGCGGAAGCATCGAAGCGCGCAGCGAAGGTCCCGGAAAGGGAAGCGAGTTCATCGTGCGGCTGCCCGCGCTCGCTCAGCGGGCGGCGAAGCGCGTGCCGACAGCGCAACCGCTCCCCGCGCCTGCGAGCAAGGCCGCCGCGCGGCGCGTCCTCGTGGTGGACGACAACCTGGATGTGGCCGAATCGCTCGCCATGTTGCTGCGCCTCGATGGCAATGAGGTGCATACCGCGCACGACGGCACGGAAGCGATCGAGAAAGCCGCGGAATCGAGACCCGAGATCGTCCTGCTCGATCTCGGCTTGCCGACGATGAACGGCTACGACGTCTGCCGCGCCATGCGCCAGCAACCCTGGGGCAAGGACATCACCATCGTCGCGGTGAGCGGCTGGGGCCAGGAAGAGGACAAGCGAAAGTCGCGCGAGGCCGGCTTCGACGCCCACCTCCTCAAGCCGGTCGAACCTTCAGCGTTGCAGGATCTGCTCGCAACCACACCCGCCGACCGTCCGCGAGCGCGTGGCGGCGGCTGGTTGAAGCGCGGTCAGCTGAGAAGATACGCGAACACCACCGAAAGAAACACGGCTCCGGATGACGCCCAGTAAAGCGCGGTGGCACCTCTGCCGAGGTGATTCTCGATACGCATGTCTGTCCCCTGAAGGATGTCTTATAAATTGCGGTGAAATCTGGAGCGGTCCGACCAGCCGTAGATCATCACGTTATTCACGCACTCGCCATACGGCTCCTGCGTGTCGGCCGTGAGGCCATATCCGCCCCAGTTGTCGGTCCTGAGCCGCCCTTCGGGCAGTTCCCCGCGATCCGCCGCGTCCGCAAGCTCGTTCAGGAGCTTCGCAAGTCTGCGCAGCCCCGCGGCATCGCCGTGTATGTACAGCTGCTCCTTGTCGGGGCCGAGCTCGAAGGTCAGCAGATCATCGTTAGTCCACATCATGGCGGAGAACTCCCTCAACGAACGCGTAGCAATGATGGGAACAAGCAGCGAGGCGTTCCATGACATACTGCACACTGGCCGCCATGCGCTGTGGTGTGCGTGAAAAACGTCACGCAGCGAAGGGACAGTTCTGTTTCGCGTGGCGTGGCGCCGTTGACGCGACGCACCGCCCTTACGCGAGGTTGCCGGCAAGCTCCCGGATATCGGCCACGACGACCCGGTCGCGCCCGCCCTGCTTGGCGGCGTAGAGCGCCGCATCGGCGGCCTTCAGCATGGCCTCCACCGATTCGTCAGGGCGCGAAATACAGCATCCTATGCTGACGGTGATCGGGATGCAGGCGGAGTCGAGCGCGACCGGCGAGGCCTTGATCCAGCGTTTCACCTTCTCGGCGATCATGGCGAGCTCTCGCGTGCTCCGCACGCCCGGAACCACGGCGAGGAACTCTTCCCCGCCCCACCGCGCGCAGGCGTCGTACGAGCGCAGCGCCCTGCGGAGGAGCTGCGCGGTATGAACCAGCGTGCGATCCCCCGCTTCGTGTCCATGCGCGTCGTTGACCCGTTTGAAGTGGTCGAGATCGAGCAGCATCACGCCCAGATTCCCGCCGTGGCGCACGAGCCGGTTCCTTTCGATCTCCATCCGGTCCATCATCCCGCGCCGATTGAGCAAACCGGTCTGGTAATCCGCGTAGGCGAGGCGCTCGAGATCGCGGGTGCGCTCGGCGACCTGCCGCTCGAGGTCCTCGGTATGCACAGCGATCCTCCGCGCCATGCCCTGAAAAGTGCCCGCAAGGCGTCCGATCTCGTCGCTGCGCGCATCGCGGAACGCGAGCCCGTATCGGCCGGCCGCCACGTCGCGCGCCGCCGCGTCCAGCACGGCGAGGCGGCGCAGCACGAGGCGGTCGAAGACGAGCCCTGCCGCGAGCAACGTCAGTGCGAGCGCAACGACGAGCACGATGAGAGCGATGTGCACGTAATTGCGGCTTTCGGCAGCTTCCGGGCGCGTCAGTGTGAGCAGGAACCACTTCAAGTCCGGCAGATAGGTGATCGCCGCCACATGCGGCTTGCCCTGGATCGACACGTCGAGGGCGCGCGTCGCGCTCTTGTCGGCGGAAAGATCGGCCATCGCCGCCCGTAGCGCCGAGCGCCCGGCCTCCTCGTCGATCATGTTGAACACCGTGCTGCGGTCGTCATCGCCCTTGGTAATCGAGGCGAAGTCGATCACCGACACGTCCTGATGGGCCTGTATCGCCCCTTCCCTGTCGAGCAGGATGTTTGTCACCCCCGCATCCGCGGTGCTGACGATGCTCCTGATGAATTCCGAGAGCTCGAATCCGGTCCCGAACACCGCGAGCGGCTGGTCGCCGTCCCGCACCACGGCGTTGATCCAGACTTTCGTGGTATCGAGATGGCGATCGGTATTGACGTTGAGCGCGTAGTCCTTCACCTGATCGAGGGTCGCGTAGAACCATGCGTCCTTCCGCGTCGCGGGATCGAGCGTGTAACGCGGCACGTAAGGGTCGGCCGCGCCCCTTTCGTCGTGGAAGTAGTAGTTGCCGGAGCCTACGATCGCGAAAAAGTAGCTGCCGCTGCGATAGAACCTGCGATAGTCCTCGAGCTCGGCGATCGCGATCTTTCTCGTTTCCCAGTCGTACTCGTTCCTCGCCCAGGCCTTGAGCGCCGGGGAGCTCGCAAGCTTCTGCGCGAGCACGATCTCCCGGATGAGCCCGTTCACGACCTTCGACTTTTCATAGAGGACGCTCTTTTCGGCGAACCAGCCGCCCAGCGTATGGACGAGATCGCGGCTGAACCATGCGAGCACGCCGTAGCCCGCGATGACGCCGCCAAGAAAGATCAGAACGAAAACGACGAGGAATCTCGTGCGAAGCGATATGCCTCCATGCCGGTGCTCTCCGGGATTTGATTCAGCGGGGGATCTCTCCACTGGCGCTCCACAGCCGATACGAGAAAGGAGCGAGTCTAATGGAATGTATAGCCGAGTGCGACCGCTCAGAAGAGGGAGCGCACCATGCCGCCGTCGGCGCGCGGGGCGCTGCCGTTGATCGCGGACGCGAGCGGAGAACAGAGGAAGGCAACGACCGCTGCTATTTCTTCGGGCCGGGCCCAGCGCTGCAGGAGCGAGGTGCGGCCTTCGCCCTCGGCGAAGTATGCCTTGCTCATCTCCTCGGGCGTCGCACCCTCGATCTCCGCCATCTGACGCGTGAAGGCGTTGACGCCATCGGTCCACGTTGGCGCAACTTGCACCGTGTTCACGGTGACGCCCGTTCCGCGCGTGCGTTCGGCGAGACTCCGCGCGATCGAGACGAGCGCGGTTTTCGTCATCGCATAGTGCGCCATGGAGGGATTCGGCTTCGAGCTCTGATCGGACCCGATGAAGAGGATCCGTCCCCACCCGCGCGAGAGCATCGACGGCATCAGCGCACGCGAAAGCCGCACTGCGCTCATGACGTTCAGGTCGAACATCGACTGCCAGTCGTCGTCCACGATGTCGAAGAATTCCTTCACCGTGAACCTGCCGGCGTTGTTCACGAGGATGTCCATCGGGCCGTCATCGCACGCGAAGCGGATCAAACGCTGCGCGCCCGCCGCCGTGGAAAGATCGGCGGCGCAACCCTTCACCACCCCGTGCGCCGACATTTCCCGCACGGCGGCTTCGACTCTCCCGGGATCGCGACCGTTGATGATGACGCTTGCGCCTTCTCTTGCCAGCGCTTCCGCGATCGCGCGTCCTATACCGAGCGTCGAACCGGTAACGAGCGCGCGCTTACCTCCCAGGCCAAGATCCATGCAGGTCCCTGTTCAACGCGGAGAGCCGGCTCGCCCGCGTGCGGCGAGGAATCGCGTGTCCACCGTCGATACGGATACCATGGACTGCGATCCCTGCACGCCGTGCGTGAGATACCCGCGCTCGTTCGCTTCTTCCCACACCGGAAGCCGTGGGCAAGAGGTGCGCCACGCATCGATCACTTCGCGATAGGGCTTCGCTTCCGGGCCGATCCACTCCAGCAGATCGAGGACCAGCGCGTCTACGGATTCGGACATGGGCTACCTCCTGTCATGCGGGCAAAGCGGACTCGCGCGCGCCTCAAAGGCACTTCGTGAATGCCCCCTATTATTGCACCGAATGGAGCGCGGTACGCGGCTGCTGCTTCACTCCGCGTTGCTTGGACTGCCGCCGTTCCTTGAGCTTCTGCTGTTGCGTGTGGAAAACCGTTTTCTGAACTTGTCTCCAGGCGCCCCCATCACGTTATCGCTTTTCGATTTGGGAGCGGCTGACGAGGCGCCATTTGTTCTCGATGCGGCACAGGTTCAGGTTGTTGTCTTCCTTGCGCCCGCCCGCCTCGTTGTGTATGCGCAGCTCACGACATGCATAGTCCTTCCAGTTGAATGACCTGATCGGTGTTACCTCTCCACGGCTGCCCGTGGCCGCGTTCTCCCACCGTATCGTACGTTGGTCGGGCGTGTCGTCGAGTGCCCTGCGCGTTGCCGCGAGAAACAGCCGCCGGTCTTCTTCGTCAAACTCCTGGGCCGGCGCGTTCTTCAGGACGCTCTCCGACTGAGCGAGGGCCGGCATGCCGGTCAGTGAAATGACCAAACCCAGGATCGCGGCGCACGGCAGGATCGCTCGAGCTTGCTGTTTGCAGCGCATGTCGTCTCCTTGGATCAACGCGCAATCAAGCCGCTTTCGTCTCGAAGCTGAAAACGTGATGCCGCCACGGCGGGACGTCGAGATACAGGCCCTCGCGTATCAGCTGCTCGCCACTGCGCTCATACGAAATCGTAGGGTGCATCCGGTCGCGTAGTTCGACCTTCGCCCCCGCAAGATCGGGATACGGAACGGGCACGAAGCATTGAGCCCGCTGCGGCCCGTAGTTCACCGCCACGAGCAGATGGCGCCCGTCTTTCTGCCAGGCATACGCGACGAACTGTCCGCAGCTGCCGTTTCCCTCTGCCGCTGCGCGCGGTTCGAGAATCTGCCAGTCGCCCTCGCGCACTTCCGGCTGCTTCATGCAGTCGATGAGGCGGCCATAAAAACTTTCCAGCTCGCGGTCCACCGGCTCGATCGCCCGGCGCTTCAGATGATTCGAAGCGCGCAGCCGCCTGCCGGTCGGTTGCCCCTCGTGCACGAAGCGCAGCCCGGGGGCAAGCAGCGCGAGGACTGCAGCCGCTTCGTGGACGCGAGGCTCAAACGCGGCCGCTGCACGCGGCTCGTCGTGGTTCTCGAGGAAGCGCGCCGAGCGCTTCTGGTACTCCGGGTCAGCATGCAGGTGCGCGCGCACCGCGCCGGCATCGCGCCCGTGCAGCCGGTCGTACAGCCGCTTGTCGTAGGTGTAGTCGAAGCCTTGGTGTTGCAGCGCCCACTCCAGGTCCCAGTACGCCTCGGCCATGAAGACGAAGTCCGGCCGCTCCCGGCGCACGCCTTGGATCGCGTAAGGCCAGAACGATTCCTCGACCGGCGCGCTGCCGTCGCCAGGCAGCGAGCGCTCGCCCCAAGTGCGCTCGATGACCTCGGGCAGCACCAGCATCGCCATGTCGCAGCGCACGCCGTCGCACTGCTCCGCGATCTGCTGCAGCACATCCATCATCGCCGTGCGCAGGCCGGCATGCCGGTAGTTGAGCTGGAGGGTATCGGGCCAGCCGGGGAAATACGGATCGCGACCATGAGCCAGCACCCGGCCTTCAACGCGCTTGTAGTTCTGCGGTTCGCGCGCAAGGTCATCCTCTCCGCCGTGAATATAGAACTCGGGATGCTCACGCGCCCATGCGTGGTCCAGCCCCGTGTGGTTCGGCACGAAGTCGAGCATGAGCTTGAGCCCGCGGGCGACGAGGCGTCCGCGGAAGCGCGCTAGCGCCGCGGGACCGCCGAAATTGCCGTTCACGACGTACTCGCGGATCGCGAAAGGCGAGCCTGCCACGTCCTCGTCGGTGAAGTCGCCGAGCAGCTGGCGGTACTCCGCCTGCCATTCCGGCGCCTGCAGCGACACGCGCCGGGCGGTTTCGCCCGTCTGCCACACGCCGAGGGGCCAGACCCAGTCGAAACCGTCGCTCGCGATGCGGTCGAGCGTCGCGTCCGGGATGTCGTCGAGCGTCGCGTGGCGCTGAAGCGTGTCGGCGAGCTCACTAAGCAACGCGCGCGTATTGATCTGCAGGAGAGCGGGGTATCGCGACATCGGATCTCCGGGGTTCCGGCGCCAGCAGGGTCTGGGCATCCACCTCGCCGAAGAACTGGATCAGCGGCGCCACCAGCCCGGTCCAGCCGCTCTGATGGCTGGCGCCGAGGCCGGAGCCGTCGTCGCCATGGAAGTACTCGTAGAACAGGATCAGGTCGCGCCAGTGCGGGTCGGACTGGAACTTGTGGGCGCGGCCGTGCACCGGGCGGGCACCCTGCTCGTCGCGCAGGAAGATGCGCGTCAGGCGCCGCGACAGCTCGCGCGCGACTTCGTACAGCGTCATCTGCACGCCGGATCCGGTCGGGCATTCGACCTTGAACTCGTCGCCGTAGAACGCGTAGAGGTTGAGCAGCGCGCGCACCAGCAGCACGTTCACCGGGAACCACACCGGGCCGCGCCAGTTCGAGTTGCCGCCGAACATCCCGGTGGTAGATTCCGCGGGCTCGTAATCGACGCGGTACTCCGTGCCGCTCACGCGGAATACGTAAGGGTTGTCGCGGTGGTAGCGCGAGATCGCGCGCACGCCGAACGGGCCGAGAAATTCTTCCTCGTCGAGCAGGTAGCGCAAAACGCGGCGCAGCCTGTCGTCGGTGAGCAGCGCGAGCAGGCGGCGGTCCCCGTGGCCAGGACGGCCCGGCGAGGCAATGCGCGCGCTTAGCCGCGGATGGCGTTGCGTGAAGTCGCGCATCCGGTCCAGCACCAGCGACAGGCGCTCGCGCGCGCCCGGCGGAAACACGGTGGACGCGCAGACCGCGAGCAGGCCCACCATCGAGCGCACCTTCAGGCGCACGGCTTGCCCGTCGGGCAGGCTGAGCAGATCGTAGAAGAACCCGTCCTGCTCGTCCCACAGGTCCTCGCCGCGCCCGCGGTCCATCGCGCCGGCGATCCAGAGGAAGTGCTCGTAGAACTTCGCCGCCAGGTTCTGATACACGGGGTCGTGCATGGCGAGCTCCACGGCGAGCTGGAGCATCCCCTGGCAGTAGAACGCCATCCAGGCGGTCCCGTCGGCCTGCTCCAGGTGGCCGCCCGTGGGCAGGGGGGCGCTGCGGTCGAATACACCGATGTTGTCCAGCCCGAGGAAGCCGCCCTCGAAGAGGTTGTTGCCCCGCGGATCCTTGCGGTTCACCCACCAGGTGAAGTTGAGCAGCAAACGCTGGAACGCATATTCCAGGAATCGCAGGTCGCCTTCGCCGCGGCGCTGCTTTTCCTGGCTGTAGACGAACCACGTGGCCCAGGCGTGGACCGGAGGATTCACGTCGCCGAAGTTCCACTCGTAGGCGGGAATCTGGCCGCTCGGATGGAGGTAGTGCTGGTTGAGCACCAGCATCAGCTGCTGCTTCGCGAAGTCCGGATCGACCTGGTTGAGCGCGATCGTATGGAACGCGAGATCCCATGCGGCGTACCAGGGGTACTCCCACTTGTCCGGCATGGAGATGATATCGGCGTTCGTAAGATGCGGCCACTGCGCGTTGCGCAGCCCAGCATGGCCGGGCATGTACGGATCCACGTGATGTTCCTCGAGCCAGCGCGCGACGTCGTAACAGTAGAACTGCTTGCTCCAGAGCATGCCGGCGAGCGCCTGGCGCATGACCAGCGCCTCGTCGCCGCCGACCGAGGCGGGCGTGATGCCGCGGTAGAAATCGTCGCATTCGCGCCTGCGCGCCTCGAGCATCGCGTCGAATTCGCCGGCGAACGCGCCCCTGCCGGGCGCTTCCGAAGCGAGCCGCAGCCGGATCACCTCGGTCTGGCCGCTGCCGATCTGCAGCCGGTAGCGCGCCGCCGCCTTGGTGCCGGTGCGGGCTGGGTTTACCGCACCGCGGTTGCCATGGACCACGTACTCGTGGAACGCATCCTTGACCCAAGGGCGTGGGTTCGACGCGCCGAACACGCGCGCGTGGTTGGTTTCGTTGTCGGTAAACAGCAGCTCCGGGCTGCCTTCGCAGTACAGGCGGCGCGTGCCGAGCGAGGGATGCGACGCCTCGACCACGGCGTCGCCTTCGCTCGCCTGCCCGAGCTGCGGCTTGCCCGGCTCGTCTCCCGAGGACCAGGTATTGCGGAACCACAGCGTCGGCAGCACCTCCGCCGCCGCGGTTTCGGGCCCGCGGTTCGTCATGGCGATGCGCACAAGAATGTCCTCGGGGGTCGCCTTGGCGTACTCCACCGAAACGTCGAAATAGCGATTGCCGTCGAATACGCCGGTGTCAAGCAGCTCGTATTCCGGGTCGAGGCGGCCGCGGGCACGATTGCCCGAAAGCAGCTGCTCGTAGGGATACGCCGCCTGCGGGTACTTGTAGAGGTAGCGCATGTACGAGTGCGTCGGCGTGCTGTCGAGGTAGAAGTAGTATTCCTTCACGTCCTCGCCGTGGTTGCCTTCGCCGTTCGTGAGGCCGAAGAGGCGCTCCTTGAGGATCGGGTCGGCACCGTTCCACAGCGCGAGCGCGAAGCACAGGCGTTGCCGGTCGTCGGAGATCCCGGCGAGGCCGTCCTCGCCCCAGCGATAGGCGCGCGAGCGCGCCTGGTCGTGGCTGAGGTAGTTCCAGGTGTTGTTGCCGTCGCCGTAATCCTCGCGCACCGTGCCCCACTGACGCTCGGAGAGGTACGGGCCCCATTTCCGCCACACAACACCGTCGCGCGCCTCTTCGAGACGCCGTTCTTCCGCATTCATAGAGGAATTTTTAGACAGACGCCTACCACTCCGCTATTGGACCTTGGACCCATGCCATGACACAGGGTTGCCCTGTGTCTCCGCATTCAGCACAGCTTGGCAACCGACCTGCTGTCCGACCGGCCCTAGGTGTTCTGTGAGCGTTGAGCGGCGTGGCCTACTTTCCTGGCGTTCTTCGCGCTTCTGTACCAGCCTGCCAGGCATAACGCTGCTGCCACGAGAAGAATTGAAGGTATGGTCGGATTCCTGGAACCGAACAAGTACCCGACGGCCGCGCACGCGACTAGCCCCAGACCGCCCCACTTCGCGCTACGCAGTCCTAGAATTCCGAACGCTACGACGGCTAGCGAATAGATGGCGCCGCTCAGGCCAACATTGATGAGCGGACGTATCTCAGAATCGGGAGTCCGCCAGATGACGTGAACAAGCTCGTGGAACGGCGCCAGCAACCCAACCACCATCAAGACGATGACCCCCGTCATGATGGCGAGGCAGGCGCCGACTATCTCCGTCCTGAAACCGCACATGGAACTTCTTCCCCTTCATCAGCGTAGCGAAGACGTGGCCGGCTGCCCGTGCACCACCGCACGGTCCCCCCGCGCGCGGCATCCCCGCGTCCTCAAGGTGCTCGAGGAATTGAGTGTGCCCGTGCACTGCGCGGACCGGCACCAGCATGGGCGCCGTGGTGGGGGCATTTACGCTCGCCCCGCCCGCATCGAGGAAGCCGTTCTATCGGGCGCCTCTCGACAATGCTTGCTGAAGAGGTACCGATGACGGATTGCTCACACTGTGCCGGATCAGGATGTCGGCCGGAGAAGCTTCCTGGCCATAATAGGTGGTGTTCGCGCCGGTATCGGGCGAGATGACCAGGCCTTCCAGGCTTACGCCGGCGAATGCGCCTTTAGAGCGGGCAAACGACACTACGTCAGCGTTCACCGTCCCGGTCGCGCCCATCCCGACTGGCCCGGCAGCGACACTCGCGTCACCGCCAAGCTTGAAGGACGAGCTCATGAGCCGATCGAGCGCGTTTTCCGTCATGACGAGCATGATCACCTCAGACACGTCGCCGCCGATCTGGAGACCGACGCTACCGGCCGCCATCCTGTAGAACGCCGGACCGGCCCACCTCCCGCTTTTCCCGTCACGCGCAAGCACGACTGCGTTGCCGCCAGAGCCGCCGACGACAAAACCGGCTCGTGTGACCCGTGGGCTGATAACGACCGCCCGCGCTTTGTGGACGTTCTCCCTGAACCAGGTCATCTCAGGATCATTCTGGAAATTGGAAAACGTTCTTTCAGACGCGCCGAGCTGTTCCTGCGCGCTTTCACGGGTATCGCTTGTGGCGCAAGCGACCAGAAGCAATGCTGCAGCCAGGAATGCAGGACTGATGGGACGCGTATATGGGAAGAACATGGGGCACCTCCTGATATCTTCCTATGAAGGCCCAGTATCGACCATAAGACCCTCACGGGGAATTGAACTTTGGGACGATACGGGCGCACGAGCGCGAACGGTTATTGGGCCGCTCGACCCGCCGCGTGCGCTTGGATGGCTCGCGCAGTAGCCGCCACGAGGTCGCGTCCGGAAAACGGTTTGGCGAGGTACGCCGAGGCCCCGGCGGCTTCCGCCTGGACGCGGGATTCGGTCTCGTCGTAGGCAGTAATGAAGATCACGGGCGGCGCATTCCCCATGCGTGCCAGGCGGTCGTACAGCTCGAATCCGCTCAAGCCGGGAAGATGCACGTCGAGGATCAGGCACGCCGCCGCATCGACCTCGGTGCAGGCGTCGAGCAGCGCCTCGGCGGAAGGGAAGATGACCGGCACGCAGCCCGCAAGTTTCAGTAAGCGCTCGAGCGCGTGACTCATGCTGGCGTCATCATCTACCAGGACAATCCGGCGTCCGTCCAGCGATAACATCCCATGGCCCTTTGCCGTGGCGCCCGCCGGCGCCCGCGGCGCGGTAGTGACGGAACAGTCTCCATGGTGACGCATGAGGCGTCACCACGACTATTGCCTATTAGAGGTGGAAGCTACTTGCACCTTGGTGCAATGAGGGAAGCGATACGTCAGCCGATGCATCGCTGGCGCTCTTGAGTAGATCGGCTGCGCGAACAAGCGCCGCCACCGAACGCAAGCACATCTTGTGCATCACCTGCGCGCGGTGTGCCTTGATGGTTCGCTCGGAAATGCGAAGCTCGCCGGCAATCTGCTTGTTCAGTTTTCCCTGCGTGACCCGGAGGAAGACTTCCCGTTCCCGGCCGGTTAGCGTGTCGTAGCGCTCCCGCAGCACGCGCCGCTGCTCGCTAGCGGCGCGCCGCTTGACGTCGCGCGACAGTGCGCCCGCGACGGCATTGATGAGCACCTCCTGCTTCACGGGCTTGGTGAGGAAATCCACCGCTCCCGCTTTCATCGCGCGCACGCTCATGGGAATATCGCCGCGGCCGGTGAGAAATATCACGGGAATCGAGTTTTCGTCGTTGGCGAGGGCCTCGTGCAGCTCCAGCCCGCTTGGGCCGGGCATACATATGTCGAGGACGATACATCCCGGACCATCCGCACGCTCGGCCATCAGGAATTCCCCTGCAGAGCCGTAGGACCGGGTTGCGTAACCCTTGGCGCTCAGCAGCCGGCCGAGCGCCGTGCGCATCGATACGTCGTCATCCACGATATATACGGTGGGCGCCGTCGACATGATCAAATCTCCTTAGCTCAGTTCGCTCAACGCCTCACCGGCACGGCAGGAAGAAGCTGAAATTTGCACCGCCTTCGCGACGTGTTTCGGCACGTATCGTGCCGCCATGCGCTTCGACTATGGATTTTGCAATCGCCAATCCCAGCCCCATGCCATCCGGTTTGGTAGTAAAAAACGAGTCGAAAAGATAGGCGGCTTGCCCGGGAGCTATGCCGGGCCCCGAGTCCCAGACCGTAACGCCGACGCCATCGCGGTCGGTTCGCTCCGTTCGGATCCCGATACGACGCAGTGATGCCGGCGTGTCCGCCATGGCTTCGAGGCCGTTCAGGATCAGATTGAGCATGACCTGCTGCAACTGGACCTGGTCTCCGTGGACCACCGGCAGCGGCGCGAATTCGCTCTCCGCGACAACCCGGTGCCGCGCGAGGTCCGCGCTGACGAGATGGAGGACGTCGCTGATCGCACGGTTGAGATCGAAAGGCTGCCTAGCCATCTCGTGCTTTCGCGACAGCGCGCGCATGTGCTTGATGACCTCGCCCGCCCTCATGTCGTCGTGGCGTATGTCATCGACGATCTGCCGCACTTCATCGACGGGAATTACGTTCGAGGCGAGCAGGATATCCAGCGCATCGACATTGCTCAGGATGGCTCCGAGCGGCTGGTTGATCTCGTGGGCGATCGAGGCGGTCAGCTCGCCCATCACCGCCAGCCGCGACACGTGGGCGAGCCGCTGTTTGGCTTCTTCGACGCGCTTACGGTCCGTAATATCCATCAGCGAGCCGATCATGCGCAGCGGTTTTCCCGCTTCGTCACGCACGATGAAACCGCGCACATTGACGTGCGCGTAGGTCCCTTCGGTGCGGCGCAGGCGATACTCTGCGTGAAATACCTGTCCCCCGCCGTCTATGAGTTCCTGCAGTCGCGACATGACGCGCTCTCTGTCCTCCGGATGCAGCAATCGCGTCCAAGCTTCGTAATCCCCCGGCCCATCCTCGGAAACGCTTCCGAAGAACAGCTCCCCATTGTGGTTCCACCAAAGCTTGTCGGCAACGATATCCCAGTCATAGATGACGTCGTTCGTCGCCCGCAGCACGAGCCGGAAACGCTCGTCGTTGTGCTGCAGAGATTCCGTCGCCCGCCTGAGCGCCGTCACGTCGCGAATGGTCGTGATGAAGCACGGCACACCTTCGACCTCCACGGTTTCCGCCGCAATCACCGTCTCGACGGTCGCGCCATGGCGATTGCGCAGCGTCATCTCGTGATCACGCACGAAGCCACGCTCGCGAGTAAGCCGGACGAGCGTGTCCTTCTCGTTAACGTGCAGGTTAAGCTCGTACGCCGTGCGCCCTATTACGTCCTCGCGCCGGAAATCGAACAACTCAAGCCAGCGGGCGTTGACATCGATGAGCGTGCCGTCCGTCTTGCGGGTGATGGCCATCGCGTCGGGACTGGAATGAAATGCCGTCGAGAAACGTTGCTCCGAGCTGCGCAGACGCCGCTCGGAGTCCCTGCGCTCCTGCACGCTTGCCGCGAGCATGAGGAGCGTGGCGCTGACGAAGATCAGGAACATCTGAACCGAATTCGCATTCTCGAGAGGAGCACTGGCAATGAATGGGCCACGGCCGTGCGCCGTCCCCCATATGACGAGAAACGCCACGGTCATGAACGCGGCGCTCGATCCAGGCGGTCCGAAACGCAAGGCCGCCCACAACAGGAACGGAAGCGGCAGGTACAGAAGCGCAGGCAGCGTCTCTGCTTCGCTCGGGGATGCATTGAACACGAGGGTGCCGACGGCGAGCAGCCCGCACAGCAGCAGCATGCCCTCGAGGACGCGTTCCAGCGTCGATCCGCGCAGCAGCCCGCCGCCAGCGGTCGCCCAAGTCACGATAACGGGCACGATAGTCAAAGCAGCGAGGATGTTGGAGCGCACCCTCGTCCTCCACAACTCCCAGTACCCGATTTGACTCCACTCCATGAGCCGTACGAACGCTGCGTCGATGAATGAAGATACAAACGGCGCGAGGAGTCCGGCGCAGACCAGGAAGATACCCGTGTCCTGCACGCGTCCGAAATCCGGCGGCCGTCCAAGGAGCCTGTGCAGGCACACCGCCCCGATCAGCGCCTCGCTCGCGTTACTCGCGAACCAGCACAAGACCATCACGAGTGGCACGCCGCCTTGCAGCTCGGCTAGCAAGTGAGAGGGAAAGGTCGCAAGAAGGATAAGCCACCACGAACGCACCGGCGTGAGAAGCAGCGCGGCCAGGAGGATGGCGTTGGGCGGCCAGAGAACCGAAATGGGAAGGGGACTGAAAGTAAGCGCGAGACCGAGCTTCGCGCCCGCGTAGTACGCCAGCGCCGCCAGCAGGGCTGTCCCATATGATCGCAGATCACCAACCCGCGACTGGCCCTGCAGCATCGACAGCGGCAACTTATCCGATCTCTGTAGCAATCGGGCATTCACGCGCTATGACTTCTCCACTGCGCCTTTGGCGACCCACATCATCCCGGATGTAAGTGCGCCGATTCATCTGCGCGACAGATCGGATCGCGTCCTGCCGGGAGTGAACGATGGAAGAGCGGCGCGAATGCAGCTCACCGCGATTGGCTTGATGACCGCAAGCGCACAAACCGGGGACGACATTGTGGCACTCGATTGAACAAGGGTCTGTCGGCAGATTTCCTACACGAATCAGCCCAGCACGGAAGCGGGTGCTGATCCGTCCTTGCACCAACGGACAATTCCCATGCATCGCTTCCCAGTGTTAATAGTTTCTAATCGGCGCTCGTTGACCGATGGAGGAATGATGCGTTCGCATTTTGAACTCTGCGCGCCGGCAACCCGCACCTTCTGCAAGAACACGACGGGAACGCTCAGAGCACTGAGGCGAGCGCTCGCCGCCGTTGCCTTGGGCGCCGTGCTCGCCGGTTGCGCGTACGCGCCGGTGCCGCCCGCGGCGGGACTCGATTACAGAAGCCGCGCAGTGACGCGTACCGATGGCGGCGTTCGCGTCACGGCGGCCGTGCTGTCAGCCGAGGAAAGCGAGGCCGTTTACGGCGCGCCGCTCGCGTCGAAGTCGATTCAACCTGTATGGGTCGAGGTCGAAAACCGCGACGACCGTCCCTACTACCTCCTCTTCCCGGGGCTGGACCCGAATTTCTTTCCGGCGTCCGAAGCCGCCGAAGCGTTGACGCACGGCGCCGCACCCGAGCGGCGAGCCGAGGCCGACAGGCGTTTTCGCGAGCTCGCATTCCGCAATCCGGTTCCCCCGGGCGCGACGCGCTCGGGATTCGTGCTGACCAATCTCGAGGAAGCGGTGAGGATGCTGCAAATCGATCTTGTCACCAGTGGGCGCGCGCGGACGTTCCCCCTCTTCGCTGTTGTGCCCGGCTTCCGCGCCGACTATCACAGGAGCCAGGTGTTCAAGCGCGCGATGCACCCGCCGGAGACGGTTGTGGATTACACCGATGACGACGCTTTGCGAGCTGCCCTCGAGTCCCTGCCCTGCTGCGTGACCAACAAGAACGGCTCGAAGAACGGCGATCCGCTCAATCTCGTGGTCGTTGGCGGCCTCGACGACCTTTTTCCCGCACTGATACGCCGCGGCTGGCGCCCGACGGAGGAAACATGGTCAGGGTCGGTCATGCGAATGGTACGCTCCGCTCTGGCCGGCGAACGCTACGCCTACGCGCCGGTCAGCGACCTCTATCTGTTCGGCCGCGCGCAGGACCTTGCGCTGCAAAGGGCGCGTGACAACATCCACCAGCGCAATCACTTGCGGCTCTGGCAAGCGCCGATGCGATACCACGGCCGGCAGGTTTGGGTCGGTCAGATCAGCCGCGACATCGGCAGCCGCCTCACCACCCATTCGCCGACGCTCACCACGCACAAGATCGACCCCGACGTGGACGAAGCGCGCGGGGCGCTCGTCGAGGACATGGCCTATTCACAGAACCTCGCGAAGCTCGGGTTCGTGAGCGGCGTCGGCTTCGCACCGCGCGACGCTCCGCGCGAAAACCTGACCACGGACCCTTACTACACCGACGGGCAGCGTAGCGTCCTGGTGTTCGACAGCAAGCCGACGTCCCTGGACCAGATCGAGGTCTTTCCATGGGGGGTCCCGGTGCGCCCCGGGGAGCCTCGGGTTCAGCGAGGCGCGCGATGAACCGCAAGGCTGCGTACGCAGCGACCCTATTCCTGGCTCTCGCAGGCTGCGCCACATGGCGGGAACCTGCCGAAGTGAGCGATGCCGCGCTTCGTGGCCGTGCCATCACCGCCGCCGAGCGGGGCGCGCACGTGGCTGCGGCGGTGCTGAGCGCCGAGGACAGCCTGCGCATGTTCGGCGATCGGCTCGAGAACGCCAATGTGCAAGCGGTGTGGATCGAGGTCCAGAACAACACTTCGCAGCCGTTGTGGCTTCTGCGTGCAGGGACGGACCCGGACTATTTCTCGCCGCTCGAAGTCGCATGGTCCATGCACACTCCGCTCGCGCGCGACACGAATGAGCGCATCAACCATCACTACGAGAAGCTCGCGTTCAAGAACCCGATCGCCCCGGGAGCGACGAGCGCGGGCATAGTCTTTTCCAATCCGCAGCGCCGCACGAAACTCCTCAACATCGATCTCTTCGGACGCAAAACGCTGATTCCCTTTTCGCTCTTCCTGCCGGTACCGCAGGAGGTCGCAGGGGCAGAACCCAGCTCCGGGCCGCCCTCGTTTCGTTATCCCGACTCGGAGCTCACCGATTACAAAGAGCTGGCCGAGCTCCGTGCCGCGATCGAGCAGCTGCCATGCTGCGGGTCCGACGCAAGCGGCGTGACGCGAGGCGATCCGTTGAACGTCGTCTTGGTGGGTGAGATCCAGGACATCGCGGCGGCCGTAGTGCGGCGTCACTATCGCCGCGATGCACGGCCGTTCGACACGGTGCAACATGTATTCGGCCGCGCGCCCGATGTAGTGGTGCGCAAGTACGCGCAAGGCGGTGCACCTGCGACCTGGATACGCGCGTGGCTCGCTCCAATCCGCTTTCAAGGCCGTTCTGTGTACCTGACCCAGGTGGGCAGGCCGGTGGGCGGACGATTTGCACCACGCGATGCAGCGACACTCGAACTGCACGAGGACGTGGACGAGGCGAGAAACCTGTTAGTCCAGGACATGATCTATTCGGGCGGCCTGGAGATGCTGGGTTTCGCGACCGGTGTGGACGCGTCCACCGCGTTTCATCCCGCAGGCGCCACCGATCGTGCTCGCCACCACACCGACGGCCTGCGAGCGGTGCTGTTCTTTGCAACGCGGCCGCGCAACCTGTCGGACGTGGAGTTACTCGACTGGGTGCCGTACGCAACGCAGCGCGACGCCGCCCCTCGCGGGGAGGGCAATGAACGCGGACAGACCGGGCGTTGAACCGCGCGCTCTGTTGGCATTGCCGGCGGTCGTGATGGGTTTCGCCCTGGCGGCGTGCGCAACGGAACCCCTGATCCCGTATTCCGCGGACACCCCGCCGCTTGTCCTCGCACCGGCTGCCGAGGCAGGCGTGAAGGATGGGCGTGCGCGGTTTCGCGAGATCTACTGCGCCGTGCTCGCGGCACGCGCGGGCGAGGTAGCCGACCACCGGCCTTGCGAAGACGCCCTGACTCGCGTCGGCGCCGAACCGGCCGGCAACGGTAAACCTCTCGATCTTCCCCCGTCAAAACGCCGCCTCGTGGCAGCAGTGGTAGCAGGCATCGGTTATGAATGTTTCGAGCCCTGGCTGCGTCCATCTGGCGTCGCTGCACAGCATGTGCGCCGCTTTGGTTACGATGCGATGGTGCTCAAGGTGGATGCGTTATCGAGCAGCGCGAACAACGCCCGCCAGATCCGCGATGCCGTCATGGCCATGCCGCCGGAGCCGGATGGGCCGCGACTCGTATTGATCGGTTACTCCAAGGGGGCACCCGACATCCTGGAAGCGGTGGTGACATATCCCGAGATCCGAAGCCGCGTGGCGGCCGTGGTCAGTGCTGCGGGGGCGGTCGGCGGGTCCGCGCTCGCCAACGACGCCGAGCAATACCAGGCCGATCTGCTGCGGCACTTCCCCGGTGCGAAATGCGGCTCGGGCGATGGCGGCGCAGTGAACGAACTGCGGCCCGCCACCCGCAGAGCCTGGCTTGCGCGCAATCCGCTGCCGCGCGAACTGCGCTACTACTCACTCGTCACGTTCCCTCAACCGGAGCGCATTTCGGCGATTCTCACCTCGAGTTACAACAAGCTCGCGCGCATCGACCCACGCAACGACAGTCAGATGATCTTCTATGACCAAGTCATACCGGGAAGCGTGCTCGTCGGTTATCTCAACGCCGACCACTGGGCGGTCGCGGTACCGATCAACCGCTCGCATGCCACCATCGCTTCGATGTTCGTCACCCAGAACGCTTATCCGCGCGAGGCGCTCCTCGAGGCACTGCTGCGCTTCGTGGAGGAGGATCTCGCAACCGTGGAGATGAACGCGGCTCGTGGGCCTCATCTCCGTAAAGATACCGTGGAGTGACGACGATGCGCTACAAAATCCTGCTCGTGGACGACTCCCAGGATCTGCTCGATGCCTACGTGGTCTTCCTGAAAATCCGGACATCGCACGAAGTTCGCACCGCCGCGTCCGGTCGCAGCGCGCTGGAGATCATCCGCACCTGGCGTCCGGACCTTGTCGTGACAGATATTCTCATGCCCGATATGAGCGGGCTCGAGTTGATCTCGCACATCCGCAGCGACTTGCCACCGCCCCTGCCCATTATCGCCGCGTGGTCCGGCTTCCCTGAATACGAGACGGAGGCGCGGCGGCGCGGGGCACAAGTCTTTCAGCCGAAGCCGCTCCATCCGAACAACCTCGTCCTCTTCATCGAATCGCTGCTCGGCGAGCGCGAGCCACCCGAGCACCTGCGGGCCGACGCGCAGGCACGCCGTCATGCGGCGAGCCAGCTCGCCCAGGCTCAACTGTTGGATACACTCCGCCGCCGGCCGTACTTCCAGAAAGTGGCCGAACTGTCCACCCGGCTGGTCTCACGCTACTTCGAGGATGCCGACGTGGGACTCCTCGTCATGGATTCAGGTCGCATGCGCGTATTCGCCGCCTGCTCCGCTTCGGGCACCGCAGTGCTCGAGAATGCCGTCGCCTATGCGGTCAACATCGTCGAAAGCGGCTCGACGCTCATCCTGCCCGACTTGGCTGCGATACCGGCCGGCGAACGGCGAACGCCAGCGCCGGACACCCGACTGTTCGTAGCCGTCCCGGTGCGCGTGGAAGGCGTAACCATCGGGGCGCTCGCGCTGGCCGACGGCCTGCGTCCCCCCTTCGATGCGCACGACCTCGCGC
The DNA here is from genome assembly GCA_946885605.1 of uncultured Pseudomonadota bacterium. The sequence continues at coordinate 45,023 of CAMPGR010000009.1, forward strand.
TCCTCGAGCACATTGGAGACCGATTCGCCGGCATCCTGGCGGACGAGCCGTCGTCGCGAGTGCCCCACGAGCCGGGTGTCCTTCTCAACGAGAGCTGGCGATACTGCCTTCGCCACGAAATCGAACACCTCCGCTCGCGCAGGCGCCTCGTTGTGGCGCTGGCGCCGTTGCCGCCTAAAAGCCAGATGATCTCTGTGTCGTCCCCGGAGCAGATGGAGTACGTGAGGCTGGTCTTCAATCATCTTATCGAGCTCCTCCCTCCGCGTGCCGTACTCGGGCGACTCGATGCAACCACTCTGGCGGCCTACGCCCTGGTGGAGGATCCGGACGCCGGCGAACCCGCGCTCCGCGAGCTGCTCGCGTCGCTCGCGGACGAGCCCGAGCAGGTGCGCGTAGCCGCGCTCACCGTAAGTGCGCTCCGCCCGGCGGACGGGGGTGCAGCGATTATCGAGGTCGCCCACTGGCTGCTCGCTGCAGCAGCGGCCTATGATCCGGGTACGACGCTCCACGCGCGGTTGAGCCCTGAAATCGCGGCCACGCGCAGGCCGCCTGACAACATCGCCGATAGCGGCCTGCCATCGCCCGGGCGGTGATGCTCGTAAACGGCGCGGTCTCGCGGCTGTACAATTCCAGCTCTTATCGGAGCGCCTCATCCAAGTGGATCACGCGAAGCGCGCGTGGCGGACGCCGCGCGAGGACAGCCTCGGCCTTGTCCAAATTTCGAACCGGAGCGGAATGTGCATGAGCGTGCTGCCGAACGGCACGCTCTTCGCCATCGAACATCGAACGCCGTCCGGCGCAATCCTCGTCAATCAGATCCTCGCCTCGCCCATCGAAGGCGGCATCGGACGCATACTCCTGCGCACGGACGGCGCAGCGCGGCGCATCATCGAAGCCGTCGGGCCTCGCGCCACGATTTCGCTCGGCGCGCCTGAGGATGGGTACGTATGGGAAGGCGAGAGCGGCGGCCTGCGTCACCGCGTGACATTGACGTTGCACGCCGAAGAAACAGCGTGGGTGTGGCGCGTGGAGATCTCCAACCAAGGCAACGCCGCCGTGCCCGTGGACGCGATATTGGTGCAGGACATTGGTCTGGGTGCCCGCGCCTTCCTCATGAACAACGAAGCCTACGCCTCCCAATACATCGACCACCATATCGCTCGCCATGCGCGCTGCGGCCCCATCGTCATGTGCCGCCAGAACCTCGCGCAACACGGGGCACATCCGTGGGTAATGCACGGCTGCATCGAGGGTGCGAAGGGGTTCGCCACCGACGCGATGCAGGTATTCGGTGCGGGCTATCGCGATTGGTCGGAGTTCCGGTTCGAAGACAATCTTCCGAGTCACCGCCTGCAGCACGAAGTGGCGTGCACGGCGATCCAATCGTTGCCAGTGACGCTCGAGGCGGGAGGCAGTGCGGCATGGCGCTTTTTCGGCCTCTACGTCGCAGATCATCCTGATGCGTCGAGCGATGGCGACACGCGGCGCATCGACGCGATCGATTGGACCGATCTCCGCAGCGCCAAGGTTGCGGTCACCACGCTCACCCGCAGCTGCCTCCAGGATGCGCCGCCCCTCGTCGTTGCGCCCGTCACGGAAGCGATGCTCACGCAAGGCTATCCGAATCGCTCGCATGAAGAGCATCGGGAAGGCCGATTGCTCTCCTTTTTCACGCCCGATCTCCCGCATAACCGCCACGTCGTACTGCGCGACAAGGAGCGCGCCATCGCGCGCCGGCACGGCACCCTTCTTCGCAGCGGTCAATCGATGCTGCCCGATGACTCGACGCTGTGCGCAACCGCGTGGATGCATGGCGTGTTCGGCGCGCAGCTCACGATCGGCAACACGTCGTTCCACAAGCTCTTCTCCGTCTCGCGCGACCCGTACAACATCACGCGCACGAGCGGCCTACGAATATTGGCGGATGCAGGCGAAGGCTGGCGACTCCTCACCGTGCCCTCGGCGTTCGAGATGGGCTTGAGCGACTGCCGATGGATTTACTGCCTCGACGACAACAGGGCCATCACGGTTCGCGCGATCGCATCGGGAGACGATCCCGCGATCCGATGGCGGGTCGCGGTGGAGGGCGAGCCCTGCCGCTTTCTCATCTTCGGCCACGTTGTGCTCGGCGAGCGGGAGCTCCACCACGAATCGATCATCGAGGTGGACGCTCGCGCGCGGCGTTTCACGTTCCGGCCAGATCCTCGCTCATTATGGGGCGAGCGCTATCCCGACGCGGCGTATCACCTCGTCACCAGCACCCCAGGCGCCGTCGAAGCAATCGGCGGCGATGAGTTGCTCTACGCCGACGGCACGCCACGCAGCGGCGCCTACGTCGCGCTCCGGACGCACCCGACGCATGAATTCCGCTTCGCGGTCGTCGGCTCGCTGACGAATCCCGCTGCCGCAACCCGGCTCGCGGAGAGATATGAGCAGCCGCTCGACGACGAACGGCTTCTTGCGCCCGCTCGCGCGTACTGGACGCGCGTCACGCGCGGATTGCGCATCACCGGCGAACGCCGCGAAGTCGCTGCGCTCGATACGCTTTTCCCATGGCTCGCGCATAACGCGATGATCCACCTTACCGTCCCGCGTGGGCTCGAGCAGTACACCGGGGCCGCGTGGGGCACGCGCGACGTCTGCCAGGGGCCGGTCGAATTTCTCCTCGCGCTCGAGCACGATGAGACGGTCAAAGAAATCCTGCGCGTCGTTTTCGCCCAGCAGTACGAGGTGCGCGGCGACTGGCCGCAGTGGTTCATGCTCGAGCCGTACTCCGCGATCCAGGACACGTCGAGCCATGGCGATGTCATCGTCTGGCCGCTCAAAGCGCTCAATGATTACCTCGAAGTGACGAACAATCTCGCTTTCCTCGACGAGCCGGCGGCATGGTGGAATGAGGACACGCGTGCGCGCACGGCGCGCTCGGATCCGGTCGCACGGCATATCGAGAAACTGCTCGCCACCGTGCGCGAGCGCTTCATTCCCGGCACGCACTTCATCCGTTACGGCGAGGGCGACTGGAACGATTCGCTGCAGCCGGTCGACCATGCGATGCGCGACTGGATGGTAAGCAGCTGGACAGTCGCCCTGCTCTTCCAGCAGCTCGAGCGCTACGCGGAAGTGATGCGGCGAGCGGGCCGCGAAAACGAAGGCGCGGAGCTGAATGCGCTCGCCGAAGCGATGCGCCGCGACTTCAACCGCTTCCTCATCCGCGATGGCACGGTCGCAGGGTATGCGCTTTTCCAGCCGGGCACGGAGCGCCCCGAGCTTCTCATCCACCCGAGCGACACGCGGACGGGGCTCAGGTACTCACTGCTCCCCATGACGCGCAGCATCATCGCCGGGCTCTTCACGCCCGAGCAGGCGCAGCATCACCTTCGCGTGATACGCGAGCACCTGCTCTTCCCCGACGGCGCGCGGCTCATGGACCGGCCGGTTGCCTATCACGGCGGACCCGAGCGTGTATTCCGGCGCGCCGAATCGGCGGCCTTCTTCGGGCGCGAGATCGGCCTCATGTACGTGCACGCGCACCTGCGCTATGGCGAGGCGATGGCGGTGCTCGGCGAAGCGGATGCATTGTGGGAAGCGCTCGAGGTCGCGAGTCCCATCACGGTGACGGATCGGGTGTCGCATGCGACGCTGCGCCAGCGCAACGCCTACTTCAGCAGCAGCGACGCGGCGTTCCCCGACCGCTATGCGGCAAGCGCCGAATGGGAGCGCGTCAAGGCCGGCACTGTACCGGTCGACGGCGGCTGGCGCATCTATTCAAGCGGCCCCGGCCTCTATACGAATCTCCTCCTCTGCCATGCGCTTGGAATGCGCCGCCGTTGGGACAAGCGCGTCGTGGAACCGGTGCTGCCCCGTGAAAGGGCTGAGGCCCGATTTTCGGAAGGGGTCAGACCCCCAAAAAGGGGTCTGACCCCTTTTTGAATAGAATGCGCGGTAACGCTGTTTGCCTCTTCGATTCCCCTCTGCGGAGATCTGCCATGAAGACGAAGCCGCCCACGAGAAACGAACGCCGCCACTTCATCACGCTCGCCGGGGCAGCCACCGCGTGGCTGGCGCTCGGTGCTTCGCCCTTCGGGGCGCGCACGGTCGGTGCGGCATCCGAAAAAACGAAAATCGGCATCGTCGGTTCCGGCAGAGTCGGCGGGACGCTGGGCGGCGTCTGGGCGAAAAAGGGCTACGAGGTCATGTTCTCCTCGCGCAATATCGAGAACGACAAGAAGCTCGCGGCAAGTTTGGGGGCAAACGCCCGCGCCGGAACGCCGCGTGAAACAGCCGCGTTCAGCGACGTGCTCGTGATTTCGGTTCCATACCGCGCACTACCCGACGTCGGAAAAGAGCTGGGAGACCTGCTCAAAGGCAGGGTCGTGATCGACACGTGCAACCCGATTCCCTCCCGCGACGGCGAGATCGCGACGTGGGCGCGGGAGAAAGGCGCCGGGGTCGCCTCCGCCGAACTGCTCCCCGGTGCGCGCATCGTGCGCGCCTTCAACGCGATCGGCTACGCCCGGATGGGCACGGCGCACGAGCAACCGGGACGCATCGCGATGCCGATCGCCGGCGACGATGCCAAAGCGATCGAGGTCGCCTCGCGCTTGATCCGCGACATCGGCTACGAGCCGGTTCTGGTCGGACCGCTCGCAATGGGGAAATACCTGATGCCGGGAACGCCGCTTGCGGGCGAGCGCACGCCGGAGGAAATCCGCAAGATCGCCGCGAAGCTGAGCTGAGCCGGCCGCGCGTTGCGCTCCGCGCACGATCCTGCGGAGGGTTCGGGAAATCAGTCGAGCTGCTGCATTCCCGACTCGACTATCGTCTTGCGATACTTCTCGGTGTCGCGCCGCACGCGCTCGGCGAACTGCTCCGGCGTGCTCCCCACGACTTCGAACGCCACAGTGGTGAAACGCTCTTTCACGTCGGGCAGATTGACGATGCGCACGATTTCCCGGCCGAGCGCCTGCACGGTCGCCGGCGGCGTTTTCGCGGGCGCGAAGATGCCGACCCAGAATTCCACTTCGTAGCCGGGAAGGCCGCCCTGGGCCACCGTCGGAACGTCCGGAAGTTGCGGAATGCGCCGCGAGCCCGTCACGCCGATCGGTTTCAACTTACCGGCATCGATTGGGCCCTTGAGGCTCGAATAGAGCGTGAGCAGGAGCTGCGATTCGTTCGCCATCACCGCTGCAACCGCCGGCGTGCCGCCCTTGTACGGCACGTTCGTGAGATCGATCTTTCCCTGCATCTTGATCAGGTTGCCGGCGATCTCTCCCGTCGCGCCGGCCACCGCGATATTGAGTTTGCCCGGCTCGCGCTTCGCTTCCTCGATCAGCTCTCTGACGTTGTGTGCCTTGACCGACGGATGCGCCACCAATACGAGGCTCCCGAATATCACTTCGCTGATGGGCGCGAAATCGCGCACGGGATCGTAGGTGGGATGCTTGTAGAGCGTCGCGTTCACGGCATGGGTGCCTGAGTTGCCGACCGCGAGAACGGTACCATCAGCCGCCGCCCGCGCAACATACTCCGAGCCGATCACGCCATTGGGGCTCGGGCGATTCTCCACGATCACGCTCTGGCCTATCGTTTCGCTCAACTTGGGCGCGATCACGCGGCCGACCAGATCGTTGGGGCCGGCTGCGGCGTTGGGAACGACGATACGGACGCCTTTATTCGGCAGCGCGGACGCCTGCCCGAACGATGCGGCCGGAAACAGCGCCAACCCAGCCACGACTATCGACAGCACTCGGTGCGGCTTGCACAAGCTCAGCATGGGTAGTCCTCCTCCGGACGTGATGAACCTGTTATCGCGATGATCGGCTTTTGCGTATGTTAAACCAATAGAACGCCAGGACCATAATATGACACGAAGAAGTGGATGTCGCGTCGCTCCCGTTGGAATCGTTGCCTCGTTCGTATTCCGTACGCTAAGCTGCGCCGGCGAAGAAATCAAATCGCGCAGGCTGTGCCCAGCCTTCGTACCAGCGACTTCTCAAAAACTGGAGCCGGTGCGACCCATATCAACAAGGAGGAAGGAATGACGAAGCGTTTCGGTGTTGCTGTCGGTCTCACTTTCGCCGCCGCTGCGTGCGCGGTTGGCGCCACACCCGCGAGTGCGGCCGGTTTTCCCGAGCGTCCCATCGAGCTGATCGTGCCCTTCGCGCCCGGCGGTGGCAGCGGCATCACCGCCGAGCTCATGAAGAAAATTATCACCGATCACAAGCTCTCGCCGCAGCCCGTCACGCTCAACTACAAGCCGGGCGCCTCGGGACAGGTCGGCTGGACGAACCTCGCGACGCGCAAGCGCGAAGGCGGTTACGTCTTCGCTACGGCAACCGCGTCGTTCAACACCGGGTTTGTCTTCGGCAAGCAGGTGCAGATCAAACCTTCCGACTTCACACCCATCGCGCTCATGCTGCTCGACACGGCGCTCATCGTCACGCAGCCGGGATCGAAATTCAAGTCGATGAAAGACGTCATCGAAGCATCGAAGAAGAACCCCGGGTCGGTCAGGATCTCCGGCACCGGTGCGACGGGCGGTGAGGCGATCGGCACCGCGGTCGTCAACGACGCGTTGCAGATCAAGCTCAATTACATTCCATTCAACAGCGGCGGCGAGGCGGCAGCCGCGCTGCTGGGCGGCCACGTCGAGCTGACGATCAGCAACCCCAACGAGCTCGTTCCGCACATCGAAGCGAAAAAAATGGTCCCGCTCGCGGTGATGTCGCGCCAGCGCCTGCCCGTACTCAAAGACACGCCGACGCTGATCGAACTTGGGTACAACGTGACCTACGACCAGGGCCGCGGCGTCGTCGCTGCCGCGGGCATCCCCGCCGAGCACCAGAAGTTTTTGACGGAAATGATGCGGAAGATCACGCAAACCAAGGAGTGGGCCGAGTACGCCGCCAAGAATGCGATGAGTGTCACGTTCCTCGATTCCGCGCAGTATGCGAAGTTCCTGGAAGAAGAGCGCGCGAAGCTGCAGAAAGTCGCCAACACGCTGAAGCCGAAGTAACCGCGACGTTCATGGCTCCATATCCATGAACAGGGCTGGAGCAGCCGCGGGCGCGGTCGTCCTCGCCGTCGGGATAGCGCTGCTCGTCGCTGCTTCGCGTTTTCCGTTTTTCCTGCAGGGCGTGCCGGGCCCGGGCTTCCTGCCGCTCTTCGTTGCGTTCGGCATCGTCGGCTCCGGTCTCGTCCTCCTCGTGTCCGCATGGCGCGGCGGGTCTCAACGGGCCAAGCCCATACAATGGGCCCCGCCAGCAGGCTGGGCGCGCGTCGGGCTCATGCTGGCGGCCATGGCGGTTTCGTTCCTGCTGCTCGAAGCGCTCGGCTTCGTCGTCGTCACCGTGCTCTTCATGGCGGTGATGGTCTTCTGCCTCGGCGAGCGCTCGTGGAAAATCTTCGCGACCGTTCCCCTCCTCTCCGCGATCGGCCTCTACCTTGTTTTCGCCACGTGGCTGCGCGTGCCGCTGCCCAAGGGCATCCTCACCTTCCTCGGCTGAGTCATGGAATTCCTCGAACACCTGAGCATGGGCTTTTCCATCGCGCTCAGCCCGGTGAACCTCCTGTTCGTGACGCTCGGCGTGGTGGCTGGGACCCTGATCGGGGCGCTCCCCGGCATCGGGCCGGTTGCCGGCATCGCGATCCTGATACCGCTCTCGTTCGGGATGAACCCGACCAGCGCGATGATCCTGATGTGCGGGATCTACTACGGCTGCATGTACGGCGGCACCATCACTTCGGTGCTGATGAACGTTCCGGGCGAATCGTCCACGATCATGACGTGCCTGGACGGCTACGCAATGGCGCGCAAGGGCCGAGCCGGGCCGGCGCTCACCATCGCGGCGATCGGCTCGTTCATCGCGGGCACGTTCAGCGTCGTCATGCTGACGCTTCTTGCGCCGCCGGTTGCGGACGCCGCATTGAGCTTCGGGCCGCCGGAATATTTCGCGCTGATGCTGCTCGGGCTCACCTGCATCAGCGGCTTGACCGGCGAGTCGCTCGCGAAGGGCTACGGCATGGCGTTCATGGGGCTCGGACTGGCGGTGATCGGGCTCGACCCGATGACGGGCGAACCGCGCTTCAATTTCGGCAACCTCGAGCTGCTGGACGGCGTGGGCTTCCTGCCGATCGCGGTCGGCCTCTTCGGCATCGGCACTGTCCTCGGGATGATCGATGAGACGATCCACATCGAGCTCATGAAGACCTCGTTGCGGGAGATGATCATCACCAAGCAGGACTTGAAGGACAGCGCAATGCCGATCGCACGCGGCACGCTCATCGGCTTCGCCGTGGGCGTGCTGCCGGGCGCAGGCGCGACGATCGCCTCCTTCCTCGCCTACGCCACCGAAAAACGCCTCTCGAAGGCGCCCGAAGCGTTCGGCACCGGCGTAATCCAGGGCGTCGCCGCGCCGGAAGCGGCGAACAACGCGTCCACCGGCGGCGCGATGATTCCGCTCCTCACGCTCGGGATCCCCGGTTCGAGCACGACCGCGGTCATGTTAGGCGCGCTCACGCTCTTCAGCCTGCAGCCGGGGCCGCTCCTCTTCACCAGGAATCCCGATTTCGTGTGGGGGCTCATCGCCTCGATGTACATCGGCAACGTCATGCTGCTCGTGCTCAACACCGCTTTCGTGCCGGCGTTCGTCTCGGTGCTAAGGGTGCCGTACACGGTGCTCGCGCCGCTGATCGCGATCTTCTGCGTGGTGGGCGTCTACAGCGTGAACTACAGCGTACTGGATCTGTGGATCATGCTTTTCTTCGGCGTGGTGGGTTATCTCGCCAACAAGCTCGACTATCCGCTCGCGCCGATGGTGCTCGCCCTCGTGCTGGGCGGGCCGCTCGAGAATGCGCTGCGCCAGTCGCTCAAGATGTCGCAGTCCGACGCCTCGATCTTCTTCACGCGACCGGTGTCCGGTGTGATCATGGTGGCCGCTATCGCCATAATCCTCTGGTCCGCCATAAAGCCCTTGCTCGCCGCCACCCGAACGCGCGCGCCCGCCTGACAGCCGCTTCCGCTTACTTCTTCGCGGGGTGCGATTCGATGTAAGTGATGTCCCACGCTGGCACCCGCTCGCGTGAAGCGCGTCCGGTTCAGTCGAAGAAGCGCGCCAGCTCTTCCTCGCTGGCGAGGGGACGGCTCCCGTCGACCGGCTCCAGATCGGCGTAGATGTTGTCGGTGCTCGCGCTCACCCCGCAGGGAAAGAACGGGCGCATGCCGGGGTAGGGCCGGCAGACGAACTTGAACGTCTGGGGATGGAAGTAGCGCACGTGGGTCGGGTCGGCCCACGCATTGACGAAGCCGTGGTGCGGCACGATCACGTGGAGCACACCGTCCGGCCGCAGCACGCGGTGGAGCTCGTTCAGCAGCGGCAGCAGGTTGTGCACGTGCTCGAGGAGGTGGATGGCGAAGACGTGGTCGACCGCGCCGTCGGCGAGCGGCAGGGGGCGCTCGAGATCAGCCACCACATCGACGCCGGGATAGGGCTCCCGGTCCAGCCCGATCGCGTCTGCCACCTGCTTGGTCGCACCACAGCCCACGTCGAGCACGCGGAGCGGCCTCCGGCCTTCGACCTGGAGCAGGTCCCACACCGCGTGGACGCCGCGCACGCGATGGAGTACGGTGCGTAGCTCACGGACTGCCGCGGCCGAGGCGACGCGGCCACGCGCGTGCACGACGCCGCCGTGGACCTCGAGCGTGAGGGCGGCGAGCACGAGCTCCGGGCGTTCACCGACCACGGCGCCGACGTCGCGCGCAAGCGCCCTATCCCGATGAACGCTCACGTCCCCGCTCTGCGCACGGGAGCTCTCTGGTCTGCGATAAGGCCCTTGCTTGCCGGCAGCAGAACGCGCGCCCCCGCCTGACACCCGCCTCTGGTTAATGCTTCGCGGGATGTTCCGATTCGACGTAAGTGATGCCCCATGGGCCCGTCCCGTGTATCTGGAACTCTACTTCGCCGTCCGTCGAGTAAGCGAACATCGGCTTGCCCGCCGCAATCGAAAAATAGCTGCCGGGGCCGAATGCCTGGGCGATCTTGGGATCGTACGTGTCGCTCGCGGCAAAGTAGAGCGTGCCCAACAGAATGGTGACGTTTTCCGTCGTGGGATGCGTATGAAGCTGTACCGTCGACTTCGGCGGCAGCTTGATGCGCATGACGAACGGCCCGGAAGCGCTCGGATCGCCATCGATGACAGCGAGTTTGGCACCGGGAGCAAGTGTTGGCGCCTCCTGCCATTTGATGTCGTTCACCATTACAGCGGTGTACTCGGCGCCGAATACCGAGGACCCCATAAACCCGCCAAGAGCGAGAGCGACCACCCTCGCCGCAATCCTCATTGTGTCCATAACACCCTCCTTCGTTGAACTGATGCGCTGCGCCTGCCCTGCCTTGCTAGGCAGCGCCCCGATTCTCGTTCTTGGATCCGTAATCGATGCTACAGAGCGGGTTTCGGAGTGTCACGTCAGCAGAATCCGACTGCCGGCGTAGTCCTTCTACTACGGTGTGAAGGTGCGCTGTTCACGAATGACTCGCCACGAGCGAAGTATCAGGCCCATCAGCCAGTGCCGGAGAGCCTGTTCCGCCGCGCGGAGCGCGCCGTTTGGCTGCCCCGCTTGACGCGATGCTTCTTTGCGGCAGAAATAACCGAGCCGCGCCGGCTCTTCAACTTCCTATCGTCCGGCGAGCAGGAAGCGGCGGAGCACCACAAGAGATACGTAGGCAAGATCAACGGATAATTCCCTTCATGCCGGCAGCGGACTTGCGGGCGGGCAACGATGGACAGAACCAGGAAGCAATATAGCGCCCGTCAATATAGCGCCTGTCTGTTTCCATACTGTTTCGCCGATCGCTCTCTTTTGTAACGATGGGCTTCCTGGGACTCGCGCGTGAGCGGCGATACGCGTAGAGGATGAGCGCAAGCAGCGTGCCGCCGGGCAATGCGATCTCGATGAGGGCGTAAAGGCCGATCTTCGACCACAACCCGCGCAGCAGCTGCAAAGCGCTGAAGAGCAGTTCCATTTGAAGCTCCCGGTTCTTCCCGAGCCCCGGACTCGGGGCTCTCACTGCTTAGTCGAACCAGGGCATTCGATATCGACAGGCGACCCGGACGGCGCGCTGCCCGGTCAGTTCCTCCCGCTTCCCGGCGGAGCTCCGGCTGGCTCATTGCCGGCAAAGAGGTGCTCGAGACGCTGGATCCAGGCGTTCAGCCGCCGGCGATTGGTCCCGAAATCCCAATACCCAACGCGGGACGCCGAATAAATTGCGAGAGTGGACCTTTTCACGGGGACCGCAAGGACCAACGCCCACACATCGTCCTTGAATAGAAGGAGGGGCGTAGTGACAACGGCATGCATCGCAGTGGCCGTTTCCTCGACCACCACGCCGCCGCTCTCCACTACGACAGCCTTCAGGGCCTGGAACAGAACACCCGGGGGAACGTTGAACAGAGGCGCGACGACATCAGGCTCGACGACAAAGCCTTCCGGCGCCACCAGCCAGTTGTTCGGCGATTGCGGACGCTCGAGCCTCTCGAAGAATTCGTCGAGGATCGAGACGGGCTCGCTCATGGAAGCGAGCCGCTGCCAGGCAAGCCGCGAGACAAGCGGCCGCTACTGCGGGCCCAACCCCACCGCCTGCACGACCTTCGCCCACTTGGAGATTTCGGATGCATAGAGCTTGGCG